>NZ_JCAQOZ010000012.1:0-447682 GCF_059567945.1 Paraburkholderia sp. BGA-UO-ETr-F12 | reverse complement strand
ATGCCGCCAGCGTTCAATCTGAGCCAGGATCAAACTCTTCAGTTCAAACCTGTTACTGTTTTTCGGTCTCTTTCGAAACCGGTCGCTCACTCAACGTACTGACGAATGATTAACCTGCCGGCGTGAATCCACCCCGACAGGAAAACCTTCCTTTAATACTCGTGTGAGACTTGATACTTTCGCTTCCGGCAGACCCCGAGGAGTCCACCGCGCGTCGCGCATCAAGCGCCCACACTTATCGGCTGTTAATTTTTAAAGATCGAGTCCGCATTCACTACCGAATCCGCACCGTGCTGCCCACCTGCGCAACCACTGGTACCGCTTCGTTCTGCGTCGCTGCATCAGCAGCAGAGGAACGAGATTATGAAGAACTTTCGCTACATCGTCAACAGGTTTTTATCACTTTCTCAACCCGCTCACGTCGCTCAAACCCTTGCCACGACTGGCTCTCCCACTTCCCCGTGCCCCGGCGTCCGGAGCACGAAAGAGCGAGATTCTAGCGAGCCGCCCCCCCGCCTTGCAAGCGTTATCTGGAATTTATTTCAGAGCGCCTTTTCCATGTGCCTCGGGCTTATCGACAACTGGCACTTCCACGTCGGACATCGGGACGTGCGCCGCCGGGGCGCCGATCGTCCAATCGTGCAGCACGGTATAGGCAACCGCCAGCAACGTTGGGCCGATGAAAACACCAAGGAAACCAAAAGCAAACGCACCGCCCAGGATACCCAGCATCACCAGGATCAGCGGCATGTCGCTACTCTTGCCGATCAAAATCGGCTTGATGACATTGTCGGACATGCCGACAACCAGCACGCCCCACACAACCAGAAAGATTGCCCAACCCGTTGCGCCGCCGTGATACAACCAGATCGCCGCGGGCAACCAGACGATTACCGGGCCACCGGGTATGACTGACAGAAAGAATGTCGCCAGCCCAAGCAGCGCCGGTGCCGGGACGCCCGCAATCCAGCATCCGAATCCGGCAAGAATGCCTTGCACAAGCGCAGTGCCGAGGATTCCGTAGACCACGCCCTTCACCGTGCTGCCAGCCAGTGTCAACAGATAATCGGCGCGTTCGCCGGCAATACGCCGCATGCCCGCCCGCAACCAGGCCGCCGCGCCCTCCCCGCCGGTATAAAAGAAAAACGCGAGCACGATACTCAGCGCCAGCAATCCCAGACCGTGCGTAACAGCGATCGCAGCCGCCAGGATCCACTTACCGGCCGGCGCCGCAAGCGCACGCATTTGCGCGATCAGTTCGGAGTTGCTACTTGTTACATTCGCCCAAAACGCCTCGATGTTCGAACCGACCAGCGGAATTCTCCCCACCCACGGCGGCAGATCCGGCAAGCCAGCCTCAAAGAGCCGCTGTACTACCGCGACGATCTCATGCACGTGCGCACCGAAAGCAAAGCCTGCATATACAAACGGGCCAAGCACCACAATCAGAATGATGAGCACGATCAATGTCGCGGCCAGCTTCCGCCGCCCACCAACCGCCGCAGTGAGCCGCCGGTACAAGCCCCACGAGCTATAACTGAGGATGGCGCCCCACAGCAGCGCAGTCGTAAAAGGCGCAAGCACCAGCAGCGAGCCGCCCACCAGTATGATCAACGCGAACACTGCGGCGAGACGCTCAATCAGTTGGTCCGATTTCACTATGAATCTCCTGTTGCGCCAGACCACAGCGACGAGTAGACATGCACCTGCCAGGCGCCCACTGACCGCAGTCAGTATAGAAGCGAGTCCCGCCCCCGGGCATGTCTTATATCATCCGGCCAGGATGCCACGCAACGCATCTGACAGCGCTCGCCACAGCCTTATTTTCAAGGCGAGAAGGTCCCAATCCATCCCGCATAGTCAGCTAAATAATATGGCGGCATAGAAAAGACTAGAATATAAGGTTCTGTGCCCCCCAAATTCTGGATTTATGCGCTCGCGAATCGCCAAACGTCTCCCCCCCGATGCCGACAAGCTTGTCGGTCTTTCGCTCGCGCTTTTCGCGTCGGGCAGCCGCACCGAGGATCGCTTCTGGGAAGCGAAGCTCGATGTGTTGCTGGCCAAGATCATCCGCAACGCCAACCAGACAACGCTGGACGCCGCGCTCGATCATCTGCAGCAGAATCATCCTGATGCTTACGGCGCACTCGCCGACATGGCGGAAACGCACAGCGAGTCGTTCGTCCTCGAACACGAAGGTGTTCCTTATGAGGCGCTGCTGATTGCTGCGCCGGTGCTGGCCTGGACTCGTTACATGATTCCTTCCGGCCCGCTCAAAACGGACGCGGCCGATGCGTTGCGCGCGCATCTGCAGGCGCACGTGCTCGCGGCCAATACGCGTGTCGCCATGGTGCCGTTCCTTTACAGCATCGACCAACTGCCGCGTCACCACGTCGAAACCTGGCGTATTGCCCAGCAGCTCGCTCAGGCAGCTATGGCCGGCAGCAACGTCAAACTTAATTTTGGCGAACTGCCGGAAACCTCGCCAATCCTCGCCGACCCGCGTTTTCTGCTGGCCGTCGTCGCGGCGCCGGTAGGCGAGCCAGCATTTCGCTGGCAGGAGGAGGAGAACGGCAGCCGGATCGAGCGCGGTCAATGCCTCGAACAATGGGCGACGCAAGGCGGCGCCAATCTGTCGCTGGTGCTGCCCGGATGTGAATTCGAGTGCCTGCTGCCGGATGCCTACTATTCAGCCTGCCGCGACGCCGACGAAAGCGTGCGCCCTCACACGGTACGTACCGCTGTGCGTTATCTGTTCGACACAATCGGCACGGCCCCACAGGAGTTGCGCGCGGTTGTCGCAGGCTTCGGCGAGCGCCGGATCGACGAATATCGCGTCGGCTTCACACGCAAGGGCAGCAATGATGTGATCTACGGCGTCGTGTGGCCACTTTATGGCCGCGAAAATGGCGAGCCCGGCATTGATGAAGAACCGCAAGAGACGGCCGCATCAGACGACCCGCTCGAAGAAATCGTCGCCTTGCTCAAGGAAACCGGCGTGACAGACGTGCGCCGTCACGCGGGCCGCTTCGAGCCGGAATATTGCGATGACTGCGGTGTCCCCCTCTATGCCGACCCGCTCGGCGAAATCGTCCATGCTGAAATGCCGGAGGACGCGGAGCCCGCGCAACCGCATTTCCACTGATTAACAGGTGCCGGCGTCACTGCGCCGCGGCGTCGACATCAAGAAGCCCCGCCGAGCGCGGGGCTTTTTTATGTCATTCCTCCTATGCCTTTTGGACAGGCCGTCAAAACGAAGGGAATTTGTCATCATGGTGGCGGTGGCGCATCGTCATGCTCCCGGCACCCCGCCGGCCCGCACGCATCGCGCCACCTCGTCCGATTCATCTGGAGACATGGCATGCGATTCTCAATACTCAACTCAGACGCGGAACGACGCGACGGGCTCAAGGCACTACTGCGGCAGATCGATCGGTTGGCGCGCTTTAACGAAGCACAGGATTGGCGTCAGGTTGAACGTACCCTCAAGCGCCTGCTGCCCGACCTGCTCGTGATCGATTGGCAGGACTGGATGTCGGTTGACGATGCCCGTCATCTGCTCAGCCATTACCCGGACCTGCGCATTGCCGTGCTGACCGACGACGCCTCTCCAGCCGTCGTGCGAAACCTCATGGACGAAGGTGTGCTCGGCGTGATTCCGCGCGAAACCGACCCGTGCCTGATCGTGCGCGCTTTAGAGATGGTTCTGCTGGGCGGTCACTATGTGCCGCCGGGGGCGTTGGCACTCAACCCTCCGCTGCCGCCGGATTCCGCCATCCGGCCATTCGACGAAAAAAATCCACCACCGCGCCGGAGCAGACTTTCCACCGGTCTGTCGCCCCGCCAGCAGCAGATCATGCGCTGCGTCCACATGGGCAGCACCAACAAGATGATCGCGCGCACGCTCGGTATCAGTGAGGGCACCGTCAAGATCCACCTGACCAGCATATTCCAGCAACTCGGAGCGCCTAACCGCGCCGCCGCGGTCGCGCTTTACAACGGCTGGCTGTCGGCTCATTTGCAAGTACTGCGCAACGATCACGAAGGTCCGGTTCGTCCGGTCATGGGGCAAGCTGGCGTGGTGCCGTTGCGGCGCCGTACGTCACGGCGTTTCCAGTATCCGTTGCCCGCGAACGACACGGCGGGCGCGCTGCCAATGGCAGCCGAACCCAACACGCAATACGGCGACGCGACCGCCGGACCGGCATCGGAACAGGCTACGCAAGGTCCGGCATGACGTCAGCCGGCGCGCGCACCAGAATCGGAACACGCACTTTCTGGCAGCGTTCATGCCGGCTGGCATGGAATCCGCTCACACCTTTTCTCGTCCAACGAGTAATATGAGATACATGGGTTTCCTCTACACACCGCTTCCGTTCTGGGTCGCTGTCGGTGGCTGGATCGCCACTGCGATAGTGGTCGCGCTCGCGCTGTGGAAAAATCCTTTCAAACGACTTCAAGACGGCACACTCCAGCATGTCTGGCTCGCGATCATTGTCGCCGTGTCGGTGCTGTGGGCGAGCAACGCCTGGCTCGACGACGGCACGGTCATGCATCTGCTCGGGGCCACGCTGGTCGTCACGTTGTTCGACTGGGGACTCGCGCTGATCGCCATGGCAATAGTCACCGGTCTTGCCGCCGTCGTCTTCGACGCTCCCTGGCAGGGCATCGCAGTGACTTTTCTCGTGTTCGGTGCGCTGCCTGTCGGCATTTCGACCTTGATCCAGCGCGCCAGCATCGCGTGGCTGCCGCGTAACCTCTTCATGTTTATCTTCGGCCAGGGTTTCGTCTCACCCGCCATTGCCGTATCGTTCACGGCGGCCGCCGCACTCGGCATCCACATCGCGCTCGCCGACGGTTCGATGACCGTGGTGCCGGCCGGCTACGCGTTCAGCGTGCTTCTGCTGGCCATCGGCGAGGCATGGTTCACGGGCATGTCGACGGCATTGATTGCGGTCTACCGACCCGCGTGGGTGACCACTTATGATGTACGCCGATATCGATTGGGTGGCCCACGCACCTGACACGGGTGCGGCATCAAGCACCTATCCGTGACAATCGGCCATCTCGGCCCACATGGCGCCTGAGTTCACGCACCACGACAGGACAAAATATTTGTGTCAGGATTGAACTCATCCCTCTCGCCAGGCATCTTACGTGCCTCATGTCTCATTAGCGTCTAACGAACTAGATGGATCGCACCAACGTACCGCGCCGATTGCTGCGGCTGGTCGGCCGGTTAGCAACATTTGCAGCGAGTCTCTCGCTCATTTGCACTGCTCCCGCATACGCCGATCAACTCGAACAGCACAACGATCTCGTCAACAAATTTGTCAATGACATGCATGCGGATCCGCTTGTTGCGGATTGCGCCGCTCATGGCAACTTCGTTGCAAGTACATCGACCGCTTTCGACCATGTCGAATTTCCGCCCAGTTCCTTCGACAGCGCGCATGCGTCGGTCACCCCCTGGAACGATTCGTTCGACGAGGGCAAGCAGCGCGTCAAGGTAGATAACATCGTTACCGTCGAGGGCCTCGGCATTCCCCAGAGCGGTGGCGATCCAGCCGATCTCAAATTCCGCTGCGGCTACGTCGGTTCACAGATGCTCGCGTTCAGCTGGAACGATCCGGTGCCGCCCGCCCGGGCGCATAGCTCCGGCTCTGGCGGATCGCGAGCGTCCTCCGGCAAGCATAAGAGCGTGAAGGGCAAGCACGCCGCCAGTGGCAAAACCACCAAAAAAGCGACCGGAAAGACGTCGAAGGCAAGCTCGGGGAAATCTTCGCGAGCAACTTCCAGCAAATCTTCTGGCAAGTCTTCAAGCAAATCGACCGCAAAGAAGTCCCCGGCGAAAAAGACTCAATAAGACTCAATAAGACTCAATAGCGAGCATGACCTACGGCCGTTTCAATAACCTGCGCCGCGTGTCATACCCCCAAAAAAACGGGGCACACACTTCAGAAGTGTGTGCCCCGTTTTCATACGGTGTCCGGTCAGGCAAACGTCTCTACGTGCCGCAAAATCGCCTGCAGCATGGCGGCGCCCAGCGACGCGCTACGCTCGCCATTCCAGCCCACCCGCTCGTCCGGCAAGTTGGCGTTGTCCTTGAACGGCATCTCCAGCGTCAACGACAAACAACCGAATTCGTTGCCGATGTACTTTGAAGCCAGTTTGAGCGCGTCTTCACGATACTTGCTCGCAGCATAGCCGTACTTGTCCTGGAAATCCGGACTCGCATGCTTGAATGCTTCAATGAACGCTTTCTGCTCTTCTCCCTGCCGCTCCGTGAAACCGGGCAGCATTTCGGAGCCGGCTACGAAGACGTACGGCAGCGCCTCGTCGCCGTGGATATCGAAAAAGAGATCGCAACCGGTCGCGTGAATCGCGTCACGCACTACCAGCACCTCCGGACTACGCGCGGCGTCCGGCTCCATCCATTCGCGGTTCAGGTTCGCACCGGTCGCGTTGGTGCGCAGATTGCCATGCACGCTGCCGTCCGGATTCATATTCGGCACGATGTAGAACACCGCGTGATCGTAGAGCTTGCGCGCCACCGGGTCGCCCGCCCAATCGCCCCAACCGGCGAGCCGCTTGACGAGACCCTCGATAAACCACTCGGCCATCGTCTCGCCAGGATGCTGGCGCGCGATCAGCCAGATTTTCTTTTTCGGCGTGTCGCCGGTTTGCGGTGTGCCAAGCGTCAGCAAAGACATCGGCCGACCTTCGACGGTCTTGCCCAACTCCGTCAGCGTGGCCTGCGGCATCTGCTGGATCGCACCGAGAAACTCCGAATGACGCTCCTCGCTATACGGCTCGAAATACGCGTAATAGACGCGGTCGAAATCCGGCGTATGGTCGATCGTCAACACACGGCCATCGTAAGAGGTCGGCACACGGAACCAGTTTACCCGGTCATAGCTTGCCACCGCCTGGTAGTCGCGCCAGCCTTCGGCGAAAGCGCATGCCGCGGCATTCTCGAAGGTCATCACGCAGCGCTCGCCGGCCGCGCCGGACAAACGGAAATAAAACCACTGCGCGAACTCGGCATGACTGTCGGGCCGCACGCGCAGACGAATGTTGCCAGCGTCTTCGCAGGCCAGCACTTCGATCGCGCCCGCGTCGAAGTTGCTCGTAATCGATAACGTCATGATGTTCTTCCCTGCTTGTGCACGCCGCAATCGCCTAGTCGGCGATACGGCGACGGAATACGTAGGTGGAATCGTTCGACGCCTCGGCGTTGAACGCGTAGCCTTCGGCGTCGAAATCCTTCAACTGGTCGGGCCTGTCGAGACGGTTTTCGACCGCGTAGCGCGCCATCAGGCCCCGCGCGCGCTTGGCGTGGAAACTGATGATCTTGTAGCGGCCGCCCTTCCAGTCTTCAAACACGGGGGTGACGATCGGCGCTTCGAGCACCTTGGGTTTGACGGACTTGAAGTACTCACCGGAAGCGCAGTTGACCAGCACGCGTGAAGCGGCAGCGCGCTTCTTCAGTTGCGCATTCAAAGCCTGCGTGATCCGTTCGCCCCAGAACGCGTACAGATCCTTGCCGCGCGTATTGGCAAAACGCGTACCCATTTCGAGGCGGTACGGTTGCAGCAGATCGAGCGGGCGCAGCAGCCCATACAGGCCGGAAAGCACCCGCACGTGATTCTGCGCGTAATCCAGATCGGCCGACGACAAGGTCCTGGCGTTGAAGCCTTCATACACATCGCCGTTGAACGCGAGCACGGCCTGCTTGGCGTTGTGCGTGCCGAAACTGGGCGACCAGTCTGCGTAACGCTGAAAATTGAGGTGGGCGAGCTGATCCGAAATACTCATCAACGAACCGATTTGCTGCGGCGACAAAAGGCGCAATCCGCCAATCAATTCGGCCGCATCGTCGACGAAATCGGGGATCGTGTGCTTTTTGACATGCGCAGGGGTTTCGTAGTCGAGCGATTTCGCCGGTGACAGAACGATTATCATAGAGGACTTGCAGGCACGCCGTGCCTGGCGGTCAAAGACGAAAGCCAGATTGTAACGAATGCCCGGTTCCCATGCCTCACACGGCGCTTTGCGCGTCGTCCTCGATTCCAATGTCTGGATCGATATTCTCGTGTTCGACGATCCGCACACGCGGCCGATCCGCGCCGCGCTCGAAAGCGGCGCGCTAGCCGCGCTGATCGACGCGCGCTGCCTCGCCGAGCTCACCTACGTGCTCGACTATCCGCAATTCGTGCATCGCAAGGTCGACAAAGCGGCGGCGCTGGCCGTCGTTGCACGCCTTGCGCAGTTGGTCGAACCCGCCGCCCCTGCGGAAGATGCCAGGCCATTGCCCAAATGCAAAGACCGCGACGACCAGAAATTCCTCGAACTCGCGCACGCCGCGCAGGCCGACTGGCTGGTGTCGAAAGACCGCGCGGTACTGAAACTCGCCAAGCGGATTGCACGCGACTTCGGTTTCCAGATTGCACAGCCGGCACCGTTCGTCAGCGCGTGTATGGCAGTCGGGACGGCGTCCCTATGACCCTTGGCCGGATGGCCAGCATTGAGGCGAACGCGCGCACGTAGCGCGGCGATTCCCTACAATCAGGCTTCGTACTTTTCAAACGAAGCCCTCCGTTAATTCGCCTACTCACTCGACTACGCTCCGGACAGCGCCATGAATGCACCGCACGACACGCCCATGAGTCCCTCGTTTCCGTCTCGTCTGCCGAACGTCGGCACAACGATTTTCACCGTGATGAGCGCGCTCGCCGCCGAAAAAGGCGCGGTGAACCTCGGCCAGGGTTTTCCCGATTTCGGCTGCGATCCCCGCATTGTCGACGCAGTGGCGAACGCCATGCGCGACGGCCACAATCAATATCCGCCGATGGCCGGCGCCGCGCCGCTGCGTCAGGCGATTTCGGACAAGATCGCGAGCCTATACGGGCGCCGCTACGACGCCGCGAGCGAGATCACCGTGACGGCGGGCGCCACCCAGGCGCTGCTAACCGCGATTCTCTGCACCGTGCATCCGGGCGACGAAGTGATCGTGATCGAGCCGAACTATGACAGCTACGTGCCGTCGATCGAACTGGCCGGCGGCAAGCCGGTATTCGTTACGCTCGAAGCGCCCGACTACGCGATCCCGTTTGACAAGCTCGCCGCCGCGATTACGCCGAAAACGCGCCTCCTGCTGATCAACACGCCGCACAATCCGACCGGTACGGTCTGGCGTGCGGAAGACATGCGCAAGCTCGAAGAAATCGTGCGCGGCACCAACGTGCTGATTCTCTCCGATGAAGTGTACGAACACATGGTGTACGACGGCGCACCGCATGAAAGCGTGGCCCGCTATCCGGAACTGGCGCAGCGCAGCTTCGTCGTGTCGAGCTTCGGCAAGACCTATCACGTCACCGGCTGGAAAGTCGGCTACGTTGCCGCGCCCGCCGCGCTTACCGCTGAATTTCGCAAAGTGCATCAGTTCAACGTGTTCACGGTCAACACGCCGATGCAGGTCGGCCTCGCGGACTACATGAAGGATCCGGCACCGTATCTGGACCTACCCGCGTTTTATCAGAAGAAACGCGACTTCTTCCGCGCCGGCCTGGCGAATTCACGCTTCAAGCTGTTGCCTTGCACAGGCACCTACTTTCAGTGCGTCGATTATTCGGCGATCAGCGATCTTCCCGAAGCCGAATTCGCGCAATGGCTGACCGGCGAAATAGGCGTCGCGGCGATTCCAGTGTCGGCGTTCTATCACGAGGCACACGAATCGGGCGTGGTGCGCTTCTGCTTTGCGAAGCAGGAAGCCACCCTCGCCACCGCGCTAGACCGGCTGGTGCGGCTCTAGAGTGCCCTGCGCGATGCTGCGAACGAAGCCACGTTCCTCGCCATCGCGCGCAGCAGTTCACGCGTGCGTTGCACGCGCAGGTTCGTGTCGCCCGCCGCGCGGCCATCGCCTCGCTTCACGCCGGGCGCGAGGCCGCGACAGCCGCTTTACGGTCCTCGCTCACGCGCTGCGCGGCCGGCCGGGAGTTGATCGCCTTCACATAGCTTTTCCAGTCCACACCAGCGTCGAGCAGGAAATCGCGACCATAGACGATCTGCGTCGCCATACCGACCAGCGGCAGGCTCACATACCCTGCTGCGTCGGCGACACTGAAACGCTCGCCGCGCAAATACGGCCCGAATTTCGCGATCCGCTTGAACCCGGCAATGTGATGCACGAGCAGCTTCTCGACACGCCCTTTGGTCGCGTCGGTCACGGTCCCGCCGAAGAACGCTTCTTTATAGAGGTTGCGTACGGTCAGTTCGAGATGCACATCCACGAACGTGATCAACTCGCGCTCCTTGGCCGCTTCCCATGGGTCAGCGGAGAAAATCGCCTTGTCGGGAAAACGCGCGGCCAGATATTCGACAATGGCTTGCGATTCGCACAGATCGCCGTGCTCAGTCTGAATGTAAGGCACCTTGCCGAGCGGAGAATGCTCGAGCATCGCCTCTTCCTGGCTCGGCTTCACGAACACTTCCTCGAACGGAATGCCGTGTTCGAGGAGCACGAACTTCACCTTGTTGTAATAGTTAGAGAGCGCGAAACCGCACAGCTTGATCATCGGGTGTCCCCTTTCTTAAGTTTGTTTGAGACCGCCCGCCAAAATCAACGCAGCGGCCTTCGATCAATCATCCAGTAAATTGCACGATCGTGCTATTCTAAAATAACCATGGAGTCGAGCAACACAATGACCTCTCGCAATTTCAGCATCGAGACTATCGGCATTGTCGGAACCGGTGCAATGGGCCGCGGCATCGCTCAGATTGCCGCGCTGGCGGGTCTCACCGTGCGTCTTTACGACACGAATCCCGTCGCGATCGGCGCCGCGCGCGACTACGTTGCCGAGACTTTCGCCAAATTAACCGCCAAAGGCAAGCTCGACCAGGCCCGCTCGCTCGCCGCGCTCGCGAACGTGAGCGGCGCGCAGGTTATCGGCGATCTGGCCGATTGCGATCTGGTCGTCGAGGCGATCGTCGAAAAACTCGATGTGAAGCAGGCGCTCTTCCGCGAGCTCGAAACAGTGGTGAGCGGCCGGTGCGTGCTGGCGTCGAACACTTCGTCGCTGTCGATTACGGCAATTGCCGCGGGTTGCACGAATCCGTCGCGGGTAGCCGGCTATCACTTCTTCAATCCGGTTCCTCTGATGAAAGTCGTCGAGGTAATCGACGGCCTGCGCAGCGATCCTGCCGTGGGCGACGCGCTGATGGATCTTGCGCGCCGCATGGGGCACACGCCGGTGCGCGCGAAAGATATGCCCGGTTTCATTGTCAATCACGCCGGCCGCGGCATGAATACCGAGGGTTTGCGGGTGGCCGGCGAAGGCGTTGCGAGTTTCGCCGACATCGACCGAATCATGCGCGAGCAAGCAGGCTTTCGCCTCGGCCCGTTCGAACTGCTCGATCTGACCGCGCTCGACGTTTCGCATCCGGTGATGGAATCGATCTATCACCAGTTCTATGAGGAGCCGCGCTTCACCCCCTCGCCAATCACGGGCACGCGGCTCGCGGGCGGACTGATCGGCCGTAAAACGGGCGAAGGCTTTTACCGCTATGAAGACGGCAAGCAGCAAGTGCCCGCGGAAGCGTCCACGCCGACTGAACTGCCGCATAGCGTGTGGGTCAGCAAGCGCTATCCGCAAGCGCATGCCGCCGTCGTGCAACTCATCGCCAAGGCCGGCGTCAAGCTCGACGAAGGCGCCACGCCCGCAGCGGACTCGCTGATCGTCGTAACGCCGTTCGGTCATGACGCGACCACCGCCGCCGTCGAAGAAGCACTCGATGCAACGCGCGTTGTCGCTATCGATACCCTATTCCCGCTAGCCATAGCGCCGCGCCGCACACTGATGACGACACCGGCCACCAGTCGGGCCGCGCGCGACGCCGCGCACGCGCTCTTTGCTGCCGACGGCGTTCCCGTCACCGTGATCCGCGATTCGACCGGCTTCGTCGCGCAACGTGTCGTGGCGACCATCGTCAACATCGGCTGCGACATCGCGCAAAAACAGATCGCGACGCCGGAGGACATCGACCTCGCCGTGACACTCGGCCTCGGCTACCCGCGCGGACCGCTCGCGCTCGGCGATGCGCTCGGCGCGAACACGATCCTCACGATCTTGCGCAATATCCACAGCGTGCTCGGCGATCCACGCTATCGTCCGTCGCCCTGGCTTGCACGGCGCGCACAACTTGGCCTGTCGCTGACACAACGCGATGCTGCCGATACTCAAACGGAGACCCAACAATGAGCGCCGAACTGCTGACCTCGCGCCCTACCGAAAGCGAATCGACGTTAGTCCTCACGCTGTCGAACCCCGGCGCGCGCAATGCGCTGCATCCCGACATGTATGCCGCAGGCATCGAAGCGCTTGAATCAGTGGAGCGCGATCCGTCCATACGCGCGGTCGTGATTAACGGCGCGGACAATTTCTTCTGCGCCGGCGGCAATCTGAACCGCCTGCTGGAAAATCGCGCGAAAGATCCGTCGGTGCAGGCGGAAAGCATCGACCTGCTCGGCGAATGGATTTCGGCGCTGCGTTTATCGTCGAAACCGGTGATTGCCGCCGTTGACGGAGCCGCAGCCGGCGCGGGATTTTCGCTCGCGCTCGCGTGCGATCTGGTCGTTGCCGCGGAAGACGCCAAATTTGTGATGTCGTACGCGCGCGTGGGTCTCACACCCGATGGCGGCGGTTCGTGGTTTCTCGCACACGCGTTGCCGCGCCAGTTGGTGACCGAAGTGCTGATCGAAGGCAAACCGATTGGCGCCGCACGTCTGCACGATCTCGGCGTCGTCAACAAACTGGCGAAGGCCGGCTCCGCACGCGACACCGCTGTCGCCTGGGCCGACGAACTCGGCAAGATTTCGCCGAATTCGATCGCGCGCATCAAGGCGCTCATCGGCGCGGCCGGCGCGCAGCCGCTGGCTGAACATCTGGTCGCCGAACGCGACAACTTCGTTGCGTCTCTGCACCATCGCGACGGACTCGAAGGGATCTCCGCATTCCTCGAAAAACGTGCGCCGGTCTACAAATGAACGCGAGCGAACCTAAGTGAACGAAGAGACAATGCCTGTCTTCCAACTCCCCAAACGCCGCCGCATCTTTCTCATGCGTCACGGCGACGTGACCTACTTCGACGACTCCGGCCGTGCGATCGATCCTGAAACCGTGCCGTTGAACGCGAACGGCCGCGAGCAGGCAAGCGCCGCCGGCCGCGCTTTCGCCGCGCAGCAAATCCGCTTCGACCGGGTGATCGTGAGCGGTTTGCCGCGCACGGTCGAAACCGCGCAACGAGTGCTGGCCGAGACCGGTCAGCAGATCGAGCTTGATATCGAACCCGCGCTGCAGGAAATTCGCGGTGGCAAGCTGAGCAACATTCCACCGCAGGATATCGAAGCAGCATTTCTCGGCGCCTTCGACGGGATTGTGCCGGAAAGCACCCGCTTTCTCGACGGCGAAACCATCGGTGAATTGTTCGACCGCGTGTTGCCCGCAGTGTCGGCGCTACGCGAGGACACATCGTGGGACAGCGTACTGCTGGTGCTGCACGGCGGAGTGAATCGCGCAATTCTGTCGCATGCGCTCACTGCAGGCGGCCGCACTTTTTTTGGTCATCTGGCGCAGGCCACCGGTTGCATCAACGCGCTCGACGTCGGAGCCGCGCCACGCGACTGGGTGCTACGCACAATCAATTATTCACCGCCGTCGCCGCTTCATCGCGACGTTCGCAATACCACGATGGAAATGCTCTACGCACAATTCATTCAATACCGGCGTAGCTGAACCCGAACTGGAGGAGACATATGGTGCAAGCCACACAGACCGGCGAACCAGAACACAAACCGGATTATTCGGCTTTCGAGGGCACGCGTCCGGTCAATGAGCGGCAACGCTTCGACAGCGACGCGCTCGCCGCGTGGCTAACCCAGCATGTCGATGGATTTTCCGGACCGCTCACCCTGGAGCAATTTGCCGGCGGCCAGTCGAATCCCACCTTCAAACTCGTCACGCCGTCGCGCTCGTATGTGATGCGCGCGAAGCCCGGGCCGGCCGCGAAATTACTGCCCTCGGCGCACGCCGTCGAACGCGAATATCGCGTGATGCATGCGCTGGCCGGCACAGGGGTGCCGGTCGCCAATATGCTCGCGCTGTGCGAGGACGAAAGTGTGATCGGCCGGGCGTTCTACGTAATGGAGTTTGTCGAAGGCCGCGTGCTGTGGGACCAGTCTTTGCCAGGCATGACGCCTGCGGAGCGCACGGCGATCTACGACGAAATGAATCGTGTGGTTGCCGCGCTGCATAGCGTCGACGTCACGGCAATCGGTCTTGCCGACTACGGCAAACCGGGCAATTACTTCGCACGCCAGATCGGCCGTTGGAGCAAACAGTACGTCGCCTCCGAAACCGAGCCGATCGACGCGATGCAGCGTCTGATCGAATGGCTGCCACAGCATATGCCGGCGGAAACGAGCGAGCGCGCCTCGGTCGTGCACGGCGACTACCGGCTCGACAACCTGATCTTCCATCCCACCGAGCCGCGCGTATTGGCCGTACTCGACTGGGAACTGTCCACGCTCGGGGACCCGCTCGCCGACTTCGCCTACCACTGCATGGCGTGGCACGTCGACCCGGCGCAGTTTCGCGGCATTGCGGGTCTTGACTGGACTGCGCTTGGCATTCCCGACGAAGCGCAATATGTCGAGCGCTACTGCAAGCGCACGGGCTTCGAGATCCACGGCGACTGGAATTTCTATCTGGCGTACAACATGTTCCGCATCGCCGCCATCCTGCAAGGCATCATGAAACGCGTGGTCGACGGCACTGCAGCCAGCGCTCAGGCGCTCGATGCCGGCCGCCGGGCGAAGCCGATGGCCGAACTCGCCTGGCGCTACGCCCAGAAAGTACGTTAAGCAACCCGGCGCTTCTGATTGCGCTCCTGAACAAACGTCGTTCGTCATCCGCGAGGTCATACATGAATTTCGATTACACCCCGAAGGTTCAGGCGCTGCGCGATAAATTGCTCGCCTTCTTCGACGAGCACATCTATCCGAACGAACAGGCCTTCTACGCCGAGATCGCGCGTAATCGTCAGAACGGCAACGCATGGCTGCCGACCGAACTGATCGAGGAACTGAAACAGAAGGCACGCGACGCCGGCTTGTGGAATCTGTTCCTGCCTGAATCAGTGCGCGGGGCCGGTCTCACGAATCTCGAGTACGCGCCGCTTTGCGAGATCATGGGCCGGGTGCCTTGGGCGCCGGAAGTGTTCAACTGCAACGCGCCCGACACCGGCAACATGGAAACGATCGAGCGCTACGGTAGCGACGACAACAAGCGCGAGTGGCTCGAACCGCTGTTGCAAGGGCACATCCGCTCGGCATTTCTGATGACCGAGCCGGAAGTGGCGTCGTCGGACGCGACCAATATCCAGACAAGCATCGTGCGCGATGGCGACACCTACGTGATCAACGGCCACAAGTGGTGGTCATCCGGTGCCGGGGATCCGCGCTGCAAGATCTACATCGTGATGGGCAAGACCGATCCCGAGGCGCCGCGCCATTCGCAGCAGTCGATGATCCTGGTCCCCGCCGATGCTACCGGCATCACCGTGCACCGCCCTCTCACCGTGTTCGGCTACGACGACGCGCCGCACGGTCACATGGAAATCACGCTGCAGAACGTGCGCGTGCCGGCCAGCAACATGCTGCTCGGCGAAGGGCGCGGCTTCGAAATCGCTCAAGGCCGCCTCGGCCCGGGACGCATCCACCACTGCATGCGTTTGATCGGTCTCGCCGAGCGCGCGCTCGAACTCATGGCGAAACGTTCGATTCAACGCGTCGCTTTCGGCAAGCCGGTTGCCGCGCAAGGCGTCACGCAGGAACGTCTGGCCGAAGCGCGTTGCATGATCGAACAGGCACGGCTGCTGACGCTAAAAACCGCGTATATGATGGATACGGTCGGCAACAAGGGCGCGCGTGGCGAGATCGCCATGATCAAGGTGGTCGCGCCGAATATGGCATGCCAGGTGATCGACTGGGCAATTCAGGCGCACGGCGGCGGCGGTGTCAGCGACGATTTTCCGCTGGCGTATGCGTATGCATCCGCGCGGACGTTACGCTTCGCCGATGGGCCAGACGAAGTGCACCGCAACGCGATCGCAAAGCTCGAGCTGGCGCGCTATATGGATGCTGGCGCTGCGGCTCGCATGGAGATGCCGGTTACCCGGGTTTGAGCGTTTGATCGCTTGAGGGCGTGTCCGGGCCCGGCACATGAGGGCGCCGCCAGCAGCATCGCTCGATCTGTGCTCTAATTTTTGTCAATTGCGGCGCCCTTTGCGGCGCCGCTTTCACGAAACGAAGGAGCCAGGATGATCGATGTCTATAGCTGGGCAACCCCGAACGGCCATAAAGTTCACATCATGCTCGAGGAAACGGGCCTCGCGTACACGGCGCATGGCATCGATATCGGTGCGGGCGACCAGTTCAAACCCGAATTCCTCGCGATTAGCCCGAACAACAAGATTCCGGCGATCACCGATTCCGAGGGTCCTAAAGATGCCGACGGCAAACCGTTCGCGCTATTCGAATCAGGCGCGATTCTGGTTTACCTCGCGGAGAAAACCGGCAAGTTTCTGCCCGCCGATCCGGCTGCACGCTATGCGACGCTGCAATGGCTGATGTTCCAGATGGGCGGTATCGGTCCGATGCTCGGGCAAACGCATCATTTCCGCATCTACGCGCCGGAACCGATCGAGTACGCGATCAATCGCTACACGAACGAAACGCGGCGTCTTTATGGCGTGATGGATACGCAACTCGGCAAGACGCGGTACCTGGCCGGCAATGACTACACTATCGCCGACATCGCGGCATTTCCCTGGACACGCTCGTGGCAGAACCAGGGTATCGAACTGGATGCGTTTGCAAATGTGAAGCGATGGCACGAAGAAATTGCCGCACGTCCCGCGGTGGTGCGCGGCGTCGAAGTGCTCGCGTCGGCCCGTAAGCCACTCATGGATGACAAAGCCAAAGAGATGCTGTTCGGCGCGACGCAGTACGCCAAGCGGTAGTCGCGCTGCCGGTATATAGCACCGGCGCTCATTGGGTTTGACGATGAGACGCATGCAACTGCGGCATCGCCATCCCTGGAAGCATAGATATAAAAAAGCGCGAAGCGGCAATACTACCGCTCGCGCTTTTTGCCAACCTGCCGGCTATGAACGCCTAGAAGTAGTGCCGCGTGATGAACTCCGCGACACATACCGGCCGCTCGCTGCCCTGCCGCTCCAGCGTCACATTCCATTCAACCTGCACGCCTGCGTTGTCGACGTCAGTGACGGATTCCACGGCAAACCGTGCACGCAACTGCGAGCCGACCAGTACCGGCGACGTGAACCGCACACGATTCAATCCGTAATTGACGCCCATGCGCTGCTCGAGCACCACCGTCTTGCCAAGCAACGCCGGAATCAACGACAGCGTCATGAACCCATGCGCGACCGGACCACCAAACGGCGACTCACGCCGCGCCCGCTCGGGGTCGACATGAATCCATTGATGATCGCCGGTCGCCTCGGCGAAGCGATCGACGCTCGCCTGATCGACCGTTATCCAGTCGCTGACGAGCGGCTCGGCGCCAATGAGCGCACGCAAACCCGCTGCGTCGCCGAACGTCGCGGCAGCCGCCGCGCTGCTGCCCGTCACGACGCAACTCCCGGATTGCGCAATCCAAACAAGCCTTTGGAGCGCACGGTAATCACCGTTTCACCGTGCTGATTGATGCCTTCCCACTGCGTCGACACGATGCCGCGGTCCGGTTTGCTCTCCGAAACACGCTTGTCGAGCACGGCGTTCGTCATCGTGATCGTGTCGCCGACGCGCACCGGCTTCAACCAGCGGATCTCGTCGATACCGGGCGAACCCATCGACGTGGACCCGGCGATCGCGTTACGCACCAGCATGCCCATCATGACCGAGCAGGTGTGCCAGCCGCTTGCGACCAGGCCGCGAAACGGCGACTCCGCAGCGGCGGCATCGTCCACGTGAAACGGTTGTGGATCGTACTTCTCCGCGAACTCGACAATCTCTTCACGCGTGAACGTGTGCTTGCCGATTTCGGTAGTCGTACCGACTACCATGTCCTCGAAACTCAAACCCATCGCCACACCTCCTTCCCATCCGATTCGACCGGCTGATCAAGCTTCGGCAGTGACAAAACCGGGCAGCGCAGCGAACCGCGCAAGATGGTGATCGACATCGCCCAATGTGGTTTCGATGATAGCAAGGCGTTTGAACAGATGTGCCGCTGCGACTTCGTTCGTGACGCCCATGCCGCCGTGCAACTGGACGGCCTGCTGCCCCACGAAACGGGCCGCCTGACCGACGCGTACTTTGGCAGCGGAAACCGCACGGCGACGTTCGTCAGCATCTGCGCTGGTATAGCGCACCGCCGCAAGATAAGTGACCGAACGCGCCTGCTCGGCGTGAATCAGCATCTCGACCATGCGATGCTGCAACGCCTGAAAACGCGCAATCGGCTGACCGAACTGCTGGCGTGTTTTGGTGTACTCGACCGTTGCATGGTTCAGCGCGTCGAGCGCGCCAACCGCTTCCGCACAAAGCAGCACCGTCCCGTAATCCGCGATATGCTCGAGCGCCGCGGCACCGGCGTGCTTGCCCGTGAGCCGGCGTGCCGGCGTGCCCTCGAACCTGAGCGTCGCGGCGCGCTGACCGTCGATGGTGCGATAGTCAGTGATTTTGACGCCGGCCGCATCGCGGGCGACGACAAAGAGCGCAATCTCGCCATTGAACCGGGCCGGCACGATCCAGTAATCTGCCTGCGCGCCGTGCAACACCACCGATTTGGTGCCGCTCAACGTCTGCCGATCGCCCTCACCGCTCGCGGCGCTCTCGACTTCGAACAGGTCGTAGCGTGCATGCGGTTCGTGAAATGCCACCGCGAGCTTGATCTCGCCCTGGGCCGCGCGTTCGAGCAGCGATGCGTCTTCGCCCTGCCCGCTACCTGCCAGCCGCAGCGCTTCGACACCCACCGCAGTCGCCCAATACGGCTCGACTACCACAGCGCGGCCGAGCTCCTGCATCACCACCAGCATATCGATCGGACTGCCGTTAAAGCCCCCTTGCGCTTCCGGCACCGGCAACGCGGTCAGCCCCAATTCGGTGAAGGCCGCCCAATGCGCGTCCGACACACCGCTCTCCGATTGCACGATCGCCTGGCGCGCCTCGAACCCGTAGCTCTTATCAAGGTAGCGGCGCAACGCGTCAGCAAATTGCTGTTGTTCGTCGTTAAAAGTGAAGTCCATGCGCCGCTCCTCAAAGTCCCAGAATCATCTGCGCGATGATGTTCTTTTGAATTTCATTCGAGCCGCCATAAATCGACGTCTTGCGGAAGTTGAAGTAGTACGCGGCCAGCGGCGCGGCGTCATCATCGCCGGCGAGGCTATGCTCGCGCTCACCTTCGAGGAAAGGCACGTCGAACGGTGCGGCAAGTGGTCCGATGGCTTCGAACATCAGTTCGGTTAACGCCTGCTGCACTTCCGTGCCCTTGATCTTGAGCATGGAGGCTTCCGGTCCCGGCCCACGCCCCCCCGTTTCATTGGCGACCACACGTTGCACGGTGACTTCAAGCGCCATCAGTTCGATCTCGAGGTTCGCGACTTTCGCGGCGAACACAGGATCTTGCAGCAGCGGCTTGCCGTTCTTCTTCTGATCCAGCGCGAGGCGCTTCAGGAATACGAGTTCGCGTTTCGATTGCCCGACGCGCGCAATGCCCGTGCGCTCGTGCCCGAGCAGGTACTTCGCATAGGTCCAGCCACGATTTTCTTCACCGACCAGATTGTCGACCGGCACCTTCACGTCTTCGAAGAAGACTTCGTTGACTTCGTGGTCTTCGTCGAGCGTGATGATCGGACGCACCGTAATACCGGGCGTCTTCATGTCGATCAGCAGGAACGAGATGCCTTCCTGCTTTTTCGCGCCGCTGTCAGTGCGCACTAGGCAGAACATCATGTCGGCGTACTGGCCCAGCGTGGTCCAGGTCTTCTGACCATTGACCACATAGTGATCGCCAACGCGCTCGGCACGTGTGCGCAGCGAGGCCAGGTCGGACCCGGAGCCCGGTTCGGAGTACCCTTGGCACCACCAGTCCGTACCGTCGAGAATGCGCGGCAGATAGTGGCGTTTCTGCGCCTCGTTGCCGTACTTCATCAACACCGGCGCAACCATCGAGACACCGAACGGCAGCACGGACGGCGCACCGATACGCGCACACTCTTCGTCCCAAATATGCCGCTGGGTCGCGTCCCAGCCCGGGCCGCCGTATTCTTTCGGCCACGCGACGACCGACCAGCCGCGCGTGCCGAGCAGCTTGTGCCAGCTTGCGAAGTCTTCGCGGTTCAGACGCTTGTGGTTGAGTACTTTGTCGCTCAGCTCGCGAGGCAGATTCGCTTCGAGCCAGGCGCGGATGTCGGCGCGGAACGCGTCGTCAGCGGGGGAATAGTCCAGATTCATGCGTAGTGTCTCCTGGCCGCAACCGCCCGCTGCCAGAGAGCCACTGCACTATTGCAGCGGTTCCTTCAAAGCAGCCGGGACCGGCAGCGGCATCACTTCGATGCCTTCTTCGACCAAGGCTTTCGCGTCTTCCGGTGTCGTAACACCGCGAATGTTGCGTGCGGGCGCTTCGTTGTAGTGAATGCGCCGTGCTTCCTCGGCGAAGCGGTCGCCCACGTTCTCCGTCTTTTCCAGTACCTCGCGCAATGCGCGCATCACGCGCGCCTGCATTTCCCCAGCGCCCGCAGGGACTTTCGTGTCAGTCGCACCCGACAGATTCAGCCGGGGCGCCGACGGCAGCCGGCTCACTTCATGCGCACCGCAGATCGGACATTCGACGAGCTTGCGGGACTGCTGCGACTCGAAGTCATCGGCCGAAGCAAACCAGCCTTCGAACCGATGGCCATGCGGACACTGTAAATCGAGGACCTTCATGTGGAATCAGGGCTTGCGTGCCAGTTTAGCGCAAAATGGAAATTTGTGAACGATCGTTCGTAAATTTTTACGGCCGACGCGTCGACACCAGGCGTCGCCTACAAATCGAACGTGGTGGGCGATTTTAACGCGTTGCGCATCGGGCTGCCGAAGGTGATTCAACCGCGAGCGGCATACCTTGAATCCATGGATGACGGGACTTACTGATCGTATGGCGCTCGTGGGCTCAGGCTGCCTCCATCCCGCACTTCTTAAGCCACAAGGGATTCGAGCCGGCGGTTGAGCCGCCGCTCGAGTTGAAGCGCCTCTTTGGCGAGATTGATCTGCTTGGCCGATTTCGCGACATCGAATATGTCCGCCTTGATGTCATACCCGCCACGCGCATTCAGCCAGTCAAGTATGTCTGACAGATGCCATACCGACGCGCTCCCCTCATGAACAGGTGGCGGAAAGTCGAGTGCGTGGCTCAACATCAGCTTGCGCATGTTTTGCCGTGACACGCCGGCTACCTCAGCGACATCCGTGAGGCCGACGAAATCCGGCCCCGCCTCGACAAGGCGCGCCGACGGCACCGCCTGCTTGATATCCTGGAGTGCGCTGACAAGCGCCTCGAATGCCGACGTGCCTTCGCGGGTAAAAACCAGCGCAATACGCCCCGGTTGCCCAACGCCGATCGTAGCGTCGTCGCATCCGGCTTCGCCAAGGCGCTCGACGATCTCGTCGAGATCGCAATCTTGCACAGCAAGCTGATACTTCAAGGTGAATACATATTCCATAAGCTACTCCTGCCTTCATTCCGTCTCGGGCTTACCCCTCGAACATTTTCATTGCCGGTGCGTCGTGCAGTTGTCGACGATGCGTTTGAGATGCTTTGCGTGATTGCCCGGATTCTTCGGCGTACTCCACACACTCGAAATGCAGAACTCACCGCAACGACATTCCGCGTCGTTGTATGGACAGTACATCTTTCCCCACGCATGACCTTTGCCGCCGCCCCGGATACGCCAGCCGTGGCTTTCCGCATAAGCCAGCGCAGCCTCAATCTCTTTTTTGGAATGGACTCCACGAACCATCTATACCCTCCAATCTAGTGCATACGAGCATGGTTGTCAAATGACAACCATGCTCGTATGTGTCCGCAATCCAGCCCATCGCACACTCTTCGCTATCCAGGATAAGTACGATGGCAAATCTGGTTGCCAGACGTCGATACTAGAACGGCAACTGCCGTGGGGCGAGACGGCCGGATGGCATAGGACAAGAGCCTTCTTCGGGCACGGATGCAATGCGTCGAATCGATACGCTGCCCCAATGACAAAGCCCCTGCCGGTCATAGACCAACAGGGGCTTTTCGCCGATTGCCCGCACGGTGCGCGATTCGCGCCCGCCGTGCGTTCTGAACCGGGCTCGCTATTGCGGCGCGGCCATCGGCCACACACCCGACAGCACCTTCTCCAGCCAGAATGTACCGATGACGGTTTTCACGTCGGTGATCTTGCCGGTGCGCACCCATTCGGACACATCGGCAACAGTTGCCGTGAACAGTTCAAGAAACTCACCGTCGTCGAGTTTGCGCTCGCCGGCAGTCAACCCACGCGCCAGGTAGATATCGATGAATTCGGTCGAGTAGGAAATGATGGGATGAATGCGCGTCAAATAAACATACTCGCGCGCCGTATAGCCGGTCTCTTCCTGCAGCTCGCGTTTCGCGCAAGCCAATGCGCCTTCGTTCGGATCGAGCTTGCCCGCAGGATACTCGACCATGACCTTACCCATCGGATAGCGGTACTGGCTTTCCAGCAATACGCGGCCGTCGTCGAATAGCGGAATCACCATCACGGCGCCCGGATGCTGAACGTACTCGCGAGTGGCCTGCTTCCCATCAGGCAAGCTGACCGTGTCGCATTTGAGTGTCAGGAACGGCCCTTGATGGATCGTTTTGCTCTCGAGACAGGTCTCGGTGAGCGCGGCATCGTGATTGGGAAGTTCAGCCATATGCGACCTCAGGACAGCTTGGGGCGCGACGGCGAGACACCGTCAGCGACGTTTGACGAGATACTGGAAGGTAAAGCCGGGAAAAGCGAACACGATGAACAACGCGAACGTGATCGCGTAGAACTGCCACCCCTGTTCGAAGCGATTACCCGCGCGCGCTTCCAGCAGAAAACCGAACGCACCGACCACAAAGTACAGCACGATCAGTTCGGCAATCCGGATCCAGGCACTTTTCTTCGCCGCTTTCAACGGCACGGCGGCGAAGAGACGCTGGTTCAGAAACGGCAGGTTGGCGCCGACCAGCGCCAACAACACGATAAACCAACCCGCAGCTGACATCAGAGCAGCAGCGTGTGCTGGATAGCCTGCAGGCAGGCCTTCAGCAGCGGATCCGGCACGATACCGAGCACCAGTACGGCAACACCATTGAGTGCGAGCAAAGCACGCGTGCTGGTATCGGCAACGATCGGCGACTTGTCTTGCGGTTCGTCGAAGTACATCAGCTTGACGATACGCAGGTAATAGAACGCACCGAACAGCGACGTGATCACGGCCAACACGGTCAGCCAGGTCAAGCCGGCATTCATGGTTGCCTGCAGCACCGCGAGCTTGGCGTAGAAGCCGACCGCGGGCGGGATGCCAGCGAGCGAGAACATCATCACCATCATGACGAACGCGAACACCGGGCTACGTTGATTCAGACCCTTGAAGTCTTCGAGCGTATCCGCCTCAAAATCGCGGCGAGCCAGCAGCATGATGACGCCGAAGGTGCCCATCGTCGTAATCAGGTAGACGATGCTGTAGTACATCGCCGAGCCGTACGCATTGGCCGCGCCGGTCGTCTTCTGATCCACCACGCCGGCCAGCAGGCCAAGCAGCACGAAGCCCATGTTCGAGATCGCCGAATACGCGAGCATGCGCTTGACGTTGCGCTGCACGATACCGGTGATGTTGCCGACGATCAACGACAGCGCCGCCAGAATCACCAGCATCTGCTGCCATTCGACAGCCAGCGGCAGCAGACCCATCACGAGGAAGCGCAGGCCCCAGGCGAACGCAGCCACCTTCGGACCACCACCCACCATCAGCGTCATCGCCGTCGGAGCGCCCTGATACACGTCAGGCACCCACATGTGGAACGGCACCGCGCCCATCTTGAACGCCACGCCCGCCACGATGAAGATCACGCCGAACAGCAACACGCTCGGATCGTAGTGGCTCGTGCCGATCGCCTTGAACACCTCGTTCAGATCGAGCGAGCCGGTTGCGCCGTACAGCATGGAAATACCGTACAACAGGAAGCCGGAAGCCAACGCACCGAGCACGTAGTACTTCATTGCCGCTTCGTTCGAAGGCGCCGCATCACGACGCAGGGCGATCGCGCCGTACAGCGACAGCGACATCAGTTCCAGACCGAGATACAGCGTCAGGAAGTTGTTGCCGGAGATCATCACGAGCTGGCCGAGCAACGAGAACATGCCCAACAGGAAAAACTCGCCGCGGAACAGCCCGCGATCTTCGAGATACCGGCGCGAATAGACGATCGACACGGCATAACCGAGCGTGACCACTGCCTTCATCACACTGGCGAACGAATCCACCACGTACATGTGACCAAAGAAGTAGTGCACCTGCGGATCGAACGCGTTCACCGCGAACCAGATGCCGGAAATCAGCGTCGAGAAGAACGCGATGAAATACGTGGTGCGGCGACCAGCCTGGCCGACGAACGTGTCGTTGAGCCACGCAACGACAACGGCGAGCATCACCAGTGCGTCGGGTAACAGGGCAGTCATAGGGGCGTTTTGCATGATCTTTAAATTCCTCCGCTCTGCATTACTGTGGCAACGGCAGCTTGGACTGCGCGACGTGGGAGAGGAGGTTTTCCACGGATACGTGCATCACATCGGTAAAGGGCTTCGGATACAGGCCCATGAACAGCGTCAGTGCTGCGAGCACTGCCAGCATGAAAAACTCGCGGCGGTTGATGTCGACGAGGCCCTTCACGTGATCGTTGGCGATCGCGCCGAAGTACACGCGCTTGTACATCCACAGCGTGTAGGCCGCGCCGAGGATCAGCGTGACAGCCGCACCGCCCGCGATCCAGAAGTTGTACTGGACAGCAGCCAGAATCACCATGAACTCGCCGACGAAACCGGACGTACCCGGCAGGCCACAGTTGGCCATCGAGAACAGCATCACGAACGCCGCGAACTTCGGCATCACGTTCACGACACCGCCGTAATCGGCGATCTGACGCGAGTGCATACGGTCGTACAGCACGCCGATGCTCAGGAACATCGCGCCCGACACGAAGCCGTGCGAGATCATCTGCACGATCGCGCCTTCCACGCCGAGCTGATTGAAGATAAAGAAACCCAGCGTCACGAAACCCATGTGCGCGATCGACGAATACGCGACCAGCTTCTTCATGTCGGCTTGCACCATCGCGACCAGACCGATGTAAATCACAGCGATCAGCGACAGCGTGATGACGACCGGTGCGAGGAAGTGGCTTGCGTCCGGCGTAATCGGCAGCGAGAAGCGCAGGAAACCGTAGGCGCCCAGCTTCAGCATGATCGCGGCCAGCACGACCGAGCCGCCGGTCGGCGCTTCCACGTGGGCGTCAGGCAACCACGTGTGAACCGGCCACATCGGCACCTTCACGGCGAAGGCCATGAAGAACGCTATAAACAACAATATCTGCGGGGTCATGCCGATTTGCGCGTTCTGCCATGTAGCCAGATCGAACGTGCCGGTCTGGATGTACAGGTACAGCAGCGCAACCAGCATCAACAGCGAACCCATCAGCGTGTACAGGAAGAACTTGAACGCCGCGTACACGCGGTTCGCCCCACCCCACACGCCGATAATGATGTACATCGGAATCAGCGTCGCTTCGAAGAAGACATAGAACAGCATGCCGTCGGCCGAGCTGAACACGCCGACCATGATGCCGGACAGAATCAGGAATGCAGCGAGATACTGCGCGACGTTCTTCGTGATGACTTCCCACGCGGCGATCACGACGATCACCGTAATCAATGCGGTCAACACGACGAACCACATCGAGATGCCGTCGACACCCAGGTGGTACGTAATATTGAAGCGCTCGATCCAGTTCGCCTTTTCGACGAACTGCAGATCGGCGGTGCTCGAATCAAAGCCGGTAATCAGCGGGATCGTCACTAGGAAACTGACGACCGAGCCGATCAGCGCGATCCAGCGCGCCGGAGCCGGATTCCGGTCGGAGCCAATGGCCAGAACCAGGAGACCTACGAGGATCGGTAACCAGATCGCGATACTGAGAATCGGATAAGCGTGCATTAGTGTCCCTCGCCTTATTTGCCGCCGAGCGTTACAAACAGGGTCAGGAGCCCCAACATGCCGATAATCATGGCAAACGCGTAGTGGTAGATGTAGCCGGATTGGAGGAAGCGGATCACGCCGGCAAACCAGCCGATAAAGCGTGCGCTGCCGTTGACGATACCGTCGATGACCACGACGTCGCCTTCCTTCCAGAGACCACGGCCAATTGCCACAGCGCCCCGCGCAAACACGACTTCGTTGATCTTGTCCATGTAGTACTTGTTATCGAGCAGCGTGTAGATCGGACCGAACGCGCGCTTGATGACAGCCGGCAGATCAGGACGAACCAGGTACAGGAACCACGCGACCACCACACCCGCGAGTGCCAGCCACACCGGCAAGCCCGAAACCGAATGCAGGCCCATCGAAGCCCAGCCCTGGAATTCCTCCGCCATTTCATGCAGCGCCGGATGGTTTTCGCCGATGAAAATCACCTTGTCGAACGCCACACCGTGCTGGAAGAAGTCGCCAAACAGCATCGGGCCCACACCGATCGCACCAATCACGATCGACGGAATTGCCAGCAACACCAGCGGCACCCACACCACCCACGGCGTTTCATGTGGCTCGTGCGCGTGGTCGTCGTGGCCGTGGCCGTGTGCATCATGGCCGTGAGCGTCATGCGCATGCGCGGCCGCTTCGATACCCATCGGCGATTCCGGATGCTTCGGACCGCGGAAGCGCTCCTTGCCGTGGAACACCAGGAAGTACATACGGAACGAATACAGCGCCGTGACGAACACGCTCGCCACGACCGCGAAGTAGGCGAAGCCCGAACCCGGCAGATGCGACAGCTTCACTGCGTCGATGATCGAGTCTTTCGAGTAGAAGCCTGAGAAGAACGGCGTACCGATCAGCGCCAGCGAACCGACCAGCGATGTGATCCAGGTAATCGGCATGTACTTGCGCAGGCCGCCCATGTTGCGGATGTCCTGATCGTGGTGCATGCCGATAATCACGGAACCCGCGCCAAGGAACAGCAGCGCCTTGAAGAACGCGTGCGTCATCAGGTGGAACACTGCGACCGAGTAGGCCGATGCGCCCAGCGCGACCGTCATGTAGCCGAGCTGCGACAGCGTGGAGTAAGCGACCACGCGCTTGATGTCGTTCTGGATGATCCCGAGGAAACCCATGAACAACGCGGTGATTGCGCCGATGATCATGACGAACGACAGCGCCGTATCCGACAACTCGAACAGCGGCGACATGCGCGTGACCATGAAGATACCGGCCGTCACCATGGTAGCCGCGTGAATCAGCGCGGAGATCGGCGTCGGGCCTTCCATCGAATCCGGCAGCCACACGTGCAGCGGGAATTGCGCCGACTTACCCATCGCGCCGATGAACAGACAGATGCAGGCCACCGTCAGCAGACCCCAGTCGGTACCCGGGAAGCTCAATGCCGCGAGTTCAGTACGCTTCGCGAATACATCGCCGTAGTTCATCGAACCGGCGAACGCGAACAGCAGGCCGATACCGAGCAGGAAACCGAAGTCGCCGACGCGGTTCACGATGAACGCCTTCATGTTGGCGTAGATCGCGGTCGGGCGCGTGAAGTAGAAGCCGATCAGCAGGTACGAAACCAGACCCACTGCTTCCCAGCCGAAGAACAGTTGCAGGAAGTTGTTGCTCATCACGAGCATCAACATCGAGAACGTGAACAGCGAGATGTAGGAGAAGAAACGCTGGTAGCCGTCGTCGTCGGCCATGTAGCCGATCGTATAGATGTGCACCATGAGCGACACGAAGGTCACCACGCACATCATCATTGCCGTCAGCGAGTCGACCAGGAAGCCGATCTCGAACTTGGTCTGGCCGATCTGCATCCAGTTATAGACGGTCGCATTGAAGCTCGCGCCGTCCATCACCTGGAAGAAGACGACAGCCGAAAGGATGAACGAGATCGCGACGCCGAGGATCGTAACCGAGTGCGCACCGGCTCGCCCTACCGCTTTCCCGAACAGCCCCGCAATCAGGGAGCCGGCCAGCGGTGCCAGCGGGATCGCCAGCAGCAGGTTTTCATTGAGTATCGTTGACATAACCGCTTTACCTGAAATTAACCTTTGAGCTGATCGAGATCCTCGACATTGATCGTGTCGAGGCTACGGAACAGGGTCACCAGAATCGCCAGGCCGATCGCTGCTTCCGCTGCTGCAACCGTCAGCACGAAGAAGACGAAGATCTGGCCATGGATGTCGCCGAGGTAGTGCGAAAACGCGACGAAATTGGTGTTCACCGCCAGCAGCATCAGCTCGATCGCCATCAGGATGATGATGACGTTGCGGCGGTTCAGGAAAATGCCCACCACGCTGATCGCAAACAGGATCGCGCCGAGGACAAGGTAATGAGCAAGGGTCAACATGATTTCTATCTCCTGTCCGCTCAGCTGTTTTTAGCGGGTGCCGAGTCGGCCGCCGCTGCTGCCGCTGCGGCGGCTTCTTCCGCCGCGACTGTTGCCGCGGTCTTTTCAGATGCCATCTTCACGACGCGCACGCGGTCCTGAGCACGCACCTTGACCTGCTCGCTGACGTTCTGGCGCTTGCTGTCTTTCTTGTGACTCGTAGTCAGCGCGATCGCCGCGATGATCGCCACCAGCAGCACGAGGCCGGCGACTTCGAACGCGAAGATGTAGTCGGTGTAGATGACCTTGCCGATCAGGCGAGTGTTCGACCAGTCGCCCATGCCATTCGCGGCAGCCGTGGTGTCGCGCAGCGCCGTAGCGGTCGCGCCGTAACCGTGCCACAGAATCAGTGCGGTCTCGATCACGATGATCGCGCCCACCAGCGTGGCCATTGGCACGAAGCGTTTGAAGTCTTTTCGCAGCACGTCGATGTTGATGTCCAGCATCATCACGACGAACAGGAACAGCACCATCACCGCGCCGACATACACCAGCACCAGCAGGATCGCGAGGAACTCGGCCTGCAGCAGCATCCAGATCGCGGCTGCATTGAAGAACGCCAGCACCAGAAAAAGTGCGGACGAAACCGGGTTGCGCGAGGTGATCACCTTCAGCCCTGAAACCACCAGGAGCAGCGCGAAGATGTAGAACAGTACGGTCGTGAATTCCATGATTACCGGTTCATCGTTAGGCCATCGTCAGGCATTGTTCTTTGGCACGTGGCGGGTAAAAGCGGCCGAACCGCCAGAACTGCCGCACAGGTGCGCCGTGCCGCGGCGGTCAAACCGCGGCGCTCGGCCCGACAACAGGCCGTGTTACTGCTGCATTTACTGCTTCAACAGAAGAAGCGCTTCAACGATACGGTGCATCGGCTGCCTTGTTCGCGGCGATCTCTGCTTCGTAACGATCGCCAACGGCCAGCAGCATGTCCTTCGTGAAATACAGGTCGCCACGTTTTTCGCCGTGATATTCGAGAATGTGCGTCTCGACAATCGAATCGACCGGGCAGCTCTCTTCGCAGAAACCGCAGAAGATGCACTTGGTCAGATCAATGTCGTAACGCGTCGTGCGGCGCGTGTTGTCTGCACGGGTTTCCGATTCGATCGTAATGGCGAGTGCCGGGCACACTGCTTCGCACAGCTTGCAGGCGATGCAGCGTTCTTCGCCGTTTTCATAGCGGCGCAGCGCATGCAGGCCGCGGAAACGCGGTGAAATCGGCGTCTTCTCTTCCGGGAACTGCACTGTGATCTTGCGCTGGAACGTGTAACGTCCGGTCAGCGCGAGGCCTTTGAGCAGTTCCGTCAGGAAGAAGGTCTTGAAAAAGTTTTGGATTGCGGTCATGGGTTCATCCGCCCTTTATTTCCAGATATTCAACGGCGACATGATCCAGAAGCCGACCACGATGAGCCACACCACGCAAACCGGAATGAAAACCTTCCAGCCCAGACGCATGATCTGGTCATAGCGGTAGCGCGGGAACGTGGCACGCGCCCAGATGAATACCGACAACAGGAAGAAAACCTTGGCGACGAGCCAAACGATGCCCGGGATAAACGACAGGAAGCCGAACGGTGCGCTCCAGCCGCCGAGGAACAGCGTTGCAGCCAATGCCGAGATCACGATCATGTTGATGTACTCGGCGAGGAAGAACAGCGCGAACGCCATCCCCGAGTAATCGATCATGTGGCCCGCGACGATTTCCGATTCACCTTCCACCACGTCGAACGGGTGACGGTTCGTTTCGGCGATGCCCGAGATGAAGTACACGACGAACATCGGCAAGAGCGGCAGCCAGTTCCACGACAGGAAGTTCAGGCCGTAACCGGCGAAAATGCCGCGTTCCTGCGAACCGACGATGTCCGACAGATTCAGACTGCCCGACGTCATCAGCACGACGACGAGGGCGAAGCCCATCGAAATTTCGTACGAAACCATTTGAGCGGCCGCGCGCATGGCGCCGAGGAATGCGTACTTCGAGTTCGACGCCCAGCCCGCCAGAATCACGCCGTACACGCCGATGGACGAGATCGCCATTGCGTAAAGCAGACCGGCGTTGATGTCGCCGAGAACCGCACCGGCCTGGAACGGAATCACCGCCCAGACCGCGAAGGCCGGCACCACCACCATGATCGGCGCGATCATGTAAATCCAGCGGCTCGCCTGGGCCGGCTGAATCACTTCTTTCAGCAACAGCTTCAGCACGTCGGCGATCGGCTGCAGCAAGCCTGCGGGGCCGACGCGGTTCGGGCCGAGACGCACGTGCATCCAGCCGATCAGCTTACGTTCCCAGAGAATCAGGTAAGCCACGCACAGCAGGATCACAACGGCCACCACCAGGATGCGCACCAGTGCCCACACCGTGGGCCATGCCACACCGAGAAGCTGGGTGCCGCCCGAGTTGATCGTATCGAACAAGCTCATTTACGCCTTCTCCACCACCAGTTCACCGAACAGGCTGCCCAGCGCTGCACCGGCAGGCGTAGCCGCCGATACGCGGACGACCGTCTCCGCAAGATTTGCGTCGCGCACGGCCGGCAACTGCACCGATTGCTCGCCCTGGCGCACGCGCACTGCGTCGCCTTCCTTCAAACCCAGTTTGTCGAACAGCGCGGCCGGCAGGCCGACCGAGTTTGCAGCGCGCGCCGCCGCCGTCAGATGCAACGACTCGGCGCGACGCACAAGCGCGTCGGCGTGGTAGATCGGCACATCGGCGATACGCTCGAACTTGCCTTCCGTTGCTTTCGCTGCGTTGCCGCGTGCTACCGTGACGCCCGTCTTGTTCGACAGACGCGACTTGATCTCGCCGTCGCCGAGGGCTGCCGTGCGCACTTCTTCCGATGTATCGAATTCGAAACCCGGGACGCCCAGCAGGCTGCCCAACACGCGCAAGACCTTCCACGCCGGACGCGTATCGCCAAGCGGACGCACGACGCCGTTGAACGTCTGCACGGTACCTTCGGCGTTGACGAACGTGCCGGCCGTTTCCGTGAACGGCGCGATCGGCAGCAGCACGTCAGCGTACTCGGCGCCAATCTGGAACGGCGACATCACGACGACCATTTCAGCCTGCTTCAGCGCGGCCAAAGCCTGCACCGGATTGGCTGTGTCGAACTCGGGTTCGACGTTCAACAGCACATAACCCTTGCGCGGTTGCTCGAACACTTCGCGGGCGTTCAGACCACCCTCACCCGGCAATGCGTTCACGAGATGCGCGCCGACCGTGTTAGCGGCTTCCGTGAGGAAACCCAGCGTAGCGCCGGTCGCGTCTGCGATCCATTGCGCTGCGGCGTGAATCGCGGCGAAGTCCGGATGACGAACCGCGGCGTTGCCGAGCAACACCACGCGATGTTCGCCGGTAGCGAGCGACTTCGCGACTTGCTTGTCGGCGTCCGTAGGTTGCGTGCCAGCGAAGGCTTCCGGCAGCGCCGCGCCATTCGCTTCCGACACCGCACCGGCGATGCCAGCCAGTGCATCGAGCCATGCGGACGGTGCGGCAACCACGCGTTGCGCTTGCGGAATCAGCGCGTCGTCATTGGTGGCTTGCACGAGCGTGAGCTTCGTCCCGCTCTTGGCAGCCTGACGCAGACGCGCGGCGAACAGCGGATGATCGCGGCGCAGGTCCGAACCGATCACGAGCGCCGAGTCCAGGTTCGACAGATCGGCGATCGCCGTGCCAAGCCACGGTGCACCGTTGACGGGTGCTGAGAAATCCGACTGACGCAGACGGAAGTCGACGTTAGGCGTACCGACCGCCTGCGCCAGCTGCTTCAACAGGAACAGTTCTTCGACGGTGCTGTGAGCGCTGCCGAGCGCGGCCAGCGCGCTCGCGCCATGGTCACCCTTGATGCCCTTCAGCCCCTTGACCACATATTCAAGCGCCGTTTGCCAATCGGTCTCGACCCACTTGCCGCCTTGCTTAAGCATTGGCTGCGTGAGACGTTCCGGGCTATTCAGCGCTTCGTACGAGAAGCGGTCCTTGTCCGAAATCCAGCACTCGTTGATGGATTCGTTTTCGAACGGCAGAACACGCATCACGCGGTTGTTCTTGACTTGCACCACAAGGTTGGCACCGACGGAATCGTGCGGGCTCACCGACTTGCGGCGCGACAGTTCCCACGTGCGGGCGCTGTAGCGGAACGGCTTGCTGGTCAGCGCGCCAACCGGGCACAGATCGATCATATTGCCCGACAGTTCGGAGTCGACCGTCTTGCCGACGAACGACGTGATTTCCGAATGCTCGCCGCGGCCCAGCATGCCGAGTTCCATCACGCCGGCGACTTCCTGGCCGAAGCGGACGCAACGCGTGCAGTGAATGCAGCGCGACATTTCTTCCATCGAGATCAGCGGGCCGACGTTCTTGTGGAACACCACGCGCTTTTCTTCGCTATAACGCGACGACGACTTACCGTAGCCCACGGCCAGATCCTGCAACTGACACTCGCCGCCCTGATCGCAGATCGGGCAATCCAGCGGGTGGTTGATCAGCAGGAATTCCATCACGGCTTGCTGGCCCTTCACCGCCTTCTCGGACTTGGTGCGCACGATCATGCCGGCGGACACCGGCGTGGCGCATGCGGGCACGGCCTTCGGCATCTTTTCGACATCGACCAGACACATCCGGCAGTTGGCCGCAATCGACAGCTTCTTGTGATAGCAGAAGTGAGGAATGTACGTGTCGACCTTATGCGCAGCCTGGATCACCATGCTGCCTTCAGGCACCTCTACTTTCTTGCCGTCTATTTCAAGTTCAACCATGATGGTCAATCTTCCTTAACCTGTTACCGCTCAATCGTTCGCCCTATTCATCGCCCGTTCCGGACGACGAATCCCGCGGTTGACGTGTTCTGGTGCGCTATTCGGCGTACTCAGGCAGCCACTGTTTCTGACGCCGCTGCCGCGCCGGCATGACCGCCGACGAGGCAATGCTTATGGGCGACGTGGTATTCGAATTCGTCCCAGTAGTGCTTGAGCATGCCGCGAACCGGCATGGCCGCTGCGTCGCCGAGCGCGCAAATCGTGCGGCCCATGATGTTTTCAGCAACCGAGTTCAGCAGATCCAGATCTTCCGGACGGCCTTGCCCGTGTTCGATGCGATGCACGACGCGATACAGCCAGCCGGTACCTTCGCGGCACGGCGTGCACTGACCGCACGACTCTTCATAATAGAAATACGACAGACGCAGCAGTGAGCGCACCATGCAACGCGTCTCGTCCATCACGATGACCGCGCCGGAACCCAGCATCGAGCCAGCCTTGGCGATCGAGTCGTAGTCCATGTCGGTCTGCATCATGATGTCGCCCGGGATCACCGGCGCCGACGAGCCGCCAGGAATCACGGCCTTGATCTTCTTGCCGCCGCGCATGCCGCCGGCGAGTTCCATCAGCGTCGCGAACGGCGTGCCGAGCGGAACTTCATAGTTGCCCGGACGCTCGACGTCGCCTGCGACCGAGAAAATCTTCGTGCCGCCGTTATTCGGCTTGCCGATCTCGAGGTAATTCTGCGGACCAATCGCGAGCAGGAACGGCACCGCCGCAAACGTCTCGGTGTTGTTGATCGTAGTGGGCTTGCCATAGACGCCGAAGCTCGCCGGGAACGGCGGCTTGAAGCGCGGCTGGCCTTTTTTGCCTTCGAGCGATTCGAGCAACGCGGTTTCTTCGCCGCAAATGTAGGCGCCGTAACCGTGGTGCGCATGCAGTTCGAACGAGAAGCCCGAACCCATGATGTTGTCGCCGAGGAATCCGGCACGGCGGGCTTCATCCAGCGCCTGTTCGAAGCGCTTGTAGACTTCCCAGATTTCGCCGTGGATGTAGTTGTAGCCGACCGTAATGCCCATCGCGTACGCGCCGATGGCCATACCCTCGATCAGCGAATGCGGGTTGAAGCGAAGGATATCGCGATCCTTGAACGTGCCCGGCTCGCCTTCGTCCGAATTGCAGACGAGATATTTCTGACCCGGGAACTGACGCGGCATGAAGCTCCACTTCAGGCCGGTCGGGAAACCCGCACCGCCACGGCCGCGCAAACCCGACGCCTTGACGTCGGCAATCACCTGCTCAGGCGGAATTTTTTCTTCCAGAATGCGGCGCAGCTGGGCGTAACCGCCGCGCGCCACATAGTCTTCGAGATGCCAGTTGTCGCCGTTGAGGCCGGCGAGAATCAGCGGTTTGATGTGACGATCGTGTAAAGACGTCATTTCGAAAGTTCCTCGAGCAGCTGGTCGATCTTCGCGCGGCTCATGAAGCTGCACATGCGATGGTTGTTCACCAGCATCACCGGTGCGTCGCCGCACGAACCCATGCACTCACCTTCTTTCAGGGTGAATTTGCCGTCGGGGGTGGTTTCGCCGAAGTCGATGCCGAGCTTCTGCTTCAGATATTCAGCGGCACTGTCCGAGCCGCCGTCCGGGCCGAGCTGGCACGGCAGGTTCGTGCAGAGCGTGATCTTGTACTTGCCGACCGGCGAGGTCTCATACATCGTGTAGAAGGTAGCCACCTCCTGCACCGCGACCGCCGGCATGCCGAGATAGTCCGCGACGAACTGCATGAGTTCGGGCGACAGCCAGCCATGCTCTTCCTGAGCAGTAGCCAGCGCCGACATCACGGCGGACTGTTTCTGATCGGCGGGATACTTCGCGATCGCACGATCGATTTCTTTCAGGCCTTCAGCTGAGATCATTTTCAGACACGACTCTTTCAATTCCTACCGAACGAAAACCTGTCGCGCGTTGCATGTTGCGACAGACCCGGCGTTCCTTTGCTTGACGCGCGCTTCGGTGCAGGCTGAAGACGCGCGCGGATGAATACGTCCTAGCGATCCACTTCGCCGAACACGATGTCCTGCGTACCGATGATCGTCACGGCGTCGGCGATCATGTGACCGCGCGCCATTTCATCGAGTGTGGACAGGTGTGCATAGCCCGGCGCGCGAATCTTCAGGCGATACGGCTTGTTCGCGCCGTCCGAGATCAGGTAGATACCGAACTCGCCCTTCGGATGTTCGACGGCGGCGTACGCCTCGCCTTCCGGCACATGGAAGCCTTCCGTGAAGAGCTTAAAGTGGTGAATCAGATCTTCCATGTTCGACTTCATGCCGACACGCGACGGCGGCGCAACCTTGTGATTGTCGACCATCACCGGACCGGGATTCTTACGCAGCCACTCAATGCACTGTTTCACGATCCGCGTGGATTGGCGCATTTCTTCGACGCGCACCAGGTACCGGTCATAACAGTCGCCATTCACGCCGACCGGAATGTCGAAATCGAGCTTGTCGTACACTTCGTACGGCTGCTTCTTGCGCAGATCCCACTCGATACCCGAGCCGCGCAGCATCGCGCCGGTCATACCGAGGTTCAGCGCGCGCTCTGGCGTGACCACGCCAATCCCAACCAGACGTTGCTTCCAGATCCGGTTGTCGGTCAGCAGCGTTTCGTATTCGTCGACACACTTCGGGAAACGCGTAAAGAAATCGTCGATGAAGTCGAGCAGCGAACCCTGGCGGTTCTCGTTCATCTTCGACAATGCCTTGGCATTGCGGATCTTCGACGCCTTGTATTGCGGCATGGCGTCAGGCAGATCGCGATACACGCCACCCGGACGGTAGTACGCTGCGTGCATCCGTGCGCCGGACACCGCTTCGTACACGTCCATCAGGTCTTCGCGTTCGCGGAATGCGTACAGAAACACCGCCATCGCGCCGACGTCCAGCGCGTGTGCGCCGATCCACATCAGGTGGTTCAACACCCGTGTGATTTCGTCGAACATGACGCGGATGTACTGCGCACGCACCGGCACTTCAATGCCGAGCAGCTTTTCGATCGCCATCACGTAGCCGTGTTCGTTGACCATCATCGACACGTAGTCGAGACGGTCCATGTACGGCACGGACTGGATGAAGGTTTTGGTTTCCGCGAGCTTTTCGGTCGCGCGATGCAGCAGACCGATGTGCGGATCGGCGCGCTGGATGACTTCGCCGTCGAGTTCGAGCACGAGGCGCAGCACACCGTGTGCCGCCGGATGCTGAGGGCCGAAGTTGAGCGTGTAGTTCTTGATCTCTGCCATGGCGTTCTCTTAGTGTTTCAGACCGCCATAGCGATCCTCGCGGATCACGCGCGGCGTGATTTCCCGCGGCTCGATCGTCACAGGCTGATAGACGACGCGCTTCTCTTCCGGGTCGTAACGCATTTCGACATAGCCGGAGACAGGGAAATCTTTACGGAACGGGTGACCAATGAAACCGTAGTCGGTCAGGATGCGGCGCAAGTCCGGGTGGCCTTCGAAGACGATGCCGTACAGGTCGAATGCTTCGCGCTCGTACCAGTTGGCCGAGTTCCAGACATCGACGACTGACGCGAGGATCGGCACTTCGTCGTCCGGCGCGAATACACGCAAGCGCAGACGCCAGTTGTTCTGCACCGACAACAAATGCAGAACGGCCGCGAAGCGCGGGCCGTCATAGCCGCCGTCGGCGTAAGTTTGATAGTCGACGCCACACAGATCGACCAGTTGCTCGAAACCGAGCGAGCGGTCGTCGCGCAGACGCGTTGCCACATTGATGTAGTCGCTCGCCTTCACGACGATCGTCAACTCACCGATTGCCTCGGTGGTGCTCAACAGGAGGCCGCCAAAGGCCGCCTCGAGGTTCGCTTTCAGGGTCTCGAGTTTGCTTGCCATATTGTGGGGGAGGCGTTGGCCTTATTGACGGGCGATTGTGTTGGTGCGACGGATCTTGGCCTGCAGCTGGATCACGCCATACACCAGCGCTTCCGCCGTAGGCGGGCAACCCGGCACATAGACGTCGACCGGCACGATCCGATCGCAGCCGCGCACCACCGAATAGGAATAATGGTAGTAGCCGCCGCCGTTCGCGCACGAGCCCATCGAAATCACCCAGCGCGGCTCGGCCATCTGGTCGTAGACCTTGCGCAAAGCCGGCGCCATCTTGTTGCACAGCGTGCCGGCGACGATCATCACGTCCGACTGACGCGGACTCGGACGAAACACCACGCCGAAACGGTCAAGGTCATAACGGGCAGCGCCCGCATGCATCATCTCGACCGCGCAGCACGCGAGACCGAACGTCATCGGCCACAACGAGCCGGTGCGCGTCCAGTTGATCAGTTTGTCTGCCGTGGTGGTGACAAACCCTTCCTTCAAGACCCCTTCGATACTCATTTGCTTTCCACTCCAGACGGGGCGGCAAGCCATGGCCACCCACGCAAACCGGCGATTAATCCATCATTCCCAGTCGAGGCCGCCCTTCTTCCAGATATAGGCAAAGCCCAGCAGGAATTCGAGCAGGAAAATCATCATCGCCATGAAGCCAGTCCAGCCGATGTCGCGCAGGGCCACACCCCACGGAAACAGGAACGCGGTTTCAAGGTCGAAAATGATGAAGAGAATGGCGACGAGGTAGTAACGCACATCGAACTTCATGCGCGCATCTTCGAATGCTTCGAAGCCGCACTCGTACGGTGCGTTTTTCTCGGTATCGGGCTTGTTGGGACCGAGGATCTTGCCAATGCTGACCAGTGCTACGCCTAAACCGGTGCCCACAATAAGGAACAACAAGACGGGGAAATAGGCTGCGAGGTTCAAGACTATCCTCTATCGGTTGGTTCTGAATGCCGCCAAGAGCATAGCACTCTTGACGCGAAATCACTTCGGCAATGCACACGCCACCCAACGCAAGCCATGCGTCAGAAGTGAAAATGCCAGCCGAAGCGAAGCAAGCGGCTGGCATTTAGATAACATTTGGTGCCGACGGCGAGACTCGAACTCGCACAGCTTTCGCCACTACCCCCTCAAGATAGCGTGTCTACCAATTTCACCACGTCGGCACTAATTGCAATCCGGGAAAACAACTTATAAAACCCGCGAATCGCTTCAAGACTTAGATTGTAACTGGTCTAAACAGTTTGTTCAACGCACAAAAGCACTTTGAACGAAAAATTTATTTCGGCACATCGGTTGCCGGGACGGACGCAGCCGACGCCGGCAAGACGGCCGAACCACCTGCCGGCGCAGACACTGAAGACGCCGCAACCGGAGCGGTCACAGCCGTGCCCAGCAAGCCTGCCGACGGTTTTGCGCGATACGCGCCAAGGTAGGTAAGCGTCAATGTCGTTACAAAAAACACGGCTGCGAGCACGGCCGTGGTACGCGACAAAAAGTTTGCCGAACCGGTCGCGCCGAACAGACTGCCCGATGCGCCGCTACCGAAAGCAGCGCCCATATCGGCGCCTTTGCCGTGTTGCAGCAAGACGAGGCCGATCACCCCAAGTGCCGACAACAGCTGAACGACGATAATCAATGTTTTCAAATACAGCATCACACTCACCTGAGTCTTTATTTAACCGCGCCACACAAATTGTGCCGCGCGGGATTGGGTCATCCTCGCCAAGGCGCCCTGCTTAACCGGCGACGCTCGTCGCGGCCGCCGCCTTGCAGATCGCCAGGAAATCCTGGTCTTTCAACGACGCGCCGCCGATCAGGCCACCGTCGATATCCGGCTCGCGGAACAGTTCTTCCGCGTTCTCCGGCTTCACACTGCCGCCATACAACACCGGTACGTCTGCCACCGCCGCGCCCTTGGCGGCCAGACGAGCCCGCAAGAAAGCATGCACCGCCTGCGCCTGCGCCGACGTGGCGCTCTTGCCAGTACCAATTGCCCAAACCGGCTCGTACGCGACGACGATCCGTGCCGCATCGTCCGCCGACAGCGTTGCCAACACCGCATCCAGTTGCGCGCCGACCACCTGCTCCGTCGAACCGGCGTCACGCTCCTCGAGCGTTTCACCGACACAGACGATCGGGGTCAAACCCGCCTCCAGTGAACGTTGCGTCTTCACCGCCACCAGGTCCGAGCTTTCACGATGGTAAGCACGGCGCTCCGAGTGACCAACAATCGCAAGTGTGGCGCCAAAATCCACCACCATCTGCGCCGCCACTTCGCCGGTATAGGCCCCATGCGTGAATGCGGAGACGTCCTGCACGCCCCACACGACCCTGCTGCCTTCCAGCAACGACTGAGTCTGCGTGAGATAAGGGCACGGCACACAGACACCGACGCGCACATCAGCCGGCAATTCGCCCGCACCCTGCGCCACGGCCTGCAACAGCGTTGCATTCCCGGCGAGGCGCCCGTGCATCTTCCAGTTACCGACTACCAGCTTGGCTCGTTGTTTCGACATCGTCTCGTCTTGTATTGGCGGCGGACTTGGTTTGCGCCTGTGCCCGCCTTTCGGATTCATGCGGCGTGCGCAAAACGCGCAATTTTACTGCGTGGGGTGGATCGGGTCAAACCGACCGTGTCAAGCGTCCTGACCCCAAGTCAGCACGATCTTGCCGACGTGCGTGCTGCTTTCCATCAGCGCGTGTGCTTCAGCGGCTCGCGCGGCCGGAAATACTCTGTGCACCACCGGCTTGATGCGGCCATCTTCGAGGTGCGGCCACACGTGCTCCTTCAATTGCGCCGCGATCTTCGCCTTGAACTCGATCGGCCGCGGACGCAACGTCGACCCCGTCACCGTCAAGCGGCGGCGCAGGACTTCGTTCAGATTCAGCTCCGCTTTCGCACCGCCCAGCAAAGCGATCAGCACGATGCGGCCGCCGTCGGCCAGCGCGGATAGCTCGCGGGGCACGTAGCTGCCCGCCACCATATCGAGAATCACGTCGACGCCGCGATCGTTCGTCAGCGACTTGATGACCTCGACGAAATCTTCAGTCTTGTAGTTGATCGCCCGCTCAGCGCCGAGCGCCTCGCACGCGCGACACTTTTCGTCCGATCCGGCCGTGGCGAACACGCGAAAACCCAGTGCGTGCGCGATCTGGATCGCCGTCACACCAATGCCGCTCGAGCCGCCCTGCACCAGCAGCGTCTCGTTCGGTGCGCCTTCGCCCTTGCCGAGTTGCGCACGATCGAACACATTGCTCCACACCGTGAAGAATGTTTCCGGCAGCGAGGCCGCTTCGACATCCGACAAGCCCGCTGGCACCGGCAGGCACTGCAACAGCGGCGCGGTCGCGTATTCGGCGTAGCCGCCGCCTGCAAGCAACGCGCACACGCGGTCACCCACTTTCAGACCGAACGGATTGTTCTTCTCGTCAATGGTCCCGCCGACGATTTCCCCCGCCACTTCCAGCCCCGGCAGGTCCGAAGCGCCCGGCGGCGGTGCATAGCCGCCTTTGCGCTGGAACACGTCCGGGCGATTGATGCCCGATGCCGCCACCTTGATCAGCACCTCGCCCGCTTTCGGCTGCGGCATGGGCCGCTCCGCCAGCTTGAGCACTTCCGGCGCACCAAATTCGGTGATTTCGATCGCTTTCATCTGCGTCAACTCCAAGATTGGATTGCGTTGCCTACCGTCGGAAATCGTCTGAATCGAGACAAAACGCCTCATCCAGACAGAGTACCCGTTTGCGCCGGTTCGCACCTGCCTGCGCAGCTTGTGCCTGCCGGCAACGCAATCCACCCTGCAACCTTCATGAAAAACGGCCGGCACGCATTCGCGCTGCCGGCCGTCGCCCTGCTACCGCATTACTGCGGCGCGGATTCGCCTTGCGGCGCGCCGTTCGGGGCGTCGTTCAGCAACGCCTTGGCCGACAGACGCACGCGGCCCTTTTCGTCCGTCTGAATGACCTTGACCTTCACTTGCTGGCCGTCCTTCAGGTAGTCGTTGATGTCCTTGATACGCTCGTTGGCGATTTCGGAAATGTGCAGCAGACCATCCTTGCCCGGCAGGATGTTCACAATCGCGCCGAAATCGAGCAGCTTGAGCACGGTGCCTTCGTACACCTGACCCACTTCAACTTCCAGCGTGATGTTCTCGATACGCTTCTTCGCTTCGGCCATCCCTTCGCTGCTCGTGCTCGCGATGGTGACAACGCCGTCATCCGAAATATCGATCGTCGTGCCGGTTTCTTCCGTCAGCGCGCGGATCACCGAACCACCCTTGCCGATCACGTCGCGGATCTTTTCCGGATTGATCTTGATGGTGATCATGCGCGGTGCGTAGTCCGACAACACCGTGTTCGCGCCCGACACCGCCGAGGTCATCTTGCCGAGGATGTGCATACGGCCTTCCTTCGCTTGCGCGAGGGCGACCTGCATGATTTCCTTCGTGATGCCCTGGATCTTGATGTCCATCTGCAGCGCGGTCACGCCCTGCTCGGTACCCGCCACCTTGAAGTCCATGTCGCCGAGGTGATCTTCGTCGCCGAGGATGTCGGTCAGGACGGCAAACTTGTTGCCTTCGAGGATCAGGCCCATCGCGATGCCGGCGACGTGCGCCTTCATCGGCACGCCGGCGTCCATCAGTGCGAGGCAACCGCCGCACACCGAAGCCATCGACGACGAACCGTTCGATTCGGTGATTTCCGACACGACGCGGATCGAGTAGCCGAATTCGTCGGCGCTCGGCAGGCACGCGGCCAGCGCGCGCTTGGCCAGACGGCCGTGACCGATTTCACGGCGCTTCGGCGAACCGACGCGGCCCGTTTCGCCGGTTGCGAACGGAGGCATGTTGTAGTGGAGCATGAAGCGTTCGCGATACTCGCCTTCGAGCGCGTCGATGTTCTGCTCGTCGCCCTTCGTGCCGAGCGTTGCGACCACCATGGCTTGCGTTTCGCCACGCGTGAACAGCGCCGAGCCGTGCGTACGCGGCAGCACGCCGGTACGGATTTCGATCGGGCGCACGGTGCGCGTATCGCGGCCGTCGATACGCGGCTCGCCGTTCAGGATCTGCGAACGGACGATCTTCGCTTCAATGTCGAACAGCACATTGCCGACGCTAGCCTTGTCTGCCGCAACCGTGCCGGCTGCCGCCGCTTCTTCTTCCAGCTTGGCCGACGTCGCCGCGTAGACTTCCTTCAGCTTGGCCGAGCGAGCCTGCTTGTCGCGAATCTGATACGCGGCGAGCAGGTCGGCTTGCGCCAGTTCCGTCACGCGGGCGATCAGCGGCTCGTTCTTCGCCGCCGGCTGCCAATCCCATTCCGGCTTGCCGCCTTCGGCGACCAGTTCGTGGATCGCGTTGATCGCGATCTGCATTTGATCGTGGCCAAACACCACGGCGCCGAGCATCACTTCTTCGCTCAGTTGCTGCGCTTCCGATTCCACCATCAGCACCGCGCGTTCCGTACCGGCGACGATCAGGTCGAGCGCCGATTCCTTCATTTGCGGACGCGTCGGGTTCAACACGTATTCGTTGTTGATGTAGGCCACGCGTGCTGCGCCGACCGGGCCGTTGAACGGCAGGCCGGACACGGCGAGCGCCGCCGACGCGCCGATCAGCGCGGGGATGTCAGCGGGGATTTCGGGGTTCAACGACAGGACGTGGATCACGACCTGAACTTCGTTGTAGAAGCCTTCCGGGAACAGCGGGCGCAGCGGACGGTCGATCAGGCGTGAGATCAGCGTCTCGCCTTCCGAAGGACGGCCTTCGCGGCGGAAGAAACCGCCGGGGATCTTGCCTGCGGCGTAGGTCTTTTCGAGGTAATCGACGGTCAGCGGGAAGAAGTCCTGGCCCGGCTTGGCAGTCTTGGCGCCGACCACGGTAGCCAGCACGACGGTGTCTTCGACGTCGACGATCACCGCACCGCTCGCCTGGCGAGCGATTTCGCCCGTTTCGAGGCGAACGTTGTGTTGTCCCCACTTAAATTCTTTGACGATCTTGTTGAACATAGTCATTTCTTTTCCTCATCGTTATGCCGCGCGGACCAGAAGCGGCGCGGCAACGCCAGGACCGGCGCCACATGGGAAGAGTAGTGTTATGCCATTCCAGAGAACCACGCTCTACGTGATGTACGCGCGCGAACCGCTGGAATGACACAAAGCTCCGCCCTGAAGCCCGGCCGTATTTCTACTTTTTACTGCTATTTCCCTGCTAGCCGCCACATGAATCGTCACGCTGGCGCGGCCGGCAGGCGGTGCGCATCACATGAAGCGCACCGTGCAAAAACAAAATGCCTGTATCAGTGGAACTGACACAGGCATCTTGCTGAACGACTGGCCGATTACTTACGCAGACCCAGCTTCTCGATCAGTGCGCGGTAACGATCCGCGTCCTTACCCTTCAGGTAGTCGAGCAGCTTACGACGGCGGCTCACCATGCGCAGCAGACCGCGGCGGCTGTGGTGATCCTTCGTGTGAGCCTTGAAGTGAACGGTCAGTTCGTTGATGCGGGTCGTGAGCAGCGCGACCTGAACTTCGGGGGAGCCCGTGTCGTTAGCTGCGCGTGCGAATTGCGCAACGACGTCGGACTTCTTGCTTGTTTCAACTGCGGACATGTCGATTTCCTTGAGAACTAGACAGGCGGTCACGGAAGAAAGGCCGTGCCGTGGGTTACCCGTGTGTGCAATCCGTGCAATTCATAGAATCTTTGCAAGCATGCCTCACAACGGGACCCGTATTGTAGCACAGCCCAATCCGGCCGCGAACCCTGCTGTACCGGGCGGGATCGGGGCAATCCACGCCGGCCGGGGACGCCTTACGGCCGCTTCATCTTGCAGACGGTCGCCGGCACCGTGCGCTCGGGCGGCAACGCCAGCACCGTGCGGAAACCGTAGCCTGAACCTTCGTTGTCGAACTTGACGCCCGGCGTACCGGCCTTGTCCATCTCCATCACGTAAAGGGGCTGGATCAGCTGATGGTCGTCGGGCCGCATCCACGAAGCATGAAAGCCGTTGTCGAACTTGATTCCTTCCAGGGCGCGGGCGACGGCGGTCGGGTCGGCACTCCCGGCGCGATTCATTGCCGCGGCGAGCGTTTCGATCATCAATACCATGCGCAGCACCGGGTAGTCGTCCTGGGCAGCCGGAAAACGCGCCCGGAAGGCCGCATACCATGCATCCGAGGCCGCTCCGCCGGCATTCGGATGCCAGTCGGCCACCGCGATCACATGTTTGACGCCGGCATCGCCCAGTGCGGCCGGCGCGCCAAGGCTATTGCCGTAGAACGTGTAGAACCGCGTGTCCAGGCCCTGCTCCCGCGCCGCTTTGACGAGCAGCGTCAGATCGTTGCCCCAATTGCCGGTGATGACCGCGTCGGCGCCGCTCGCACGGATCTTCGCGATGTACGGCGCGAAGTCCTTCACGCGGCCAATCGGATGGAACTCGTCACCGACCACGGCGATGTCCGGGCGCTTCGCGGCGAGCGCAGATCGCGCCAGACTGCTGACATCGTGGCCGAAGCTGTAGTCCTGGTTCAGCAGATAGACTTTCTTCACAGCCTTGTCGCGCTGGATCACGTCGGCCAGCGCATCCATGCGCATGCCCGCGTGCGCGTCGAAGCGGAAGTGCCAGAAACTGCAATTGGCGTTGGTCAGTGCGGGATCGTCGGCGGAATAGTTGAGGAACAGTTCGCGGTTGTCCGGCTCGCGGCTGTTCTGCTTGTCGATCGCGCCGATCAGCGCGGCCGCCACGGCTGAACTGTTGCCCTGCATGATGTAACCGATGTGCCGGTCCGCGGCGGCGCGCAGTTGCACCAGCGCCTCTTCCGTGCTGCCTTTGCTGTCGAGCACGACCAGTTCGAGCGGATGTGCGCCGTCGGCGAGTTTCACGCCACCTTGCGCATTCACCTGTTCGACGCCGAAGCGCAGATTGCGCTCCACCGCCGCGCCTGCATTCGCGAACGGGCCGGACATGCCTTCGATCAGCGCCAGCTGGATCGGCGTACCCGTGGGCTTATTGACCGGCTTACCAGCCGGACCCGACGCCGCCTCGCCTGCGGCGTGAGCCGCCACGGTCATCGAAATCGCCGCCAGCGCGACGACTGCCGCTGCTGCCGCCCGTTGCCACTTCGCCATCGTCATTGCCCCGCTTGATTCGTCGAAGCGCGGATCATAGGGCGTTCCAGACGGAATAAGCAAGCCGGCGAATTCGTTATTGTGTATCCAGCGACACCTCGCACGAAGCGCAGATCTTTTGCCTTCGCCCGTGTCAAAATAATGCGTCTCGATGATAAAAACCGCCAATCAAACGCCATCGGAGGAATTCATGTTCAACCGCCACCCATTCACGGCGGCCTCGATCGAAGCGCAGTCCGCCACACCTCTGCGCCGCGCCGCGCTCGTCTGCCTGAGCGCGCTCGCGCTCACGGTTGCGCTCGCCGGGTGCGCCCAACCCTGGCAGCAATACACCCAGGGCGCGGACGCATCGACCATTATCGCCCGCCTCGGCGCACCGCGTGAAAGCTACGACCTGCCCAACGGCGGCAAGCGGCTGATGTGGCCGACCCAGCCAATGGGCGAAACCACCACCGCTGCCGATATCGACGCATCCGGCAAGATCGTCTCGGTACGCCAGGTGCTTCAGCCTAACGAGTTCTACCGCGCGGAAATCGGCAAGTGGACGAAGAGCGACGTGCTGGTGAACTTCGGCCGTCCGGTCGAAACCTCGTACTTCCCGCTGATGAAGCGTGAGGTCTGGACGTATCGCTATCTGGAAGACAACGTCTGGTACATGATGTACAGCTTCTATTTCGACGATCAGGGCATTGTGCGTCTCACGCAGAAGACACCTGACCCGCTGCACGATCCGGATCGCCGCAACCTGTTCTGAGCATCCGCTCGAACCCATTGCCCATGAATCCGCGAAGCCGCCTCCTCAGGCGGCTTTTTTTATTTATGTCGCATGACAGCGAATTTTATTTCGCGCACGGCGGATTTATTTTTTGATAGAAAGGTTTTCGTAAGCATTGATTCGGTGCTGACTGCGCTTGCCGTGGTCCGCACGCCGTGAATCCGGCCATGAATCGATGCGCCCACTTACGGAGCCGCTCTCGATGAACCGTCCGAAACGTCTGCTAGTCGCCAATGTCGCATGGGCGCACGAAACCGCTGCGCGCAACCCGGAATTTTTCCGTGATCTCGCGCGAGGCCAAAATCCGCACGTGCTGTGGGTCGGCTGCTCGGACAGCCGTGTGCCCGCGGAAACCATCACGCATTGCGAGCCGGGCGATCTGTTCGTTCACCGCAACATCGCCAACCTCTTCCATCCCGACGACGACAACTCCGCCAGCGTCCTCGAATATGCCGTGCGGGTACTTAAGGTGGGGCACGTAATCGTCTGCGGTCACTATGGCTGTGGCGGCGTGCGCGCCGCCCTGCTGCCGCCGGAACCCACGCTGCCACACGTCAATCGCCGGATCGCGCCGTTATGCGCGTTAGCAAAAGCACATGGCGACGAGCTCAGGAGTCGTGCGAGCGAGCAGGCGCGTGTTAATCGCCTCGCGGAGCTCAACGTGCTCGAACAGGTGCGCCAGTTACGCGCAAGTCCGATCGTACGGGACGCCGACCCCGCACCGCTCGTTCACGGCTGGATCTTCGCGCTGGAAGACGGCCGCATCAAGGTACTCACGTCCGGCTATGAAGCCGACGACGCGATGAACTGCGCGACAGCCGCCCATAGCGCCGCCGCCTGATGCGCGACTTTTATCGCGGACGGCCCTCGGTTTGAGCCGCGCCGCCTACGCAACTCCAAACACTACTGCACCGACTCCATGAACCTTCGAGCTTTCTTTTCCACGTTTCAGCGCGATCTACTGGCCGGCACCGTTGTTTTTCTGGTGGCGTTGCCGCTGTGTCTGGGTATCGCGAACGCATCGGGCGTCGAGCCATTCGCCGGGCTTGTGTCGGGTATCGTCGGCGGTCTGGTGGTGGCCGTGCTGAGCGGTTCGCGCCTGAGCGTCAGTGGACCGGCGGCGGGCCTCGTCGTGATCGTCGTCGACGGAATCGCGCAACTTGGCAGTTTCCCGGCATTCCTGCTCGCAGTGCTGCTGTCCGGCGCGATTCAGTTCGGCTTCGGGATGTTGAAGGCCGGCAGATTCGCGGCCTATGTGCCGTCACCGGTCATCAAAGGCATGCTTGCGGCGATCGGCGTTCTGCTCATCGTCAAACAATTCCCGCTCGCGCTCGGGCTGTTCAGCGCGAATGCGCCGGCCGGCAGCGTAACGACCCCGTTCGGCTCGATATCGCCTGCGGCCTGCGTCATCACGTTGCTGTCGCTAGCGATTCTGGTGGGCTGGGAAACCCGCGCGCTGCGCCGCTTCAGACTCGTGCGCCTCGTCCCCGCGCCGCTCGCCGTGGTTCTGCTGGGGATCGGCGGCACGCTGCTACTCGGCCTGCTCGCCCCGTCGTTTGCGCCGCCTGCCGAGCATCGCGTCGCGCTGCCTTCGATCGAATCCTTCGGCGCGTTGCGGCTCGCTCTCGAATGGGCCGACTTCGGGCCGCACTTCGCACAACTCGTCAACCCCGATGTCTGGCGCGTCGCCATCACGCTGGCGATCGTCGCCAGTCTCGAAACGCTGTTGAGCCTCGAAGCCGTCGAGCAGATCGACCCTGCCCGACGCGCCGCGCCGCCGGATCGCGAATTGAAGGCGCAGGGCGTGGGTAATCTGATCGCCGGCGCGATCGGTGGCTTGCCGATCACCTCGGTTATTGTGCGCAGTTCCGCGAACGTGCACGCGGGCGCCCAGAGCCGGCTCTCCGCAATCATTCATGGCGTGTTGCTGCTGGTCAGCATCTTCCTGCTCACCAGCATCATCAACCTGATTCCGCTTGCCTGCCTCGCGGCCATTCTCATCTTTACCGGTGTCAAGCTCGCCAAGCCATCGTTGTTCGTCGGCATCGCGAGGCAAGGTTTTGCGCCGTTTGCACCGTTCATCGTCACGCTGGTCGGCGTGCTCGCCACCGATCTGCTGATCGGCATCGTGCTCGGCGTTCTGTGCAGCGTGTTGCTCGCGTTGTATGAGAATCTGCGCAGCCCGATCGTGCTCGCACAGCATGGCGATCACTATCTGCTGTCGTTTCGCAAGGACGTGTCGTTTCTCGGCAAGGTGCCGCTCAAGCACTATCTGCAACAGATTCCCGACGGCGCGACCCTGATCGTCGACGCAACGCGCGCCGACTTCGTCGATCACGATGTGCGTGAACTGCTGGACACGTTTGTCGCCGGCGCACCGCGCCGCGAGATCGCGGTTGAAGTGCGGCATCAGGTGCAGGCACAGGCACGCGCGGCGCGTGGTTGGTCGATGCGGCGTGCGGCGACGGAGTAGCCTGAGTCAAGGTAATGCGATTGCAAGCGCCGCAAAAAAAGAAACCCCGTGCCATTCAGGGCACAGGGTTTCTTGTCACCTTCTTGTCAATCTGGTTCAGCAAAGCGCGCAACCAGGAGCACGCCTGCGGCCATCACTCCGAGCGTTGCGGATTCAATTTATCGACGTTCGAATACAGCTTGTTGAGCGCCGAAATATAAGCCTTCGCGGAAGCCGCGACGATATCCGGATCGGTGCCCACGCCGTTGACGATCCGCCCGCTCTTCGACAAGCGCACGGTCACTTCGCCCTGCGCCTGCGTACCGGTCGTGATCGCATTCACTGAATACAGCAGCAGTTCCGAGCCGCTGCCCACTTCCGTTTCAATCGCATTGAGCGTGGCATCCACCGGACCGTTGCCGCGCGCTTCGCCGGTCACCTCCTTGCCTTCGACCGAGAACACGATCTTCGCGTGCGGCTGCTCGCCGGTTTCCGAATGCTGCGCCAGCGACAGGAACTTGTAGTGTTCTTTCTCCTGCGCCTCAGCCGACTCCTCGGTGACGATCGCGATGATGTCTTCGTCGAAGATTTCCGACTTGCGGTCCGCCAGTTCCTTGAAGCGTGCGAACGCGGTATTCAACTCGCCTTCGCTATCGAGCGCGATACCCAGTTCCTGCAGACGTTGCTTGAACGCATTACGGCCCGACAACTTGCCCAGCACGATCTTGTTCGCGCTCCAGCCCACATCTTCGGCACGCATGATTTCGTACGTGTCGCGCGCCTTCAGCACGCCATCCTGGTGAATACCGGATGCGTGCGCAAATGCGTTCGCGCCAACGACTGCCTTGTTCGGCTGCACGACGAAACCGGTGATCTGCGACACCAGCTTCGAAGCCGGCACGATCTGCGTCGTATCGAGTCCGATATCGAGGCCGAAGTAATCCTTGCGGGTCTTCACCGCCATCACGATTTCTTCGAGCGACGTATTACCCGCGCGCTCGCCGAGCCCGTTGATCGTGCACTCGACCTGACGCGCACCGCCAATCTGCACGCCGGCCAGCGAGTTCGCCACGGCCATGCCAAGGTCGTTATGACAATGCACCGAGAACACGGCCTTATGCGAGTTCGGAATCCGCTCACGCAGCGTCTTCACGAGCTGGCCGTACAACTCCGGCACGCCATAACCCACCGTGTCCGCGATGTTGATGGTGGTGGCGCCCTCGGCGATCACCGCTTCCAGCACGCGGCACAGGAAATCCATATCCGAGCGGCTGCCGTCTTCCGGCGAAAACTCGACGTCGTCCGTGAATTTGCGGGCGAAACGCACCGCCAGCTTCGCCTGCTCGAACACCTGATCCGGCGTCATGCGCAGCTTTTTTTCCATATGCAGCGGCGACGTTGCGATGAACGTGTGGATACGGAAATGATCGGCCGGCTTGAGTGCGTCGGCAGCGCGTTGAATGTCTTTGTCGTTGGCGCGGGCGAGCGAGCAGATCGTGCTGTCCTTGATGAGGCCCGCGATCGTCTGGATCGAATCGAAGTCGCCGTTCGAGCTGGCCGCGAAGCCCGCTTCGATCACGTCCACTTTCATCCGTTCGAGTTGCTTGGCGATACGGATTTTTTCTTCTTTCGTCATCGACGCGCCGGGCGATTGCTCGCCGTCGCGCAAGGTGGTGTCGAATATGATCAGTTTGTCGGACATGTCGGGTCTCCTGGGGAGTCGTTCAATTGCGGGGATCGGATTCTGGAATTTTGGGGTTCGCGCCACCGTTGGCGACGCTATAAACCACAGACGAGGCAGACGGAGGGCAAAAAGCTCGGCGATCAGCGCAGTAGACGCGCCGCACTGGCGCGCCTGGCTGCGCACCGGCTTGTTGAGGCTCGCGTCGCGGCTCAAACGGGAACGCGAACGCATCTCTCAAACGACTATAGCGGCATTCCCCTCATCGTGCAATTGGCGTCAGACCTGCCTGCCGCGCGCCGTGGGACGGGCTCCAAAACGAAAAACGGCAGCCTCGAAAGGCTGCCGTTTTCTTGTGTCGCTTTCATGCACCGGTTGAGCGCTTTACCTATCCCGTGCCACGGACCGAGCCGGGTTCGCTCTGCCCCGCAGCGCCTGATAGCCCCAGAACACATAGCCCGACAGACCGTACAGCACGAACAGGCCAAACAGCATCAGCGGCGGATCGGACGACACCAGCACGAACGCCACGACCACCAGCAAAATGACGCCGAACGGCACGCGGTGCCGCACGTCGAGCGCCTTGCCGCTATAAAAAGGCGCGTTCGACACCATCGTCACACCGGCATAAATGGTCAGTACGAAGGCGACCCACGGCAGCCACACCAGCTTGAGCGGCACGCGGTTGTCGGTGGCGAGCCACACGAAGCCGGCGATCAGCGCCGCGGCTGCGGGGCTCGGCATACCCTGGAAGAAACGCTTGTCGACCACGCCGATGTTCGTATTGAAGCGCGCCAGACGCAGCGCCGCCCCCGAGCAGTAAACGAACGCGGCAAGCCAGCCCCAGCGGCCGAGATCCTTCAGAATCCACTCGTACATCACGAGCGCCGGCGCCACGCCGAACGACACCATGTCCGAGAGGCTGTCGAACTGCTCGCCGAACGCACTCTGCGTATGGGTCATACGGGCGACGCGGCCGTCCATGCCGTCCAGCACCATTGCCACGAAGATCGCGATCGCCGCGATTTCGAAGCGCACGTTCATCGCCTGCACCACGGCGAAGAAGCCGCAGAAAAGCGCGGCGGTGGTGAACGCGTTCGGCAGCAGATAAATGCCGCGCTTTCTCAAGAACTGCTGACGCTGCGCGCGCCGGCTATCGACTGCCGGCGACTCCGTCACGATCGGCTTGTTACGGCGGAACGGACGCGGCAGCGGTCCACTGTTACGGGGTCGACGCGGTTTGAATGCGGCCATTCGGAAAACCTCCTTGGTGCCGCTTTATAGTTCAGCGAGGATCGTGGACGACGCGGAAACCTTCTCGCCGATCGACACACGCGGACGGCTGCCCACCGGCAGATACACGTCGACGCGCGAGCCAAACCGGATAAATCCATAGCGTTGACCACGCGTGAGCGGCTCTCCGGCTCGCACGTAGCAAAGAATCCGCCGTGCAATCAGGCCGGCGATCTGCACCGAGGTCACCGTCTGTCCGCCGGCCATCTGGATCACCACCGCGTTGCGCTCGTTTTCGGTCGAAGCCTTGTCCACGGCGGCGTTCAGGTACGCACCCGGGAAATATTCGACCTTGGAGATCGCGCCGTCTACCGGCGAGCGTTGCGAATGCACGTTGAAGACGTTCATGAACACGCTGATCTTCAGCGCTTCACGGTTGGCATACGGGTCATGCGCTGTTTCGACCGCGACGATACGGCCGTCTGCCGGGCACAGCACGGCATTGGCCTGAGTCGGAATCGGGCGCGCCGGATCGCGGAAGAACTGCACCACGAAGGCCAGAAGCAGCCAGAACAGCCATGCCAAGCCGAACCCCGCGAAGAATTGAACCAGTAATGCTACGACGGCTGCGATGGCGATGAACGGCCAGCCTTCTCGCGCGATGATCGGATGAGGGTAATTCATGGATGGCTTCAGTATTTTTGTAAAACCGTAGGATAGCAAAAGCCGCCCAGGGTTCAGCACCCTTGGACGGCTTTTTGCATTACCGGCTGCCGCGACGATGCGCCGCGCCGGTCAGATGCGGCAGAACTGGCTGCTTAGTTCTTCGACTGGTCGACCAGCTTGTTCGCGGCGATCCACGGCATCATCGAGCGCAGCTTCGCGCCCACCGTTTCGATCTGGTGCTCGGCCGTCAGACGGCGGCGCGATTGCAGCGTCGGTGCGCCGGCCTTGTTTTCGATGATGAAGCTCTTTGCGTACTCGCCGGTCTGAATGTCCGTCAGCACGGCCTTCATCGCCTTCTTCGTTTCAGCCGTGACGATACGCGGACCCGTCACGTACTCGCCGTATTCGGCGTTGTTCGAGATCGAGTAGTTCATGTTCGCGATGCCGCCTTCGTAGATCAGGTCGACGATCAGCTTCAGTTCGTGCAGGCATTCGAAGTACGCCATTTCCGGCGCGTAGCCTGCTTCCACCAGCGTTTCGAAGCCGGCCTTGATCAGGTCGACCGTACCGCCGCACAGCACGGCTTGTTCGCCGAACAGGTCGGTTTCCGTTTCTTCGCGGAAGTTCGTTTCGATGATGCCGGCACGGCCGCCGCCGTTCGCTGCCGCGTACGACAAAGCGATGTCACGTGCTGCGCCCGACTTGTCTTGCGCAACGGCGATCAGGTGGGGCACGCCGCCACCTTGCGAGTACGTACCGCGAACCGTGTGGCCCGGCGCCTTCGGTGCGATCATGATCACGTCCAGATCCGCACGCGGGATCACTTGACCGTAGTGCACGTTGAAGCCGTGCGCGAAAGCCAGTGCCGCGCCTTGCTTGATGTTGGCGTGCACTTCCTTTGCGTAGACGTCGGCGATCTGCTCGTCCGGCAGCAGCATCATGACGACGTCCGCGCCCTTGACGGCTTCCGCCACTTCCTTGACTTGCAGGCCGGCGTTTTCAGCCTTGCTCCACGATGCGCCGCCCTTACGCAGACCGACCGTGATGTTCACGCCGCTTTCCTTCAGGTTCAGCGCGTGAGCATGGCCTTGCGAGCCATAGCCGATGATGGTGACTTGCTTGCCCTTGATGAGGGAGAGGTCGGCGTCCTTGTCGTAGAAAACTTTCATGTCGGTTCCTTGGCTAAATTCGGTGAAATCAGTGAAATACAAATACTGCGAATGTTGTGTTGCTGACCGGGCGGCGCCCGTTGCCGGCACTGCCCGGTTTCGATCGAGACGGTTAAGACGGCTAATAACCGCAACTCAGCGCGCGCGTCAAACCTTCAGAATGCGCTCGCCGCGGCCGATGCCCGAACTGCCCGTACGGACGGTTTCGAGAATCGCGGTCGCGTCGATCCCTTCGATGAAGGCATCGAGCTTGTCGCTCGCGCCCGTCAATTCGATCGTGTAGGTCTTTTCTGTGACGTCGATGATCCGGCCGCGGAAAATATCCGACATCCGTTTCATCTCCTCACGTTCCTTGCCGACCGCCCTCACCTTGATCAACATCAGCTCACGCTCGATGTGGGCGCCCTCGGTAAGGTCGACCACTTTCACCACCTCGATCAGGCGGTTCAGATGCTTCGTGATCTGTTCGATCACGTCGTCCGAGCCAATGGAAACGATGGTCATGCGCGACAGCGAACGGTCTTCGGTCGGAGCCACCGTCAAGGTTTCAATGTTGTAGCCGCGTGCCGAGAAGAGACCGACCACGCGTGACAACGCGCCCGGTTCGTTTTCCAGCAGGACTGAAATGATGTGTCTCATGTTTCGCTTCTTCCAGATGTTTTGTCGATGTATGCGAGCCGGTTCGCGCCGCTTCGTCCGCTTTCGCCCTTTGTGGAGGCGCGCTTGACGAAGCCAACGCTGCGTTTAATTCAACGCGCCGTCGTTATAGATCTTCCGATCCCATGAGCATCTCGGTGATGCCCTTGCCGGCCTGAACCATCGGCCAGACGTTTTCGGTCGGATCGGTCTGGAAATCGAGAAACACCGTGCGATCTTTCAGGCGCAGCGCTTCCTTCAACGCCGGTTCCACGTCGGCCGTGCGTTCGATACGCATGCCGACATGGCCGTACGCTTCAGCCAGCTTCACGAAATCCGGCAGCGCATCCATGTACGAATGGGAATAGCGCTTGCTGTATTCGATCTGCTGCCACTGACGCACCATGCCGAGATAGCGGTTGTTCAGCGAAATGATCTTCACCGGAGTCTCGTACTGCTTGCAGGTCGAGAGCTCCTGGATACACATCTGGATCGAGCCTTCGCCCGTGATACAGAGCACATCGTCGTCCGGATGCGCCATCTTCACGCCCATCGCCGCCGGCAGGCCGAAGCCCATCGTGCCGAGACCACCGGAGTTGATCCAGCGGCGCGGCTTGTTGAAGCGATAGAACTGCGCCGCCCACATCTGGTGCTGGCCGACGTCGGAACACACGAAGGCATTGCCGTCGGTCAGTTCCCACGCCTTTTCCACCACGTACTGCGGCTTGATGATGTCGCTCTTACGGTCGAACTTGAGGCAGTCTTTGGCGCGCCAGGCTTCGATGTCCTTCCACCAGTCGGCGAGCGCCGCGGTGTCCGGGCCATGCTCGGCCGTCTGCAACTGCTCGATCAGTTCCTTCAGCACTTCCTTCACGTCGCCGACGATCGGAATGTCGACCTTGACGCGCTTGGAGATGGAGGACGGATCGATGTCGATATGGATGATCTTGCGCGGGCGCGACGCGAAGTGCGCCGGGTCGCCGATCACACGGTCGTCGAAACGCGCACCGATCGCGATCAGCACGTCGCAGTGCTGCATCGCCATGTTGGCTTCGTACGTGCCGTGCATGCCGAGCATGCCGAGGAATTTCTTGTCGCTCGCGCGGTAGCCGCCCAGACCCATCAACGTATTCGTGATCGGATAGCCGAGCAGATCGGCGAACTGGTTCAGCTCGCGCGATGCATCCGCGAGGATGATGCCGCCGCCGGTGTAGATATAAGGACGTTTGGCCGACAGCAGCAAGGCAACCGCCTTGCGAATCTGGCCGGAGTGACCTTTCGTGACCGGGTTGTACGAGCGCAGCGAAACGCTCTTGAGCGGTTCGTACTGGCACGGCATCTTCGAGACGTCTTTCGGAATGTCGATCAGCACCGGGCCAGGACGGCCAGTGCGGGCGATATAGAAAGCTTTCTTGACGGTAGCGGCGAGGTCGCGCACGTCCTTCACGAGGAAGTTGTGCTTCACGCAAGGACGCGTGATGCCGACCGTATCGCACTCCTGGAACGCATCCTGACCGATCGCGGCAGTCGGCACCTGGCCGCTGATGATCACCATCGGGATCGAATCCATGTAGGCCGTCGCGATGCCGGTCACCGCATTGGTGACGCCGGGGCCGGAGGTCACGAGGCACACACCCACTTTGCCGGTGGAACGCGCATAGGCGTCAGCGGCGTGGACTGCGGCTTGTTCGTGGCGCACGAGGACGTGCTGGAATTTGTCCTGCTTGTACAGCTCGTCGTAAATGTAGAGTACCGAGCCGCCGGGATAGCCCCAGATAAACTCGACGTCTTCGTCGGCCAGTGCCTTCATGAGCACGGTGGCGCCGATAGAGTCAGCTTCGGGATGGGGGGTCGTATCCGACGTGGAGAATTCCGCGCTGGGCATATTCATTTATTCACCTTTCGAATTTTCGGCAAAAAATTGATCGGGTGCTCTCTGCCGGGCTTGTGGCTCGGGTTCAAGCGGCGCGTCCAGTTGACAGGTGAGCTTCTTGGGCCACACCTCAATTGAGACAAGTCACTTATGTTGCGAACCAGCGACGATATCTGCAGAAGTCCGCGCGGTCAAGCAAATATTGCCCTGGCGCCCCGCCGTCAATCTCGCTAACGAATAAAAACGACCGAAATCCTGTTATAGAGATGCAAGCTAGGGCGGGTTTCGCCCCAGCGGAGCGAAAGTTTGTTAGCATCCGCGAGTTTTACGACATTTTTCGACCGATTACGCGCACGCACGCTGCGCCGACCCCCAAACGGATGGCATCAGACAAGGAACTCGCCGATTTTCTGGCGGGCGTCGAAAGGCGCGCATTCAAGCAGACGGTCTACGCCGTGCGGGACGACGACGCGTCGCTCGATATCGTGCAGGACGCGATGATCAAGCTCGCCGAAAAATACGGTGATCGTCCAGCCGCCGAACTTCCGCTGCTGTTTCAGCGTATTCTCCAGAATGCGATGCACGACTATTTCCGTCGTGCCAAAGTGCGCAATACCTGGGTTAGTCTCTTTTCTTCGCTCGGCAACGCCGACGACGACGAATTCGACCCGCTCGAAACATTCGAGGCGCAGCAAGGCTCGGCGGGCGCCGAGAGCAACGAACAGAAACTCGAACGCGAACAGGTCTTACAGTTAATCGACGACGAGATCCAAAAATTACCGGCACGTCAACGGGAGGCGTTTCTCATGCGTTATTGGGAAGATATGGATGTCGCCGAGACTGCCGCCGCGATGGGCTGCTCCGAGGGTAGCGTGAAAACGCACTGCTCGCGGGCCACGCACACGCTGGCGCAAGCGCTCAAGGCTAAAGGAATCACGCTATGAGCTCCCTGGAAACCAAAGAACTCGAATTCGCCCGCCAGGTGCGCCGCGCGCTCGACGAAAACGCCGCCAGCATTCCGGCCGCCACCGTCGACCGGCTCGCCGTCGCGCGCCGCGCCGCACTTGCACGCAAGAAGCCCGAAACCGTGAGCGCGCCGGTCTTCGTGCCCGCCCTCGCCGCTGCCGGCATGCCGCAAGTCGAGATGCCGCAGCGCCGCCGTTCGCCGCTGCGCCGTTTTGCGCTCGCGTGGCCGCTCGCCGCGCTGGTCATCAGCCTCGTGGGTATTGCCTACTGGGAAGACCAGCAACGCACGGCCGAACTCGCCGATATCGATGCAGCCATGCTAAGCGACGACCTGCCGCTCAATGCCTATCTCGACCACGGTTTCAACGCGTATCTATCACGCGCCCACTGAGCGGGAGATTCTTCGGGTGAGTTACAAGCGCGGCTTGGCCGTTGTTTTCGGATGCACGATCGCGGCCCTGGTGTCGTTCGCCGCGACGTATCCGCGCTTCTATCCGAGCCCGGCCTCGCCCGCCAGCGCGCCTGCCGCAAGCGGCAACGCGACCGCCAAGGCGCCCGCGCCTACCCTCGCCGTCGACCTGCCGGGCCTGCCCGGCAGCAAGAGCCCAATGGCATGGTCCCGCCTGAGTGCGGCCGATCACGTCGCGCTCGCGCCGTTCGCCGGCGAATGGGACACCTTCAGCGAAGAACGCAAGCGAAAATGGATCAAAATCGCGTCGCGTTACCCGAAGTTGTCGCCTGAAGCACAAAAACGCCTGCATGACCGCATGACCGAATGGGTGCGTATGACCCCCGATCAGCGGCGCGTTGCACGCGAAAACTACCAGGTGTCGAAAGAATTACCGCGCGAAACCCGCCAGAACGCCTGGAAGGCCTATCAGCAATTGCCGGAAGAGCAGAAGGAGCGGCTCGCCGCGAGCGAGCGTAAACGGCGGCCGAGCGTGGTGAGCGCACCGCCGTCGGGCAAGACCGAGATCAAGGGCCTGGATCGCCTCGTCAAGGCCCGCGAGCACGAGGCGAGCGGCGCCGCAGCGGCGAGCGCCGCGGCTGCCGCGGCGCTGCCGAGCCCGGCCATCACGCCGGCGATTCCGGCTGCGGGCAGCTTCGTGCCCGCCATCCCGGTGCCGGTTTCGCCGTCCGAGGCGCCGTCGATCTTCAACGGCTCCTGAGCGGAGCCCAACTGTGTCCCAGCCGCTCGCCACCTCGGCACTGCCCACCGCCTCGTCCGGCACGCCCACGGTTCGCCGGCGCCTCGCCACGCTGCTCTACGAAGCCGTGATCCTGTTCGGCGTCGTGTTCATTGCGGGTTATCTGTTCAGCACCTTGACGCAGCAGCGCAACGGTCTCACCCATCACAACCTGCTCGCCGCGTGGATCGGGCTCGTGGTCGGCCTGTATTTCGTCTGGTTCTGGACCCACAGCGGCCAGACGCTGCCGATGAAAACGTGGCGCCTGCGCGTCGTCGCCGCTAACGGCGCGCCCGTATCCACCGGCCGCGCGATCGTTCGTTACGTGCTGGCGTGGCTGTGGTTTTTGCCGCCCCTCGCATTGCACCCGCTGCTAGGCCTCACCGTGCCGCAGACTCTGCTGATCGCCGCACTCTGGTTCGTCCTGTGGGCCGCCACCGGCCGCTTCGACCCACAGCGTCAATTCCTGCACGACCGCCTCGCCGGCACCCGCGTCATTAGCGTCGCAAACTGACCACGCTGCCGCGCCCGCGGTTCGCGTTTGCTGTACTACCGGACTTACCGCCCGGCATCGTCCTTCTCCGAGCATCGCCGCTCCGCCGCCGTCTCCTTCTTCCGACACAGTAATAAGAACTTCTCGTGACTGTCACGGCGCGGTCACGCGCGACTGGCGCAATACGGGCACCGCAACTCGACGCGTGAGCCATGGACCCCAAAACGTCCGCGACTTCCCTGTTCCGCCAGACCGGCCCGAGCGTCGACCCCGTCGCGTTCCGCCCGGAGCCCAACCCCAGTCACGGACGACCGCTGCCTGTGCCATCGCTGCCCCTCGACGCGCAAGCCGGCCATCAAGACGACGAACACGGCGAACCGCATCGCTATCGCACCATCTGGCTGTCCGACATCCATCTCGGCTCGAGCGGGTGCCAGGCGCCGTATCTGCTGGACTTCCTGCGGCACAACGAGTCGGAATACCTGTACCTGGTGGGCGACATCATCGACGGCTGGCAGTTGAAAAAAGGCTGGTACTGGCCGCAGGCGCACAACGACGTCGTACAGAAGATCCTGCGCAAAGCGCGCAAAGGCACCCAGGTCATCTACGTCCCAGGCAATCACGACGAAGCCGCGCGTCAATTCTGCGACCTCGCGTTCGGCGACATCCACGTACGCGGCGAAGCATTCCACACGACGCTCGCCGGCAAACGCCTCTGGATCGTGCACGGCGATCTGTTCGACGGCGTGATCCAGCACGCCAAGTGGCTCGCCTATCTCGGCGACACGCTCTACACGATGATCCTGATCCTGAACCGCTGGTTCAACCGGATCCGCAGCCGGCTCGGCTTCCCGTACTGGTCGCTGTCGCAATACCTGAAACATCAGGTGAAGAACGCAGTGAATTTCATCTCGTCGTTCGAGCGCGTGATGACCGACGAAGCACGCCGCCGCGGTTGCGACGGCGTGGTCTGCGGACACATTCACAAAGCCGAAATCCGCGAAATCGACGGTGTGCTGTATTGCAACGACGGCGATTGGGTCGAAAGCCTGTCGGCGCTCGTCGAGACGTACGAAGGCGAACTCAAGGTGATCTACTGGACTGTGATGCGCGCCCCGGAAGTCGGCGTGCAGAAAGCCCGGGCGACCGCGTAGCACCTCTCCACTTCTATTGGGCCGAAACCGATGAAGATCATGATCGTCACCGATGCATGGGAACCGCAGGTCAATGGCGTCGTGCGTACGCTGAAAAACACCACGCGCGAGCTCACCGCACTCGGCCACCGCGTCGACTTGCTGACACCGCTCGAATTCAAGACGATTCCGTGCCCGACCTATCCTGAGATTCGCCTGTCGCTGCTGCCGCGCCGCAAGCTCCATCAGCGCATTGACGAATTCGCGCCGGACGCGCTGCACATCGCCACCGAAGGCCCGCTCGGCATGGCCGCACGCGCCTACGCAATCAAACACAAGCTGCCGTTCACGACGGCCTATCACACGCGCTTTCCCGAATATGTGCAGGCGCGTTTCGGCATTCCGCTCGCGGTGACCTACAAGTTTCTGCACTGGTTCCACAAGGCGTCGCTGGCCGTGATGGCCCCCACACCGGTGGTCAAGGCCGACCTCGAAAAATTTGGCTTCACCAATGTGGTGCTGTGGACCCGCGGCGTCGACCTCGACATTTTTCACCAGATGGATTCGAAGGTGCTCAACACCGCGCGACCGATCTTTCTGTATGTGGGACGGGTGGCGGTCGAAAAGAACGTCGAGGCGTTCCTTAAGCTCGATCTGCCCGGCTCCAAGTGGGTCGCGGGCGAAGGCCCGGCACTCGCCGAACTGAAGTCGCGCTATCCGCAGGCGAATTACCTGGGCGTCCTCACGCAAGCCGAGCTGGCCAAGGTCTACGCCGCTGCCGACGTCTTCGTGTTCCCGAGCCGCACCGATACCTTCGGGCTCGTCCTGCTTGAAGCGCTGGCTTGCGGCACGCCGGTCGCGGCGTATCCGGTGACCGGCCCGATCGACGTGCTCGGCGACGGCGGCGCGGGCGCCATGCACGAGGACTTGCGTGAAGCCTGCCTCGAAGCGCTGAAAATCGACCGCGGCCATGCACGCGCGTGGGCCGAACGTTTCTCCTGGGCCGCGGCGTCCGAGCAGTTCGCGGCCCATCTGAAGCCGCTGCCGCGCGCGTCATACAGCGAGGAAAGCGCCGCCGCATGAAGCGGCGCGCCGAGCCGCCTATGCCAACCCGACACTCCAACGCAGCGCGCGCACCGAACGGCGCGTTGCGCGCTGTCAAACCCGATACCGGCGCTGCCAGCGTCGAGCCGTTCGAAGACGTGAGCGAGCAAGCCACGCCGGATCATGTCCAGCACGCGAACGGTTTTCACAGCATGAAAGGCGTGGGTCCCGAGGGCTCCGAGCAGTTCGATAACGAGCCCCATCACGAACCGCTCAGTCCCGACGATCCGTTCGCCCCGCTCCCCTTCAATCCGTACAAGGGCAATCGCGGCCTGACCCGCGCATGGCACGCGATGAAAAATTCGCTGGCCGGGTTTCGGGTGGCAATCCGCGAGGAGAGCGCGTTTCGCCAGGAACTCACGCTCGCGGCGATCCTGATTCCATGCGGCGTGCTGGTGCCGGTCGATCCGGTGTCGCGCGTGTTGCTTCTCGGCTCGGTGCTGCTGGTGCTGATCGTCGAGTTGCTGAATTCGAGCGTCGAGGCGGCCATCGACCGGATTTCACTCGAGCGCCACGAGTTGTCGCGCCGCGCCAAGGATCTCGGCAGCGCGGCGGTGATGGTCGCGCTCGGCATGTGCGTGATGACATGGGGGCTGATTGTCGGGCCGCTGATCGTGCACTGGATCAAAGCGTGGCTGTGAGCGCGACGGTAGCCCCATCCCGCGGCGCCTCGCGCGCCCCGGCCGCCGCAGCGGGCAATGAAAACCCTGAGTATCCGCTTGGTATTAGAACGGTCGGTTTATAATCGTCCGACAGCCCTACGGAAAATCGCTGGGGCGCTCAATATACCAACCGCGTCCGGGTGGATCACGCTAGAGCGGCAAGCCGCCACGCGCCCAGCCCGGCGTAACCAGGGCCGGACGACATGGAAGCCAAACCTCCCCGCCGCACCCGCGAACGGATCCTCGAACTGTCGTTGAAACTGTTCAACGAAATCGGCGAGCCGAACGTCACGACCACGACGATCGCCGAGGAAATGGAAATCAGTCCAGGCAACCTGTACTACCACTTCCGCAACAAAGACGACATCATCAACAGCATCTTCAGCCAGTTCGAGCAGGAGATCGAAAAGCGTCTGCGCTTTCCCGACGATCACCGCGCCACGATCGACGAGATGTGGTCGTACCTGCAGTACATGGTCGATTTCACCTGGCGCTATCGTTTCCTGTATCGTGATCTGAATGATCTGCTGGCGCGCAACCGTACGCTCGAAACACATTTCAAGCAGATCATCAGCCACAAGGTGCGCTTTGCGAGCCAGTTCTGCGAGCAGCTCGTGGCGGACGGCGAAATGGTCGCCACGCCCGAAGAACTGCAGGTGATCGCCACCAACATCGGCGTGATCGCCACGTACTGGCTGTCGTATCAGTTCGTGATGAACCCGCGCAAGTACAACGAGCAGGAAACCATTCGCGCCGAACTGCATCAGGTGAGCGTGCAGATCGTGTCGCTGATGGCGCCTTATCTGCGCGGGCGCTCACGGCAGATTTTCGACGACCTCGTATCGGGCAAGCTGCCCAAGCGCGAGTTCTACGACTACCTGCCGCCGAAGGAGGGCGCCGCGCCCCGCAACGAACCGAAGGACGTTTGAGTATGAAGTCGGTGTGTGTGTATTGCGGCTCCTCCGACGGAGCCAGACCGTTGTACGCCGAAGCCGCGCGCGCCTTTGGCCGCGCGCTGGTACAGGCCGATCTCGCGCTGGTCTACGGCGGCGGCAAGGTCGGCCTGATGGGTGTGATCGCCGATACGGTGATGGCCGAGGGCGGCCGCGCAATCGGCGTGATTCCCGAGTTGCTGGTCAACAAGGAAGTTGGCCATAACGGTTTGACGGAATTGCATGTCGTACCCGATATGCATCATCGCAAGAAGATGATGGCCGACCTGTCCGACGCGTTCGTTGCAATGCCGGGCGGTGCCGGCACGCTCGAAGAACTGTTCGAGGTCTATACGTGGGCGCAACTCGGCTATCACCAGAAGCCGGTGGCACTGCTGAATATCGACGGCTTCTACGATCCGCTGATCGCGCTGCTCAAACACACGGTAGACGAAGGCTTCATGCGGCAGACCTACTTCGACATCCTGCAACGGGACGCCGACCCGGTCGCGCTGATCGGCAAGCTGCAACGCTATCAACCGCCTGCCAGCGACAAATGGGCGATTAAACGCGACGCTGTCTGAGCGCCGCGCAGCGCGCCTGTTCGACGCCCTCTTTCACCCCGCTGAACGAAACCGGCCGCGCACTCCCGCGGCCCCCACCCGAGCGATGAGGTTGCGATGACGAAAGCCGTTCTGATCACCGGTGGCAGCCGCGGCATTGGCCGCGCGACCGCGCGTTTGCTGGGCGCACGGGGCTGGTCGGTGGGCGTGAACTATGCGCAAAACCTGGCGGCAGCGCGGGAAACCGTTGCCGACGTGGAACGCGCGGGGGGCCAGGCGCTGGCGATTGCCGGCGACGTCGCCAGTGAAGCCGATGTGATCGCGATGTTCGACGCGCTCCAGCAAAAGTTCGGCCGGCTCGATGCACTCGTCAATAATGCCGGCATTGTCGCGCCGTCGAGTCAGCTTGCGGACATGGACCTGGCGCGCCTGACGCGTATGTTCGACGTCAACGTGCTCGGCGCCTACCTATGCGCACGCGAAGCCGCGCGCCGCATGTCGACCGCCCGTGGCGGCGCGGGGGGCGTGATCGTGAACATCTCGTCGGCGGCTGCACGTTTAGGCTCGCCGAACGAATACATCGACTACGCGGGCTCGAAAGGCGCAGTCGACACCCTGACAATTGGCCTCGCCAAAGAACTCGGCCCGCAGGGTGTGCGCGTGAACGCGGTGCGCCCCGGCCTGATCGACACCGACATCCACGCGAGCGGCGGCAAGCCCGAGCGCGCCGCCCAGCTCGGCGCGACCACGCCGCTCGGCCGCCCCGGCAGCGCCGACGAGGTTGCCGAGTCGATCGTCTGGTTGTTGAGCGACGCCGCCTCGTACGTGACGGGCGCGCTGCTCGACGTCACCGGCGGGCGCTGAGCAGACCCTAAAGCCCCTAGGGGCCCCTAAGCCCCTAAGCGCCCCCTCTTCTGCTTGCGCGGCCAGCGGCTTCCCGCGGCCGCTTTCTCCTCCCCACCCCCTATTCCCCTCGATCTGGCGAAGAATCGGCGCGATCCGTTTGACTGACCGCCATATTCTTCGCTTTTTCTGTAATCGTTCGTAATAAAGCGGGTCTACAATCGCAGCATTCGCATGCAGCCGCAGGCTGTGCGCAGCTAGACCACAAGCCCGCGGCCAACGCCGCCGCGTAGGGCAATCAGAGATTCTCATGTACGAAAACTCATCCGCGCCCTGGCGCACGGGGACCGTCGCGGTTGCGACACCTAGACCGGCCGGCTCTGCCGACGGTGCGCCGGGCACGCACGCCGGCTCGGCACGCGTTGACGAGTCCGGCGCGGTCTTGTCAGACGGCCTCGCGGCGGCGGCCGAAGCCGCAACGCCCGCAAGGCCCGCCACGCCTACCGGCTCTTCGACACCCGCCGCGCCGGGGCCGGCTCCCGCTTCGCGCGGCGCGCGGCGCTTGCGCGCGCTGGCCGCTGCCCGTCCGCTCATGTGGCTGGCGGCGCTGGCCGTCCTGTGCGCGTGGCTTCTGCCCGGCACCCTCGGCCACGAGCCGTGGAAACAGGACGAGACCTATACGTTCGGCATCATCCAGCACATGCTCGATACCGGCGACCTGGTCGTGCCGACCAACGCAGGCCAGCCTTTTGTCGAAAAACCGCCGATCTACGATTGGGTCGCCACGGGCTTCGCCTGGATGCTCGGCCGCTATCTGCCGCTGCATGATGCTGCCCGCCTTGCGAGCGCGCTCTTCGCGGGCCTGACCGTCTACTACACGGCACGCGTCGCCCGCCGCGCGGTGAGCGCGTCCAGCTGGTTCGATATCCGCGTGATCGGTACGCTGGCGTTATTCGCGAGCACGCTCGTCGTCATCAAGCACGTGCATGACATGATGACCGACGTCGCGCTGATGGCCGGCGCCGCGCTCGGTTTCTGCGGATTGTTCGAGCTGGTGCTGGTGCACCTGCGCGACGAAGCGCGCCTGCTGCCGGTCGACGTGCACCACCGGCGCCACGCGATTCTGAGCGGCGCGGCGATGTTCGGCGCGGGCGTCGGCGTGTCGCTGCTGGCCAAGGGCCTGTTCGTGCCGCTCGTCTTCGGCGCGACCACCGTCGCCGTGCTGGTGCTGTATCCCGCCTGCCGCACGCGCAGCTTCGCGGCGTCGCTCGGCGTCGCCGCACTGGTCTGCGCGCCCTTCGCGCTGATCTGGCCAATCTGCTTCTATCTGCGCTCCGAAGCGCTCTTCAAGGTCTGGCTGTGGGACAACAACGTCGGCCGCTTCTTCGGCTTTTCGGTGGCGGAACTCGGCTCTGAAAACGAAAGCCGCTGGTTCGTGTTGCGCACCGTGCTGAGCGTCGGTTTCCCGGTCGTGCCGCTTGCGGTAGCCGCGCTCGCCGGCGGCGGATGGCGCCGCTGGCGTGATCCGCGCGTGGCATTGCCGGTGATGTTCTCGGGCATCGGTTTCGCCGTGCTGCAAACGTCGGCAACGGTTCGCGAACTGTACATTCTGCCGTTCATTGCCCCGCTCGCCTTGGTGGCGACGCGAGGCATCGACAGGCTGCCGCAGCGCCTGCACGCAAGCTGGGACATAGCGAGCCGCGTGCTGTTCGGCGCTATGGCCGCGCTCGCCTGGATCATCTGGTCGATCATGAGCAGTCCGGCCGATACACATGCGTCGCTGCACTGGCTCGGCCGCTGGCTGCCACTCGACTGGGTGCTGCCCGTCAAACCCATATTGATCGCGGCCGCATTGCTGATGACGCTCGGCTGGCTGTGGTTGCTGCCGGTCTTCAGACACACCGGCAAATGGCGCGGCGCGCTGAGCTGGTGCGCGGGTGCGATTCTCGCGTGGGGGCTGGTGAGCACCCTGCTGCTGCCATGGCTCGATTATGCGAAGAGTTACCGCTCCGTGTTCGAAAACCTCGGCGCCGCCATGAACATCGAATGGAACGACGGCGACTGCATGGCCAGTACCGGACTCGGCGAATCCGAAGCGCCGATGCTCTACTACTACACCGGTATCGAGCATCAACCGGTCGCGAACACCGCGGCAACCGAATGCACGTGGCTGATCGACCAGGGCCGTCGCGACAATGCGCGCGCGCCAGCGGGCGATTGGCGGCTGTTCTGGTCGGGCGCGCGACCGGGCGATACCGGCGAGTTGCTGCGGGTATTTGTGCGGACTCCGGCGAAGCCCGCGGACGGCGAGTAGCGCATGGCGGCAAAGAGCGCCGCCATGCCATGTGCCGCCGCTTTTCCAACGCCTAGAAAGACGAGCCGGGTCCTTTCAGGAAAGCCCTTTCTTCATCCGTAGACTGCCGCCCGAGCGCCGCGTTGCGATGAGGAAAGCGTCCGAAACGCTCGATGATTCTGGCGTGCCCGACTGCCGATGAGTAGTAGGACGCACCTTCCGGCTCGGCCTTCAGTTGTTTGAACAGGCGCAACGATTCATGCTGACTGGCAAGCGTTTCGTCGTGTTCGAACGGCAAATACGCGAACGCGCGATGATGCGCGGTGGGCAACCGGAGATCGGCGCCGCTTGCGACCATCTGCTGCGCAACGCGCAGCGCCTGATGATCTGCCGCGAAAGCGCGCGGCGTATTGCGATAGCAATTGCGGGAAAACTGATCCAGCACGATGATCAGCGCTAACGCGCCAGACGGTGTCGCCGTCCAGCTATCGAGTGCCCCTTCGCGCGCCGCATCGATCAGCGTCCCGAAGCGTTCCAGCAGCATCGCGTCGAAAGCCCGATCGCGTGCAAACCAGAGCTTGCGCGCCTGGCCGAAGGTGGGCGTATCCGGCGCGCCAAACCAGCAGTCGAGAACCGCGCGCGCCTCTGCCGCTTCCAGCCCCGCGACCCGCTCAACCATTGCGATTGCGCATCCAGTCCGCTGTCTCAAAGAACGACGCCAACAGGCGCTCTCGCAGCGATTCGGAGAGCCCGACGTCTTCCATTGCCCACGCCATGCAGCGAAGCCATTGATCCCGCTCGCTGGACGCGATCGGAAACGGCATGTGCCGCGCCCTCAACCTGGGATGGCCGAAGCGGCTGATGTAATGATCAGGTCCACCCATCCAGCCGCACAGGAACCAGAAAAACTTGTCGCGCGAACCATCGAGCGATTCCGGATGCAAGGCCCGAATCCCGGCGAATTCCGTTTCGAGATCCATCAGGTCATAAAACCGGTCGACCAGTTCGCGCACGCGCGCTTCACCACCCACCAGTTCGAAGGCCGTCGGCTGTGCGGCGGACACTTCGTCGTTAAGATCGCTCATACCCAATCACAAAGAACATCAAAGAAAAATCACGCATCCCGCAGCGATTGCAACGCAGGACGCGTCAGCACATGCCGCAAGCTGATCCAGCCGCCCACACCCGCGCAGGCGATCCCGGCGGCGATACCCGCGGGCAACAGCCATGGATCGAAGCTCAGATAAAACTCGAACACGCGCGTCGCCAGCAACCAGCCGATCACTTGCGCGCCGATCGCCGCCATCAAGCCGGCCAGCGCCCCTACCGCCACAAACTCGGCGATCTGCACCGCCCGCACCTGGCGATGCGAAGCCCCCAGCGCGCGCAGCAGCGCGGATTCTCGCATACGCTCATCGCGCGTGCCGGCCAGCGCCGCGTAGAGCACCAGCACGCCGGCCGCGAGCGTGAACGCGAACAGGAACTGCACCGCGCCGATCACCTGCTGCAAGACGCGCTGCACCTGGGCCAGAATCGGACCCATGTCGATTGCCGTGAGGTTCGGATAAGCGGCGATCAGCCCGTCGATGGTCGACTGATTTTGCGGTGGCAAATGGAAGCTGGTAATGAACGTCGCCGGGAAATCCTGCAACGCGGCCGGCGGCATCAACACGAAAAAATTGACCTTGAACGAACCCCAGTCGAGCTTGCGCACACTCGTCACCGGCGCGTCGATCTGCAAACCCGTCACGTCGAAACGCAGCGTATCGCCAGGCTTCACGTTGATCAGCTTCGCCAAGCCCTGTTCGATCGAAATCTGCGGCGTCTTCGTGTCGCCATACCAGGTGCCGGCGGAAACACGGTTGTCGTCAGGCAGCTCGGTCGTATACGACAGATTGAATTCGCGGTCGACGAGACGTTTGGCATCCTCGCCCTTGAATGAATCCGGATTGACGGGTTTGCCGTTGATCGCGATCAGCCGGCCGCGCACCATCGGCGCGAGCACCGTGCCGGGCACGCCGTGCGTGTTCAGATATTGCGTGACAGCGTCGCGCTGGTCGGGCTGGATGTCGATGATGAATTCGTTGGGCGCATCCGGCGGCGTGGATTTGCGCCAGCCGGCCACCAGATCGTTACGCGTCATCGCGATCAGCAACAGGCACATCAGACCGATGCCGAGTGCGGTGATCTGCAATGCGCTCGCGCCGCTGCGCCGCTCCAGCGAGGCCAGCGCGTAACGCCAGCCGATTCCCGCATTCACGCGCTCGCTGCGCACGACGCGCGACGCACCCCACAACGCCAGCCGCGCGATACACGCGAACACCAGCAGTCCGCCGGCAAAACCACCCGCGACAATGCCGCCGAGCTTCAACTCGCCCGCGGCAACGATCAGGAGCGCGGCAAACAACACGATGCCGAGTGCATACGCGGCCCACGCGGTACGCCCCGCTTCGCCCCATTCGCGGCGCAGCACGCGCACCGGCGGCACGCGCGTCAGCGGCAACAGCGGCGGCAACGCAAAACCGAGCAGCAACACCAGACCGGCCGCGATACCTTCGAGCGCCGGCCAGACCGTGGGGTACGGCAAGGTGACATCGATCAGACTGCCGAGCCATGTCAGCAACGCCATATGCCCCAGATAACCGAGCGCCACGCCGAGCGCGCCGCCGATCAGACCCAACCCGATGAATTCAAGCGTGAACAGCGTGCGCAGCGTGGCTTGACTGACACCGAGACAGCGCATCGCCGCGCAGCCATCCAGATGCCGGCGCATATACCGATGCGCGGCCATCGCGATCGCCACCGCCGCGAGCAGCGCGGTGAGCAGCGAGACGAGCGTGAGGAAGTGACTCGCGCGGTCGAGCGTCTGACGCACCTGAGGCTGGCCGTCCTGCAACGACTCGAGCGCGACGCCGCGCATCTTGCCGCCGTCTACCTTGTCATGCGCGAATTGCGCGAAGCGCGCCACCGATGCATCCGAACCCGCCACCAGCAGCCGGTAAGTCACACGGCTGCCGTAGGTGATGAGGCCGGTCGATGGGACATCGTCGGCACGCAGCATCAGACGCGGTGAAAAATTGACGAACGAGAACCCACGGTCGAGTTCGCGGGTAATCACCGCACCGATCGTGAAGTCGCGCGACCCGACCTTCACGGCGTCGCCGACATGCAGCTTCAACGCGTCGAGCAACGCCTGATCGACCCATACCGTACCGGGAGCCGGAATCGAGCGGGTAGGATGGCCCGCCGCGCCCGGCGCCGACGCGATCCGCAATTCGCCGCGCAACGGATAACCCGGCGACACCGCCTTGACGGCGGCCAGCCGCGAGACCGGCTGTGCGCCGGTCGAATTGACCATACTGGGGAAGATCGCCGTGCTGGCGGTGCTCAAGCCGAGCGCGCCGGCTTGCCTCGCGAACTGCGGATCGACGGGATGATCGGCACGGACGATGAAATCGGCGCCGATCATGCGCCGCGCATCGCGCTCAAGCCCCTGATGCAAACGGTCGGCCAGAAAGCCGACACTCGACAACGCCGCGACGGCCAGCACCAGCGCCAGCAGCAGCATCGTCAGTTCGCCCGCGCGCCAGTCGCGCGCCGTCATGCGGATAGCCTGGCGCAGCACATCCGTGCCGCCCAGCCGGCGCGTCGGCCGTGAGGCGGTCCGCGCCGTCACACTCCTTACCGTATCGCTCAATCGTGCCGACTCCTGGCAAACCGCGACACCATGTGCGTCGCCATTCCGCGAAAACCGCCCTGCACCCCACGCCACAATCGCGGCAACGCCCAGCCCGCCAGCATCAGGAAGCCCACCATCAGGATCAGGAACAGAAGCGGCACGAACAGCGCGAGCAGCATGCCGCCGAACACGAGTCCGTCTTCGGCAGTCGAGGTCACGACATTCGACACCGGTTCCGGCGACAGATTGATCAGCGCGCGCGTGCCCGCCTTAGCCAGATGCGCGGTGCCTGCCAGCGTGCCGCCCGCCAATGCCGCGACCGTCAGCAGCGCCGGATCGGCATGGCCGAGCGCGCCGGCGGCCAATACCGCGCCGGCGGGAATCCGGATAAAGGTATGGACTGCGTCCCATAAGGAATCGAACGCGGGAATCTTGTCGGCGAGAAATTCGGTGACCGTCAGCACACCCGCGACGCCGATGACCCACGGCGACGACAGCGCGGACAACGTATCGGGAAGATGGATGAAGCCAAGACGCGCGAACACGCCGGCCAGCAGGACTGTCAGATAGAGGCGCAGACCGCTGCCCCATGAGAGGCCCGCAGCGAGCGAAAGTGATTCAAGCATGGCCGCCTCCAGGCGCGCTGTGCGTGCCGGGCGCTTCGACGGGCAAAGCAAAGGAAACCGCCGCATCGAAGTCGTCAGACCCGCGCCAAGCCGGCCGCGCCAAATAGGCCGCGGACAATTTCAGGTTGGATTCAGTCTCATTATAGCCACGTTAATTCGCAGAACGCAGAGTGGCGAACAAATGCTGGCCTGTAACGGCGGAGGATTGGCGCTCGATCCACGCACGCGCGGACACGCCAATCCACTTGAATCTCAGGGTCTCAATGAGAGATTCACCGAGAGATCAATGCCCCGACGACAGCTTCAACCCGATCAAGCCGATCACGATCAGCGCCGCGCTCGCCACCCGCGCGACCGTCAAAGCCTCGCCCATCATGACGATGCCGAAGATGAACGCGCCGACCGCGCCGATGCCTGTCCACACGGCGTAGGCCGTGCCGAGCGGCAGTTGACGCATCGCCATGGCAAGCAGAACGAAACTGCCGAGCGCGGTCACGACCGTAAATACGGACGGCCACAGCCGGGTAAAGCCTTCGGAGGTTTTAAGACCGGCCGCCCAGGCAACCTCGAGCAAACCGGCAATCAGCAGAAGAATCCAGGACATGAGACAGCTCCGTGATCAGATGGGGCCGTCCCCGTTTGAAGCAGATGCGCAAGGTCGTCCTTACGAACTGTAATTATACCAAAATCGCGTTATACGGCGCCGACCAGCCGATATCCCACCCCCGTCTCGGTGACGATATGCTCCGGTTGCGCCGGATCGCGCTCCAGTTTCCCGCGCAGATGCGCCATGTAGATGCGCAGATAGTGATGGCTCTCCACATGGGACGGCCCCCACACGTCGCGCAGCAATTGCCGGTGCGTCAGCACCCGGCCCGCATGGCGCACCAGGGTCGCGAGCAGCCGATATTCGATCGGCGTGAGATGGATGGCGGCGCCCTCGCGCGTCACCTGGCGCAAGGCCAGATCGACCGTCACAGCGCCGAAGCGCACCAGCGGCGATTCATTCGCGCCACCCTGATTGCGCCGCCGCATATGCGCACGGATGCGCGCCAGCAGTTCGGACACGCCGAAAGGCTTGGTGAGGTAATCGTCCGCGCCGGCGTCGAGCGCGGCGACTTTCTCGGTTTCCTGAGTGCGCGCCGACAGCACGATGACCGGCAGCTCGCTCCAGCCCCGCAGCTCGCGAATCACATCGAGACCGTCGGTGTCGGGCAGGCCGAGATCGACGATGACGAGATCGGGTTTGCGCGTCGCGGCTTCGACGAGACCTTGTTTGCCGGTTTCGGCGTCGTGCACGACAATGCCCTCGCCTTCCAGCGCGGTTCGCACGAAGCGGCGAATCTGCTTTTCGTCTTCGATCAGAACGACGGTGATGCTCGGGTCACTCATGGCTGGGCTTGGAAAGCAGGTTAGGAGTTGGATCGCGGTCGGGCAAGGCATCGGCGCCTTCGTCTTCCAGCGCATCGGGGGCTTCGGGCGGTGTTTCCACCGGCAAGGTGAACCAGAAGCGCGCGCCTTCGACACGGCCGTCCGGTGACATCCGATTGAGCGCGCCGATTGTACCGCCGTGCGCTTCGACGATCGCGCGGCAGATCGCGAGGCCAAGGCCGATGCCCGGCTTGGCCGACTCCTTCTCGCCGCGCGTGAATTTTTCGAACACACGCGCTTCCATGCCGGCCGGCAGACCCGGCCCGTTATCGTCGACCGCGACGCGTACGAACGATTTGCCGTCCGCGTCGAGACGTTGCGCGCCGATCGTCAACGGCGTATCCGGCGGGGTGTACTTGGCCGCGTTCTCGAACAGGTTCGAGAAGAGCCGCTCCATCAGCACCGCATCGAGGTGCAGCAGCGGCAAATCGGCAGGCAGCTTGACTTGCACCGGGTGATTGGCCAGCACGCGTTTGCACGCCCGCAGCGCGGCACCCACCGTTTCCTCGAGAAGGGTCCACTGCTGGTTAAGTTGCAGGCTGCCTGCCTGCAAACGCGCCATGTCGAGCAGATTGGTGACGATGCCGGTCATGCGCAGCGCCTCTTCGTGAATCGCTTCGACGAGGTCGTCGCCGGGTTGCGCACCGGGATGCGCCTCGCGCGATTGCGCCAGCATCGACGAGAAGCCGACGATCGTCGTCAGCGGGGTGCGCAGGTCGTGCGAGATCGCCGACAGCAGCGAATTGCGCAAGCGCTCCGATTCCATATTGACGAGTGCGTCGCGCGCGATGTCGACGTAGTGCACCCGCTCCAGCGCCAGCGCGATCTGCGCGGCAAATGCGTCGAGCATGCGTTGCTGCTCAGGCACGTCCAGCTCGCGCTCGTCGCGCATCACGACCGCGAGCACACCGCGCGTGCGCATCGGCGCCTTCAGCGGCAGGTACAGCGCGGCGGCGGCCGGCAGCGTATCGGTACCGTGTCCAGCGGGCTTCTGCTGATCGTAGACCCATTGACCGACGTCGCTATCGAGCATCTCGCCTTCGAGCGTGATTGCCGCATCGGGGTCCTCGATTTTCTGCTTCACCTGATCGGCGCTGTCCGGCAACAGGATCGCGACACGCGCGCCGAACACTTCGCTGACATGCCGGCTGCCGATGCCGACGATCTGCTCGATGGTAAGCGCGGCAGCCAGCTCGCGCGCCATCGCATACATCGCGCCGGTGCGTTGTTCGCGGCGCCGCGCGACGCTCGCCTCGCGGCGCAAGCTCGACGTGAGATGGCTGATGACGAGCGAAGTCAGCAACATGCCGAGGAAGGTCAGCAGGTACTGCGTGTCGGACACCGACAGCGACATGCGCGGCGGCACGAAGAAGAAATCGAACGCCGCCACGCTCATGAACGACAGTACGACGCCTGGCCCACGCCCCAGCTTCACGGCCGTGAAAATCACGCCAAGCAGGTACAGCATGACGAGGTTGGTCAGATCGATATGGTCGATCAACTGGCTCGACAATAGCGTGATGGCCGCGCAAATCGCCAGCGCAATGCCATAGGCGCGCGGCGGCGAACGGCGTTCGCGCGCCGCGCTCAGCGCCTCGCGCCACGCATTCGCCGTGGTATTGAGCAAGCGGCGCTGCTCGCCGCCGTCGCGCTCCGACGACGCGCGAATCAGCGTGAGATCGAGGTCGCCCGCGCGTTCCGCGATGCGTTCGCCGAGCGGACGGCGCACCCAGCGCTGAAAACCGCTGCGCGCCGATGCGCCCGCCACCAGCTTGGAGACGTTGCGAGCCTGCGCGTAGCCGATCAGCGCGGCGACCGCATCGGTGCCCGCCAGCGTCGCGGTTTCGGCGCCGAGTTCGGCGGCGAGCTTCAAGGCGTTCAGTGTGCGTTCGCGGCGCGCATCGGGCAGGCGCTGCAGCGCGGGTGTCTCGACATAGACCGCGATCCAGTCGGCCTTCAGGCTCGCGGCAAGGCGTGCCGCCGCGCGCACCAGCATCGGCGCTTCCGGCCCCGGACCGACACACACCAGCAAGCGCTCGCGCGCCTGCCAGATTCGCTCGATCGAACGGTCGGCGCGATACTCACGCATCTGCGCATCGACACGGTCCGCCGTGCGGCGCAACGCCAGTTCGCGCAGCGCGATCAGATTGCCCTTGCGAAAGAAGTTGCGCACCGCGCGCTCGGCCTGCTGCGGCAAATACACCTTGCCGTCGCGCATCCGGTCGAGCAATTCTTCAGCGGGCAGGTCGACCAGCGTGACTTCGTCGGCCCGATCGAACACGCGGTCGGGCACCGTCTCCCAGACCCGGATGCCTGTAATCTGGCCGACCACGTCGTTCAGGCTTTCGAGGTGCTGGACGTTGACCGTGGTGTAGACGTCGATGCCCGCGTCGAGCAGTTCGTAGACATCCTGCCAGCGCTTCAGATGCCGCGCGCCCTGCACGTTCGAATGCGCGAGCTCGTCGACGAGAATGAGTTGCGGCTTGCGCGCGAGTGCGGCGTCGAGATCGAACTCGCCGAGCTTGCGGCCGCGATATTCGATCATCGCGAGCGGCAGCACGTCGAGACCTTCGAGCAACGCAGCGGTTTCGCCGCGGCCATGCGTTTCGGCAATGCCGACTACCACGTCCGTGCCTTCATCGGCACGGCGGCGCGCGGCCTGCAACATCGCATAGGTTTTGCCGACGCCCGCCGACGCGCCGAAGAAAATCTTCAGCCTGCCCCGTTGACGCTTTTCTTCGTCGCGTTGCAGCTTGTCGAGCAGTTCATCAGGATCGGGGCGGTTCATGCTCAATGGTTTTCATGATAATGCGAGCGATAGTGCATGCATGGTGGCACGGCAGCAGCGCCACCGCAAATGGCAATCGCAAATGGCGAAGGCGGCACCGCATGGTCGCCGCCTCCTCGAATCACAGCCATCAATGAATGACGCTGATCCGCGCTCAACCCTGCTTCATCTCGTCCAGCGCCAGATTCAGTTGCAGCACGTTCACGCGCGGCTCACCAAGAACGCCGAACTGGCGGCCAGTCGTATAACGATCGACCAGCGCCTGCACATCGTTCACGGCGAGCTTACGCGCTTTGGCGACGCGTTCGATCTGATACGCGGCGGCCGCCGGGCTGATCTCAGGATCGAGACCGCTGCCCGAGGACGTCACCAGATCGACCGGCACGGGCTTCGACATATCCGTGCCGGCCGCCTTCAACGCGTCGATGCGGCCTTTGACCTCGTCGAGCAGCGCCGGGTTGGTCGGTCCGAGATTCGAACCGCTCGAGCCCTGAGGGTTGTACGGCATCGGGCTGGTGGCCGACAGACGGCCCCAGAAGTACTGCGGCGCATCGAACTGCTGGCCGATCAGCTTCGAGCCGACCACCTTGCCGTCCTTCTCGAGCAGGCTGCCGTTGGCCTGGTTGTTGAAAGCTGCCTGACCGACGGCGGTCATTACCGCGGGATAAGCGAGTCCGGTGACGGCGGTCAGCACCGCGAAAATCACGATCAGCGGACGGAACAGATTTTTCATGTTGGGTAACTCCTTTTAAGCTGCCGCTTCTCAAACCCAGCCGAACGCGGCCAGCACCATATCGATCAGCTTGATGCCGATGAACGGCACGATGATCCCGCCCAGACCGTAGACCAGCAGATTGCGGCGCAACAGAATCGCCGCACCCAGCGCCCGGTATTTCACGCCCTTGAGCGCGAGCGGAATCAGCAGCACGATGATCAGCGCATTGAAAATCACCGCCGACATGATCGCCGAGGCCGGCGTGGCCAGATGCATCACGTTCAGCGCGTTCAGTGCCGGATACGTGGTGGCGAACGCCGCCGGGATGATCGCGAAGTACTTGGCGACGTCGTTGGCGATCGAGAACGTGGTGAGCGAGCCGCGCGTCATCAGCATCTGCTTGCCGATCTCGACGATCTCGATCAGCTTGGTCGGATTCGAATCGAGGTCGACCATGTTGCCGGCTTCTTTCGCGGCCTGCGTACCCGTGTTCATCGCCACTGCCACGTCTGCCTGCGCGAGCGCCGGGGCGTCGTTGGTGCCGTCGCCGGTCATCGCCACCAGACGACCCTCGGCCTGGTGCGAACGGATCGTGGCGAGCTTTGCTTCCGGGGTGGCTTCGGCGAGGAAATCGTCCACGCCTGCTTCGGCTGCAATCGCCGCGGCCGTCAGACGGTTGTCGCCCGTCACCATGATGGTCTTGATACCCATCTTGCGCAGTTCGGCGAAGCGCTCCTTGATACCGCCCTTCACCACGTCCTTCAGTTCGATCACGCCGAGCACGCGTGCGCCCTGCTCGCCTTTCTCGGCGACCACCAACGGCGTGCTGCCGCGGCGTGCGACTTCGGCCACGGCCGTGCTGACTTCGTTCGGGAAACGGCCGCCATTCGCTTCGACGTAGTTCTTCACTGCGTCGGCCGCGCCCTTGCGGATCTCACGGCCCGGCAGGTCCACACCGCTCATCCGTGTTTGTGCCGTGAAGGCGAGGAATTCCGCTTTCAGCGAGGCCATATCGCGTTGACGGATATTGAAGCGCTGCTTCGCCAGCACGACGATGCTGCGGCCTTCCGGCGTTTCGTCGGCGAGCGACGAAAGCTGGGCGGCATCCGCCAGCGCTTCTTCGGTCAAACCCGGCGCCGGCACGAATTGCGATGCCTGACGGTTACCGAGCGTGATCGTGCCGGTCTTGTCGAGCAACAGCACGTCGACGTCACCGGCTGCTTCCACAGCACGGCCCGAGGTGGCAATCACGTTCGCCTGCATCATGCGGCTCATACCGGCCACGCCGATCGCTGACAACAGCCCGCCGATGGTGGTCGGAATCAGGCACACCAGCAGCGCGACCAGCGCCGTGATCGTGACCACGTGACCCGCCTTGGCCGCTTCGACCGAAAACATCGAGAACGGCAGCAGCGTGGCGGTAGCCAGCAACATCACAATCGTCAGCGCGACCAGCAGGATCGTCAGCGCGATTTCGTTCGGCGTCTTTTGACGCTTGGCGCCCTCCACCATCGCGATCATGCGGTCGAGGAAGGCTTCGCCCGGATTGGCCGTGACCCGCACGACGATCCAGTCCGACAGCACGCGCGTGCCGCCCGTCACCGACGAAAAATCGCCGCCCGACTCGCGGATCACCGGTGCGGATTCGCCCGTGATCGCCGATTCGTCGACCGACGCAACGCCGTCGATCACCTCACCGTCAGCCGGAATCACGTCGCCGGTTTCGACCAGCACAACGTCGCCTTTACGCAGATCGGACGCCGTCAGAATACGGATCGGCGACTTCGGATGCGGCTCGTTGAGCTTCTTGGCCATCACGTCTTTCTTCGCGCTGCGCAGCGACGCGGCCTGGGCCTTGGAACGGCCTTCGGCGAGCGCCTCCGCGAAGTTCGCGAACAGCACCGTGAACCACAGCCACAAGGTGACCGCGAGAATGAAGCCCGCGGGCGCCTCGGCCTGACCGCCGAGCGCGGCGATCCACAGAATGGTCGTCAGAATACTGCCGACGTACACGCAGAACATCACCGGATTGCGGAACTGCGTGCGCGGCGTGAGCTTCTTGAAGGAGTCCACGATCGCCGGGCGCACCAGCGCCGGGTCGAACATGGACCTGGTTGCATTATGTTCAGTCATTGAATCCTCGAATTTCCCGTTTGCGCGTGTTCACTCGTTGCTCACTGGTGTCATCTCAACGGGCCGCCTTAATGGGCGCCCATCATCATCAGATGTTCGACACCAGGTCCGAGTGCCAGCGCGGGCACATAAGTCAGCGCGCCCACCAGCAGCACCGTGCCGAGCAGCAGCACGACGAACAGCGGGCCATGAGTGGGCAACGTGCCGCCGGTCACACCGATACGCTTCTTCGCAGCCAGCGAACCGGCAATCGCCAGCACCGGGATGATCGTGCCGAAGCGGCCGAACCACATCGCGATAGCCGTGAGCCAGTTATAGAACGGCGTGCTCACCGTCAGGCCCGCAAACGCGCTGCCGTTGTTATTCGCGGCCGAGCTGAATGCGTAGAGAATTTCGGAGAAGCCGTGCGCACCAGGGTTGGCAATACCAGCCTTGCCCGCCTCGGTCAGCACCGCGATCGACGTGCCCACGAGCACCAGCAGCGGCGTGAGCAGCACCACGATCGACACCATCTTCATCTCGTACGCTTCGATCTTCTTGCCGACGTATTCAGGCGTGCGGCCGATCATCAGGCCCGCCACGAACACGGCCAGCAGGGCGAACACGAGCATGCCGTACATGCCGGAACCCACGCCGCCGAAGATCACTTCGCCGAGTTGCATCAGCAGCATCGGATAGAGTCCGCCGATCGGCGTGAGCGAGTCGTGCGTATTCGCCACCGCGCCGCACGAAGCCGCCGTGGTCGCCACCGTGAAGATGCCCGACTGCGCGATACCGAAGCGCGTTTCCTTGCCCTCCGCATTACCGCCCGACTGCAACGCATTCGCCGATTGGTCCACATTCAACGCGGCGAACGCCGGATTACCGCTTTGCTCGGCGCTGATTTCGCCGACCACGCAGACGGCAAACGCAATCGTCATCGCGGCGAGAACGGCGACGCCCTGTTTGCGGTCCGCGATCATGCGCCCGAACACCAGCGCCAATGCCGCCGGAATAATCAGAATCGAGAAGATCTGCAGGAAGTTCGAGAACGGCGTCGGGTTTTCGTACGGATGCGCCGAGTTGCCGTTAAAGAAGCCGCCACCGTTGGTGCCGAGCATCTTGATCGCTTCCTGAGAAGCCACCGGGCCCATCGCGATGGTTTGCGTCTTCACCGGCGTGTCGACCGTGACCGGGTTGCCCTTCGCGTCCTTCACCGGATTGCCTTGTGCATCGAGCTTCGGTGCGGCGTAGGTGGTGGTTTGCAGCGTCGGCACGTCCTGATAGGCCTTGAAGTTCTGGATCACACCCTGACTCATCAGGACAGCGGCGATGATCGCCGACATCGGCAGCAACACATAAAGCGTCACACGCGTCAGATCGACCCAGAAGTTGCCGATGGTTTGCGCGGTATGACGGGCAAAACCGCGAATCAGCGCGATCACCACCACAATGCCGGTGGCGGCCGAGAAGAAGTTCTGGACGGTGAAGCCGAGCATCTGCGTCAAATAGCCAACGGTCTGCTCAGGCGTGTAATCCTGCCAGTTCGTGTTGGTCACGAAACTGACTGCCGTATTGAAGGCGCCGTCCACCGTCATCGGACCAAACTGCTGCGGATTGCCCGGCAGCCAGCCTTGCACGCGCAGCAACACGTAAAGGAACAGCGCGCCGAGCGCATTGAACGCGATAGTGGCGATCGCGTAATGCTTCCAGCCCATCTCCGCCGACGGATCGACGCCCGCGATGCGATACAGCAGGCGCTCGAGCGGGCCGCCCAAGCGAACCACGCGCGAGCTGCCGTCCATCACATTGCTCAGGTAGCGGGACATCGGCACCGCGGCTGCCAGCAGCACGACGATGAAAAGGCCCGCTTGCAGGACATTGTTCGAGTTCATTCAATGTCCTCCGCGCGCAACAGCGCATAGACCAGGTACGCAAACAACAACGCGGTGGCCGCGCCCGACAACCAGAGAATCCAGTTCATGAGCGGGCTCCCTGGCCGCGCCGGAACTGCATCAACTTCTCGCAGCCGGCAATCAACGCAAAGGTCAGCGCGAAAAACAGCACCAGCCCCCCGACATACAGCACATCCATTTTTGTTCTCCATACACGGACTTTGGATAGGGGGAACGTTATGCCGATGCGCGTAAAGGCCTGGTCAAAGGTGGGAGACCATGTGTAAAAATCGTGTAAACGATCGCGGCGGCAGCGATGCGCCGCGCTCGAGTCGATTGACTCAGCGCGCCGGTCGGTCGGGATCGGATGGAAAGGGCTGTAAAGACCGCGCTGGTGCGGCTCGACGCGCAGACCCACGCGTCTTCTGTGGGCCGGAGCGGCCGGCGAAGCGTCGAATTGACCGGCCGGCACAAGCCCGCGGCGCGGCGCGGGCCGGTCAGTCAGTCAGACAGGCGTTACGGCAGCAGAATCGTCGAGCCGGTCGTGCGGCGGCCTTCCAGATCGGCATGCGCGCGCCCCACTTCCGCCAACGGATAACGCTGATTGATGCTGGTCTTCACCTTGCCCGACACCAGCATGCCGAATAATTCGGCCGACATCGCCTCGTAATCGGCACGCTTCGCGATGTACGTAAACAGCGTGGGGCGCGTAAAGAACAGCGAGCCGCGGCCGGCGAATTCGGACGAGTCGATCGGCGGCAACGGGCCCGATGCATTGCCGAAGCTCACGAACATGCCAAGCGGTGCGAGGCAATCGAGCGAAGCCGTAAACGTATCTTTACCGATCGAGTCGTACACCACCGGCACGCCCGCGCCGTTGGTGATCTCGCGCACCCGCTTCGTGAAGTTTTCCCGCGTATAGACAATCGCATGGTCGCAGCCGTGCGCCTTGGCGATTTCGGCCTTTTCGTCGGAGCCGACCGTGCCGATCACTGTCGCGCCCAACGCCTTCGCCCACTGGCAGGCCAGCAAGCCGACGCCGCCGGCCGCCGCCTGAATCAGGATCGTGTCGCCGGCTTTCACCGGATAGGTACGGCGCAGCAGATATTGCGCGGTCAGACCTTGCAGCATCACGGAGGCCGCCTGCTCATCGCTCACCGCGTCGGGCACCTTGACCACCTGCGCCGCGGACAGCACGCGCTCCTGCGCATAGGCGCCCGGCGGACGCGCAACGTAGGCCACCCGGTCGCCGGCCTTCAGCCCCGTCACTCCGGTACCGACCGCCGTCACCTCGCCGGCCGCCTCCATGCCCAGACCGCCCGGCAGCGGCAACGGATAAAGACCCGTGCGGAAATACACGTCGATATAGTTCAAACCGACCGCGTTCTGCTTGACGCGGATCTCGCCCGCGCCCGGCTCGCCTACTTCGACGTCGACCCATTTCATGACTTCGGGGCCGCCGGTTTTGTCGAATCGGATTGCTTTGACCATCATGTCTCCTTGATGTGTGATCCAGTGTGAGCGTGAAGCGCCGCGGGATTGATTCAGACCTGCTGCGTGAGGCGCAAGGTCAGCACGTCGAGAATCATGCGCGCGGTGGAAATGTTGGTGGCGCACGGAATATTGTGAACGTCGCAGGCACGCACCAGCGCGTTGATATCCGGTTCGTGCGGCTGCGGCGTCATTGGGTCGCGCAGAAAGATCACCATGTCCACTCGCCCTTCCGCGAGTTGCGCGCCGATCTGCAGGTCGCCACCGTGCGGGCCGGACAACATGCGCTCGACCGTGAGGCCATGCGCGTCGCTAATGCGCGTGCCGGTCGTACCGGTCGCGATGATGTCGCAGCGCCTCAGCGTATCGACGTATTCGCCGGCCAGTTTGACGATGTCGTCTTTCTTGTGATCGTGCGCGATCAGCGCAATGCGGGTGGTCATGACGTAAGACTCCTGAAACCGTTGTGATTGTCGTTGTTGTAGTAAAGAGCGATGGCGGTGCTTCGAAAGGGACCGTTCAGAACGTGCCCGGGTAGGCACCGCCATCGACCAGCCAGTTCTGGCCGGTGATATAGCCGGCATGCACGCTGCACAGAAACGCGCAGGCACGGCCGAATTCATCGCGATTGCCGAAGCGGCCGGCGGGAATCGTCTTCATGCGCTGCTTGCGCGCTTCGTCGACGGAAATGTTTTGCGCCTTGGCCTGCGCCGCGAAGGTGGTAGCGATGCGGTCGGTGTCGAACAGCCCCGGCAGCAGGTTGTTGATCGTCACGCCCGTGGCGGCCACCTTGCTGCGCGCCAGTCCCGCCACGAAGCCGGTCAGCCCCGAGCGCGCGCCGTTGGACAGGCCTAGCACGTCGATCGGCGCCTTGACCGCCGAACTCGTGATATTGACGATGCGCCCGTAGCCGCGCTCGCTCATCCCGTCGATAGTCGCGCGGATCAACTCGATCGGCGTGAGCATGTTGCTCTCCAGCGCGCGAATCCAGCCCTCGTGCGTGAAGTTGCGAAAATCGCCCGGCGGCGGGCCACCGGCGTTGTTGACCAGAATGTCCGGCTGCGGACAGGCGGCGAGCGCCGCGGCACGTCCTTCGGGCGTGGTGATGTCGCACGCGACAGTCTTCACTTCAACACCGCTCTGCTTGCGAATCTCCGCGGCGGTTGCCTCCAGCGTCTCCTGCGTGCGCGCGACGATCGTCAGATTGACGCCTTCGGCTGCCAGCGCTTCCGCGCAGCCGCGCCCCAGTCCCTTGCTGGCCGCGCAAACCAGCGCGGTGCGTCCTGCGATTCCCATGTCCATGTGCGTATCCTTGTGACGTAATCGTGGCGCGGAACACTCCCGCGGTTGCCCAATGGCGGCAAAGTTTCCCCCGATTCTAGAAGAATCGGTGCCGGACTGTGCCGGGCCCCTGCAATCTCCGGTATCTTCCGGCGCCACTCTTTCGGTAAACTTGCGCCGTGGCGCGTCCGTCGGCCGGTTTCCGGCCGGGCGGCGCGCCGAACCGATCCCTCTAGCCGCCGCTTGCGCCCCCGCCATGACTCAGGACAGCCGTTTTCCCAATCTTTTCATCCTCGATCACCCGCTGATCCAGCACAAGCTGTCGCATATGCGCGACCGGGACACCTCAACCCGCACGTTCCGCGAACTGCTGCGCGAAATCACGCTGCTGATGGGTTACGAAATCACCCGTAACCTGCCGATGACCACGCGCCGCATCACCACACCGCTAGTCGACATCGACGCACCCGTGATCGCCGGCAAGAAGCTGGCGATCGTGCCGGTGCTGCGTGCCGGCATCGGCATGTCGGACGGCCTGCTGGAGCTTGTGCCGTCGGCGCGGGTGGGCCATATCGGCGTGTATCGCGCCGAGGACCACCGCCCGGTGGAGTATCTGGTGCGCCTGCCGGATCTGGAGGACCGCGTGTTCATTCTGTGCGATCCGATGGTCGCGACCGGTTATTCGGCCGTGCACGCCGTGGACGTGCTCAAGCGCCGCAACGTGGCCGGCGAAAACATCCTGTTCCTCGCGTTGGTGGCGGCGCCCGAAGGCGTGCAGGTGTTCCAGGACGCCCATCCCGACGTCAAGCTGTACGTCGCGTCGCTCGATTCGCATCTGAACGAGCACGCCTACATCGTGCCGGGTCTCGGCGACGCCGGCGATCGCCTGTTCGGCACGAAAAACTGACAGCGGGTTGAGAAAATCGAGCGGCGGCGCGTACAAAACGCGGCCGCAGCCGGTTGATGAACCGTTTCCACGCTGTTTCACGCTACGCGCCCCTCTGCCGCGCCCTCACGGCGTGATAAAATTCGAATCCGCTCAAAGAGCGGCTCGACTTGCACTGCCACCCGGTGCATCGCGCCTTTACGCGGGACCTGCCGGAACCGGCGCGCTTGAGGCGCCGCTGAGCCCCCGCTGACCGCACTGCCCCGTCTCCAACCGCGCTGCCGGCTTTCGGCTCCGCTTGCCGGGCCTCGCGGGGCGCGATCAAGCTGATGAAGGCCTGACACCGGGCGGTCCGGCGCCGAGCGGTTTGACATCGAGGCGCAAGGTCGCATTCACACGCGCAAGCGCCCGACATCGCAACGACAATTGCACTATGCGTGCGCCCAGTGGCGCGCGCGACGGAGAAAGGTATGGCGGGTCATTCGAAATGGGCCAACATCAAGCATAAGAAAGCAGCGGCCGACGCCAAGCGCGGTAAGGTCTGGACGCGGCTCATCAAGGAAATTCAGGTGGCGGCCCGCATGGGCGGCGGCGATATCGACTCGAACCCGCGTCTGCGGCTCGCCGTCGAAAAGGCGTACGACGCCAACATGCCGAAAGATAACGTCAACCGTGCGATCCAGCGCGGTGTGGGCGGTGTCGACGGCGCAAACTACGAAGAAATCCGCTACGAGGGCTACGGCATCGGCGGCGCGGCGGTAATCGTGGACACCATGACCGACAACCGCACCCGTACGGTGGCGGACGTGCGTCACGCGTTCTCGAAGAACGGCGGCAACATGGGCACGGACGGCTCGGTGTCGTTCATGTTCGATCACGTCGGCCAGTTCCTGTTCGGACCCGACACGCCGGAAGACAAGCTGATGGAAGCCGCCCTCGAAGCCGGCGCCGACGACGTGCTCACGAACGAAGACGGCAGTATCGAGGTGCTGTGCCCGCCGAACGATTTCCCGAAGGTGAAGTCCGCGCTCGAGGCGGCGGGCTTCAAGGCCGAAGTGGCCGAGGTCACGATGAAACCTCAGACGGAAGTCGAATTCACGGGCGAAGACGCGGTGAAAATGCAGAAGCTGCTCGACGCACTGGAAAATCTGGACGACGTGCAGGAAGTCTATACAAACGCCGCGATCGCCGACGAGTGAGCGTGCCGGGCGGCGCCCGGCGCGTGGTTCGGCATCGAGCCAGCCCACGCCCGCGCCGCCGGTTGGCCCTCGCGGGCCCTCGCGTTGCTGCTGAACGGGCGTATTGGCCGGGCGTTGGGTTTGGACCCTTCGGCACCGCCTCCACCCGGGTTCGCCATGTGCCCCGCGCCATTGTCCGGCTGCGGGCCCATCGCAAACCTTGCTGTTATTCCACGGCCAGGCGTCATGCTTCAGCCGTTTATGGTTTTTAAGTCTCGGGGATTCACATGAAGTTACTCGTCGTCGGTTCCGGCGGTCGCGAACATGCGCTCGCATGGAAGCTCGCGCAATCGCCACGGGTTCAGCTCGTCTATGTTGCTCCCGGCAACGGCGGCACCGCTCAGGACGAGCGTCTGCGCAACATCGACATCACGGATCCGGCCGAACTCGCTGATTTCGTCGAGAAAGAACAGATCGCCTTCACGCTGGTCGGGCCGGAAGGGCCGCTCGCCGCGGGAATCGTCAACCTGTTCCGCTCGCGCGGCCTGAAGATTTTCGGACCGAGCAAGGAAGCCGCGCAACTCGAAAGCTCGAAGGATTTCGCCAAGGCGTTCATGAAGCGCCATGCGATCCCGACCGCCGAATACGAAACCTTCGCCGACGTGGCCGCCGCGCACGCGTATCTGGACGCCAAGGGCGCGCCGATCGTGATCAAGGCCGACGGCCTCGCCGCCGGCAAGGGCGTGGTGGTTGCGCAAACGCTGGAAGAAGCGCACGCCGCGGTCGACATGATGCTGTCGGACAACAAGCTGGGCGATGCCGGCGCGCGTGTCGTGATCGAGGAATTCCTCACCGGCGAGGAAGCCAGCTTCATCGTGATGGTGGACGGCAAGCATGTGCTGGCACTCGCCTCGAGCCAGGACCACAAGCGTCTGCTCGACGGGGACCAGGGTCCGAACACCGGCGGCATGGGCGCGTATTCGCCCGCACCGATCGTCACGCCGCAACTGCATGCGCGCGTGATGCGCGAAATCATCCAGCCGACCGTGCGTGGCATGGAGAAAGAAGGCATCCGCTTCACCGGTTTTCTGTACGCCGGCCTGATGATCGACGCGCAGGGCAATCCGAAAACGCTCGAGTTCAACTGCCGGATGGGCGACCCGGAAACGCAGCCGATCATGGCGCGGCTGAAAGGCGACTTCTCGAAGGTGGTCGAACAGGCTATCGCCGGCACGCTCGATACGATCGAACTCGAATGGGACCGCCGTACCGCGCTGGGCGTGGTGCTCGCCGCGCACAACTATCCGGACACGCCGCGCAAGGGTGACCGGATCAGCGATATCCCGGCCGAAACCGCGGACTCGGTCACGTTCCACGCCGGCACCACCCTGAAGGACGGCAAGCTGACCACCTCGGGCGGCCGCGTGTTGTGCGTGGTCGGTCTGGCGGATTCGGTGCGCAGCGCGCAATCGGTCGCATACGAGACGATCAACCAGATCTCGTTCGACGGCATGCAGTATCGCCGCGACATCGGCTACCGCGCGTTGAACCGCAAGCACGACGTCAAGACCGACGGCAAGCACTAAGCCACAGCCCCACTTGCCCGCGTGCCGCGCCAACGGCGCTACACTGCGGGTTTTCGCGATCGTTGCGGCGCCCATCGTTCCCGGTGGGCGCGCGCCGTTTGACCGGCGTGTCACCCGGCGCGATTGACCGGAATGACCGTAGCGCCGCGCCTTCGCAGGAAAATCCTGACGCAGGCCCGGCCCTCGCCCTTCACGAAGAACCCGCGGCGCGACCAGCGTGCCGCCCTCAGCACCTGCATTCATGACCGATTCGAGCTACGACGCACAGGCCGTGCGCAGCTGGCTGCAAGGCCTGCAAACGCATATCGCGGACACGCTCGGCGCGTTCGACGGCCAGCCGTTCGCGACCGACGCATGGCAGCGCGCCCCCGGCGAGAAACTGCGCGGCGGCGGCTGCACGCGGATTCTGGAAGGCGGCAACTTCTTCGAGCGGGCCGGCATCGGTTTTTCGGACGTCGCGGGCGACGCGCTGCCGGGCTCGGCGAGCGCTGCGCGCCCGCAACTGGCCGGTCGCGGTTTCGAAGCCATGGGCGTCTCGCTCGTGCTGCACCCGCACAATCCGCACTGCCCGACTGTGCATATGAACGTGCGTCTGCTGATCGCGACCAAAGCCGGCGAAGAGCCGGTGTTCTGGTTCGGCGGCGGCATGGATCTGACGCCGTACTACGGCTATGAGGAAGACGCGCAGCATTTCCATCGGGTCTGCCGCGACGCGCTGCAGCCTTACGGCGCGGACCTCTACCCGAGTTTCAAGCGCTGGTGCGACGAGTATTTTTTCCTCAAGCACCGCAACGAACCACGCGGCATCGGCGGGATTTTCTTCGACGATTTCTCGGCGCCGGGCTTCGATCAGTCGTTCGCGATGCTGAAAAGCGTCGGCGAGGGATTCCTCAAAGCGTACATGCCGATCATCGAAAAGCGCCGCAACATTCCGTACGGCGAAGCGGAGCGGGACTTCCAGGCATACCGGCGCGGCCGCTACGTCGAGTTCAATCTGGTCTTCGACCGTGGCACACTGTTTGGGCTGCAGAGCGGCGGACGCACCGAATCGATTCTGATGTCGATGCCGCCTGTGGTGAACTGGCGCTACAACTGGCAGCCCGAACCGGGCACGCCGGAAGCGCGTCTTTACAGCGATTTTCTTGTGCCGCGCGAGTGGGTGTGAGGCGGTAGGCCCCGCACCGCACTGCACGTGACCACGACAAAGGATCTTCACCTGAAGCCGAACGCTCATCCTGTCGCCCTGCCTCGCCGGATTGGATTGCTCGGCGGCACTTTCGACCCAATCCACGACGGCCACCTCGCGCTCGCCCGGCGTTTTGCCGACGTGCTGAAGCTGACCGAGCTGGTGCTGCTGCCCGCCGGCCAGCCGTGGCAAAAAACGGACGTCTCGGCAGCCGTTCACCGGTTGGCCATGACCCGCGCCGCGGCCGGCGCGTTAGTGCTGCCGGGCGTCACCGTGCGGGTGGCGACCGACGAGATCGAGCACGACGGCCCGACCTACACGATCAACACGCTGCAGTTGTGGCGTGAGCGCGAAGGTCAGGATGCGTCGATCGCGCTGCTGATCGGCGCGGATCAACTGGTGCATCTCGACACCTGGCGCGACTGGCGTCATCTGTTCGACTTCGCTCATATTTGCGCGGCCACGCGTCCCGGTTTCGACCTTGCGTCGATTCCGCCCGTGGTCGCAAAAGAAATCGACGCGCGCCGTGCCCGCGCCGACGTTCTGCAAGCCACGCCATGCGGCCACTTGCTGATCGATACGACGCTTGCGTTCAACGTCTCGGCCACCGACATTCGCGCGCATCTGCGCGAACAGGTGAGCCAGCGACTCGCCCACGTGGGCGACGAACCGCAAGACCAGGCCGCCGCGAGCCATGTCCCCACCGCGGTGTGGGACTATATTCTTCAACATCATCTGTACCACCGGTAACCCCATGGATATTCGCAAACTGCAACGCGTGATCGTCGACGCCCTCGAAGACGTCAAAGCGCAAGACATCAAGGTGTTCAACACCAGCCACCTGACCGCGCTGTTCGATCGCGTGATCGTCGCCTCCGGCACCTCGAATCGCCAGACCAAGGCACTCGCTTCGAGCGTGCGCGAGAGCGTCAAGGAAAACGGCGGCGACATCATCAGCACCGAAGGCGAGGACATCGGCGAATGGGTGCTGGTCGATTGCGGCGACGCGATCGTGCACATCCTGCAACCGGCGCTGCGCCAGTACTACAACCTCGAAGAAATCTGGGGTGACAAGCCGGTGCGTATCAAGCTGTCCACGCCGGACCCGTTCGGCGGCGCGCGTTCGAGCGAACCCGACGACGAGGACGAAGAGGAAGAAACGCCGGTTGCGAAGAAAAAGCCCGCGCGCAAGACGACCGCACGCAAGTAAGCGCGTTGGCTGTCATCAGCGATTGCTTCCGTCATGAAACTGCACATCCTCGCCGTCGGCCACAAGATGCCGGACTGGATCGCCACCGGCTTCGACGAATACGCGAAACGCATGCCGCCCGAGCTGCGCATCGAGCTGCGCGAGATCAAGCCCGAGCAGCGTTCGTCGGGGCGGCCGGCCGAAAGCGTGATGGCGGCCGAGCGGCAGAAAATCGAAGCCGCGTTGCCGAAGAACGCGCGTATCGTCGCGCTCGATGAACGCGGCAAGGATTGGACCACGATGCAGCTCGCCGCCGCCCTGCCCGGCTGGCAGCAGGACGCTCGCGACGTGGCGTTTCTGATCGGCGGCGCCGACGGACTCGATCCCGATCTGAAAGCGCGCGCCGACATGCTGCTGCGTGTCTCCAGCCTGACGCTGCCGCATGCCATGGTCCGCGTGCTGCTCGCCGAGCAGCTTTACCGCGCGTGGACCATCACGCAAAATCACCCCTATCATCGCGTTTGAGCGAACGAGGCCGCGAGCAGATCGCGCGCCTGGATCCCATCTCAGGTCTCGTTTCAGGTGTCGTCATGCGCGCCGATTGGCGCCTGACTGATACGCCGCCCCACTCTTCGCGCGCTCTTCGCTCATTGACGCAACCCGCCTCATCGAGACCTGTTCATGCCCACGCTCGCCGCTTCGCTGCATCCGTTCGTCTACCTTGCTTCCCAGAGTCCACGCCGTCAGGAGTTGTTGCAACAGCTCGGCGTGCGTTTTGAATTGCTCCTGCCGCGCCCCGATGAAGACGCCGAAGCACTCGAAGTCGAGCTGCCCGGCGAGCGTGCCCGCGACTACGTGCAACGCGTCTGTATCGCCAAGGCGCACGCCGCGCGCGCGCGTCTCCTGGCGGGCGGCCACACCGTGCGGCCGATTCTGGTTGCCGACACAACGGTCACAATCGACGATGCGATCCTCGGCAAGCCCGTCGATGCCGACGACGCCGTCTCGATGCTCACGCGTCTCGCGGGTCGCGATCACGAAGTGTTGACGGCCGTCGCGGTGGTCGATGCGCAAGGCACGTTGCTGCCCGCGGCGCTATCGGTCTCGAAGGTACGTTTTGCTGCACTGCAAGCGGACGCCGTGCGCCGCTATGCCGCGAGCGGCGAACCGCTCGGCAAGGCAGGCGCGTACGGTGTGCAGGGACGCGCCGCGGAGTTTATCGAACATATCGACGGGTCCTATTCAGGTATCATGGGTTTGCCGCTTTTTGAAACCGCTGCCCTCCTGCGGGCAGCGCGCATCGACTTCTAAAATAACACCATGAATGAAGAAATCCTGATCAATGTCACGCCGCAGGAAACGCGCGTCGCGCTCGTCCAGCAAGGCGCCGTCCAGGAACTTCACGTCGAACGAACGCTGTCGCGAGGACGCGTCGGCAATGTCTATCTCGGCAAAGTCGTCCGCGTGTTGCCGGGCATGCAATCCGCCTTCATCGACATCGGTCTGGAACGCGCCGCGTTCCTGCACGTAGCGGATATCTGGCATCCGCGCATTGCGGGCGAACCGCAACATCAAACGCCGCACCAGCCGATCGAGAAGATCGTTTTCGAAGGTCAGACGCTGATGGTGCAGGTCGTGAAGGATCCGATCGGCACCAAAGGCGCACGGCTGTCCACGCAAGTGAGCATCGCCGGGCGCACGCTCGTGTATCTGCCGCAGGAGCCGCACATCGGCATCTCGCAGAAGATCGAGAGCGAAGCCGAACGCGAAGCCGTGCGCGCGCGTTTGACCGCCGTGCTGCCCGCCGATGAAAAAGGCGGCTACATCGTGCGCACCATCGCCGAAGATGCGACCAGCGAAGAGCTGGCCGCGGACGTTGCCTATCTGCGTAAGACGTGGGCTACGATCATCTCGCAAGGTCAGCGCATGCCGCCGACCAGCCTGCTCTACCAGGACCTGAATCTCTCGCAGCGTGTGCTGCGCGATTTCGTGAATGACGAGACCTCGCGTATTCAGGTCGACTCGCGCGAGACCTATCAGATGCTTGCCGACTTCGCGGCGGAGTTCACGCCGGCGGTGTCTTCCAAACTGCATCACTACACCGGCGAGCGGCCGCTCTTCGATCTGTACAACATCGAGGCGGAGATCCAGCGCGCGTTGTCACGCCGGGTCGATCTCAAGTCGGGCGGCTATCTCGTGATCGACCAGACCGAAGCGATGACCACCATCGACGTGAACACCGGCGGCTACGTCGGCGCACGCAACTTCGACGATACGATCTTCAAGACCAACCTCGAGGCCGCGCACACGATCGCGCGGCAATTGCGGCTGCGCAATCTGGGTGGCGTGATCATCATCGACTTCATCGACATGGAGAACGTCGAGCATCGCGATCAGGTGCTCGGTGAGTTGAAGAAGGCGCTCTCGCGCGATCGCACACGCGTGACCGTGAATGGCTTCTCGCAGCTTGGGCTCGTGGAGATGACCCGCAAACGTACGCGCGAATCGTTGGCGCACGTGCTGTGTGAGCCCTGCCCGGTGTGCCAGGGCAAGGGACAGGTCAAGACCTCGCGTACGGTCTGCTACGACGTGCTGCGCGAGATTCTGCGCGAGTCGCGGCAGTTCAATCCGCGCGAGTTCCGCGTGGTGGCCTCGCAGCAGGTAATCGATCTGTTTCTCGAGGAAGAGTCGCAGCATCTGGCCATGCTGATCGATTTCATCGGCAAGCCGGTGTCGTTGCAGGTGGAGTCGAATTTGAGCCAGGAGCAGTACGATATCGTTCTGATGTAGGGCTCGCCTTGCGCTCCTGCATGCGCGGACTTTTGGCGCGTCCGCGCCAGCAGGAGCAGCGGCGCCGCGTACGCGGACTGCGAACTGACGGCCAAATTCAAAAGAATGAAAGAATAGACGTCGAATTTTGTCAGCCCGGCGACGTTCACGATGACCCAGATCGCCGCAACCAGGGTCTGCCCCGGGAGAAACGTCGGCGTGCCGAAGAAGCGCAAACGCCTCGGCATTGCGCTCGCTCGGAAAGAGTGACGCTTCAATCTACATGAGCGAGATTTCATTCTCGAAAATGCGAGACGCCTTACTACAATAAACACTGCTGTGCCGCCTGGATGTCTGCAAGGACCGTCATCAATCGCCGGGTCAAAGGAGAGCAGCATGTTGACTTCGGAAGACCTCTACGAAAGCCAGCACTGGCGTGAACTCGACCTGCGCGACAAAATCGACTCGCGACTGCAGTCATCGCTCACGCTAGTCACCGCGATTATTGGAGCGCTTAGTTTTCTGCTCGCCAACGTCGATATCCAACACAGACACGGCTTCGCGGACTATCTGTTTTTTGCGCTTCTGGCGCTGACCTTCGCCTCGCTGCTTGCGTCGGGATTCTACTTTTTCAGATCCTCGGTGGGTTCGATCTTCCATCGAAACACCTACAAAACCCTGCCTGTATCGACGGACCTGGAAAAATACAAGCTCGAGTGGGATGCCACGATAGCAAAATCGCCAAATGCGGCGCGCGCGCTCGGGATTACATCGGACAGCGAAGTTAGAAAGCTGTTAATAAAGAATTACCTCGAGCGCCAGGCAACCAACGCCGAAATCAACGACAAGCGCGCAAAGAATATTTCCAACATCAATCTCCTGATCGTCGTTGAAGCCCTGCTCACCGCCGCCGCTTTCTCGGTCTTCTACCTGGGCGGTATGAACAAGGCCGATCTTGAGAAGACCCAGCAGATAAAAATAACTGCACCGATCGATGTACGCAGCATGCCTTCTATCCAGCAGGCGCCATGTTTCTTCTGGTTTGCGCCCACCGAAAATCCGCATGGGTCCCGAACCAGCAAGGGGCACGGCAAATAGGCGCCTGTGCGCGCCCTGAACGTTCCATCACATGTGGAGGTTGCCGTGCAAATCAGATTCAAGCCGGTCAGGAACACTTCATCCGTTATGCGCATGTCGAGTACGCCCCCAGAGCCGCCGCTCGATCCGCCGAAAGAACCCCTCCCACGCGATCTGCCATTCAGAGGTCCGCCCGATCCGCAGAAGCAACCGCTCGCCGACCTCGCCTGAGTAAGCGAAATCGTGCGCATGCCAATTTGAGCCGGCAGCCAGCGCTAGTCGTCAGGTGTTGGCGCAGGCGCCCATACCGTCCAGCCCATCGCGCCTGCCGCTCAAACAGTCCGGATTTGCGCTTCTCATTCTCTACCGGCCCTCAATTTCCTCGTTGACGCCATTCGGAGGCGTCGCGTATAACCATCCCATTGGATGTTATTTGGATGGCGCGTGGATGCTGCGCGACTACCAAACGGAAGAGAAATGCCCGACCTCAAACTCGTCGACACCTCCCGCCCGAAAGGCGGTGAGACCGAAAAAATCACCATCAACCTCGGCCCGGTGGACCTGGGCCAGATCGACTTGCTCGTCGAAGAGGGTTTTTATTCGAACCGCACCGACCTGATTCGCACCGCAATCCGCAACCAGCTCGCGGTGCATGCGCAGGTCGTCACCGAAACGGTGACCCGGCGCGCGCTGGTGCTCGGTTTGCAACACTTCTCGAAGCAGGACCTGGAAACCGCACAAGCCGCAAACGAACGACTGGACATTCAGGTGCTCGGCCTCGCGAGCATCGCCGCCGATGTGTCGCCGGAACTGGCGGCGGCCACGATCGCATCGGTGACAGTGCTCGGCGCATTTCACGCCTCACCGGCGGTCAAGGCGGTGCTCGCCGGCCGCATCAGATAGCCGCGTCTCGCGCGGCAGTCCTCATAGTCAAACCCTGTTGAAACCGTGCAGCGCATCGCCCGACACGGTCACGCTCAAAGCAGGTCAACGCAGTCGCCTACGATCATGAAAATGAATGAAGATTTCCTGAAGTCGATGAAAGAAGCTTTCGACCTGCTGCGCACGAAGGGGCCGAAGGAAGCCACCGCCGCGGTTCAGCGCGCGCTCGCGAAAGGACCGGCCGGAGGCGGTCATGCGCAAGCCCCGCACATGCCGCAGAGTGTCGACCAATGGAAGCAGGCGTGGCAGCAGGCGCAAACACCCACCGCGCCCCACGCCCCCGCCGAACGCACTTTCGACGCCGACACGCCGGGCACCTTCAGCACTCACACGTTCAGCAATGGCGCGGGCCAACGTCAATACAAGCTACACGTACCGGCCGTCTACGCCAACGAACCGTTGCCGCTCATCGTGATGCTGCACGGCTGCACGCAAAACGCCGACGACTTCGCGGCCGGCACGCGCATGAACGAAATGGCCGAGCGTCATGGCTTCATCGTCGTGTATCCGAATCAGTCGCAGGCGGCCAATCATTCGTCGTGCTGGAACTGGTTCAAACCGGGCGACCAGCAGCGCGATCAGGGCGAGCCTTCGCTGATCGCCGGCATCACACGCGAGGTGATCGCACGTTATCGCGTCGATCCGGCGCGCGTATACGTGGCGGGACTGTCTGCTGGCGGCGCAATGGCGGACGTCATGCTGAAGACCTCGCCCGAACTTTATGCGGCGGCCTGTGTCCATTCCGGGCTCGCCTACGGGTGCGCGAAGGACCTGCCCTCGGCGCTCGCCGCGATGAAAGGCGGCAAAGCGCTTCGCAACCGTCCGCGCATCGAACCGCAGCGGCCGCTCATCGTGTTTCATGGCGATGCGGATTCAACCGTGCATCCCTTGAATGCCATAGCGCTCGTGGCGGGCTTCGATGCCACCGTCACGACAGCCAACGCTGCCTCGTCCGCTGCGGGCACAGCGGGCGGACAGCGCACCTGCACGGTCCAGCGACGTGTCGCAGCAAACGGTATGGAAGCGGAATACTGGTCGATTCATGGCGCGGGCCACGCGTGGGCAGGCGGCAGCCAGCGCGGCTCATATACGGACCCGGCCGGTCCCGACGCGTCAGCCGAGATGCTGCGTTTCTTTCTCGCTCATCCGCGTGCGTGAGACACACTGAGTCGCTCACGACTCGTCAACGCTCATGATGAAACTCTGCACACTGAATTGCGCGTACGTCCGTAGCAACGCTATCCAGCGAAAAGAGGCCAAACGGCCCCTTTGCTATTGTTCGCGCAGCTAGGCAGCCACCGGACAGCCGGCCTGTTCAAGCGCGGCCTGCGCGCGATCGTGCAGGTCGTCGGTGGTGAGCGACACGTCCGGCGAGCGTACCCACGCTGCGATGCGAAGCGTTGCGCCACCACGTTCGGGGTAATCCGCGACGGTGATGACCGGTGCGAGCGTCGTACCGCCCAGCACACGCGGTTCGTCGGCAACCACTTTTTTCAACTCGCCGATCGCTGCATCCACATCCGTACGCTGCGCGAGCCCGACTTCGACCTCAATGCGTTGCGTGCCGCCACTGCTGTAATTGATGACCGGATTGCTCCAGATCTGGCTATTCGGCACGAACACCGCATTGCCGTCACCGCGTTCAATGCGCGTCGTGAAAAGGCCCACTTCGCGCACGATGCCCGCAGCCGCCCCGCTGCCCTCGATCACGTCGCCGACGCGAAACGGACGCAACATCAGCAGCATCATGCCGGCGGCAATATTCTGCAACGTGCCTTGCAAGGCGAGGCCGATCGCCAGACCGGCCGCGCCGAGCACCGCAAGCACGCTCGCCGTGGCAATGCCGACTTCACTGAGGGCCGCGACGAAAACGAGCACGCGTACGGCCCAGGTACCCATGGCGGCCAGCATCGGCGCGAGGGTCGGATCCGCGCGCGTGCGGGCGAGCGCTCTCGCGAACATCGTCCCTACGCGGTTCGATAACCACCAGCCGACAATCAGAATCAGCGCGGCCAGTACGATCTGAAGGACGTCGTGCGTCAATGTGACAAGCAGCGACGGCTGAAAATGCCAAATACGGGTAAGGAGATCGTTCATCGTTTGCCTGCCCTCCGTTGCGTACATGTTCTCTTGACGCAAGGAAGCAGGATACGTTCCCACGGTTTTCACCGCGGCAAGCGAGGCACATGGCTTGCTGAAACCAGAGTTAGGCGCCCGCTTCCGACTACGGCGTCACATGGTCCCCAACGGCTTCAGCAAATTACGCAACGCCGCAATCGTGATGGGCCGCGAAAACCAGAAGCCTTGCGCTTCGTCGCAGCCTAGTGCTTCCAGTTGCATGGCCTGCTCGGCTGTTTCCACGCCCTCGGCCGTCACCCGCAGCTTCAATGCATGCGCCATGGCAATAATCGCGCCGACAAGCGCCGCGCATTGCGGATCGGTACTCATGCGCATCACAAACGAGCGATCGATTTTCAAACGATTCAGCGGAAAACGCGTGAGGTAGGCGAGACTCGAATAGCCGGTGCCGAAGTCGTCTACCGCAACTTCAACGCCCAATTCTCGCAACGCATGTAGCGTCTGCAAAGCCTGCTCTGTGTCGCCGAGCAGCACGCCTTCGGTGATCTCCACTTCGAGATATGAAGGATCGAGTGCGGCGTCTTCGAGCGCCCCGCGAATCGTCTCGAACAGATTATGCCGCTGGAATTGCTGGGGCGACACGTTCACCGCGATCCGTGGCAACGTGCCGGCAAGCCGCAGCAATTTGCCGGCATCGCGGCACGCGGTACGGATCACCCACTCGCCGATCTGCTCGATCAGTCCCGCCTCCTCCGCGACCGGCACGAATTCGACCGGACTGATCAAACCACGCTGCGGATGATTCCAGCGCAGCAGCGTCTCCACTTGCGCGATGCGTCCGTTGGCAAGCGTCACCTGCGGCTGATACACGAGATGCAGTTGCTGACGTTCGAGCGCTTCGCGCAGCATTCCCTCAAGTTCGAAACGGCGCGCCGCCTGACCTTCGAGCGCGGTGGAAAACCGCCGCACCGCGTTGCCGCTGACTGCCGAAGCCGCCGACAACGCCACGCCCGCGCGGCGCATCAGCGTCGGCGCATCGGCACCGTCGGCGGGATAGGCGACGATGCCGATACTCGCCGTGATATTTAGCGCGGTGCCCGCGTAGTCGATCGATTCGGCGATGCGGCCCAATGCTTCGGCCGCGAAAGCATCGGCCGCCGCACCGGTTTCGTTGATCAGCAGCGCGAATTGCGTGCCGCCGATCGAGGCGATCGTACCGTCGTTGGGAAAGAGACCGCGCAGCCGCTCGCCGACGATCTGCAGCACCAGTTCGGCCGCATGCAAACCAAGCGCGTCGCGCAGCTTGCGTAAATGATCGAGCTCGGCGATCAGCACGGTAAAGCCGCTGCCGCTGCGCTGACAGCGCGCGATCGTGAGCTCGAGCCGTTCGGTGAAAAGCGTCTGATTCGGCAGCCGGGTCACACCGTCATGGTGCGCGACGTACCACAGGCGCGCCTCGGACTGCGCGTAACGCGTCATGTCGATCGCAATGCCGACATAGCGAGCGGGTGCCGTCACTACCCCAGCGGAATGCCCCGGCCCGGCGACAAGCGGCGACAGCGCGAACACCACGCGAATGCGGTTGCCGTTGCGCCGCACATAGGTCCATTCGCCTTCATAGCGCGAACCTACCGCCGACAGCGGCGGCAATTCGGAGCGCCGCCTCGCAAGTTCAGCCGGGTCGTGCAAGGACTCAAAAGTGCGCCGGCCGATCAATTCTTCGGCGGTAAAACCGGTCAACCTTTCGAAAGCGGCGTTGACCGAGTCGAACGTACCGTCGGCCGTGCAGACGAACATGCCGTATGGCGCCGCTGCAAGCGCGGCATCGGGCGTGCGCGCGTCGGCGTAGTAAGGGTCTTGCATCGCGCCGGCCTTTGAATTTCCTGGATATTAAAAGCGAGTTAGCGTTTTTCTTGATGCTTACGGCGCAACCGGCAAAGCCGGCGAATTCGGTCCAATCCGCCGGATAACCGTCACTATGATAGCGGCTTTCCTGGCCGGAATTGCCACGCCGGCCACGCATTCCCGGCGGCAAGCGTTTCCCTTGGTGTAATCCCCAACCCCGCCGCCAGCATGCGCGTTATCGCACACATCATAAAGCGTTCGCTATGGCCGGGGTACTCAAGCCTTCGGTCTGGCGTCCCGCCGAGCGTCGATACCGCGGCTTTCGAAGGTGCAATTGCGGGGTCAGGCAGGGGACCGTTGGAAGGTCAGCGGCGTAGTGGTAGCAGCAGCAACAGCGGTGGCGGAACTGCTACGTGTCTCCGAAACCTGCGGGGTTCGTCACGCCCACATGGTGCCGCCGCACCGGCGGATCCGCGCCCGCTGAAACGCTTATGACGCGCGCGGCAATGCGGCTTCGATAAACACGGCGCACAGCGCTTCCATGCCCTTCGCGTCTTCAGCGTCGAAGCGCGCGACAACCGGGCTGTCGACATCCCATACGCCGATCAGCGTGCCGTCCGGTGCGACCAGCGGCACGACGATTTCCGATTGCGATGCCGAATCGCAGGCGATATGGCCGGGGAATTCATGCACGTCGCGCACCACTTGCGTCTGGCGGGTTTGCGCCGCCGTGCCGCATACGCCCTTGCCGAGCGCGATTCGAACGCAAGCGGGCTTGCCCTGGAATGGCCCGACCACCAGTTCGCGGCCGTCATGGAAATAAAAGCCGGCCCAGTTCAGATCGCTGAGGGAATGGAATACGAACGCGGAGAAATTCGCGGCGTTGGCGATCCAGTCGGTTTCGCCGGCGAGCAGCGCACGCGCCTGGGCAACTAGTTCTTCGTATTGCGCGGCTTTTGGCAGATGCGAGGCGGGGGAGATTTCGAACATGACGGCGTCCGTGATGAGAGCGGAAGGAGAAACGGCAAGGCGAGCAGTGTAAAGCAAGCCGCCGTTTCCTTCACGGCGCGCCATGCCCGGCATGCCGCCCTCTTTCCGTCCCGCGGTACGTACGCGCCGATGGCGCGATCCGGACGCTGGCGCCGTAGACAACGTCAAACGCGAAGCCTTATTCGACGCCGATGATTACGCTCGACGCCTTGAAGATCGCCGTCGCCGCTTTGCCGCTTGCAAGGCCGAGACGATCGACGCTTTCATTGGTGATGATCGCGGCGATCTGCGCGCCACCCGCGCTGATGGTCACTTCCGAATTCACGGCGCCCTTGGTGACTGCCGACACGGTACCGGCGATGCAATTGCGCGCCGACACCTGGCTCTTCGTCACGTCGACCATGACGATCACCGACGATGCCTTGACGAGTGCGAACGCCTTCTTGCCGGCAGCGAGGCCGAGCGAGGTCGCGCTGCCGTGCGTGATGATCGCGACGATCTCGAGGCCGCCTTGGGTGCGCAACGTGACCTCGTCGTTTACCGCGCCGTGTTTGACTTCGGCGACTTCGCCGGCGAATTGATTGCGCGCGCTGGTTTGCATCTTGTTCTCCTTGTTGAGGTGCCTCGGGAAAAGTACGCGCCGAGGCAAATGGATCGAATGTAGCGAAACGCTCTGCCTTAATGACGGCTTGTGCTTGATAAGCGGTATTACGCAGCCGTGATGGACGACTCTGACGATTCGAACCTCAATGAAACCACATAAGCTTGGGTAAATACACTCGCAACGCTTTACGGCGCAGGCATCCATCGCCCGGCCTCGCGTGCGACACCGTATCATCGTGCCCTCGGACCCATCTCGTCGAACCCTATGCCCGTCGTCGCCCTGTCCCGCTTTGCCGCACGCTTTACCCAACGCTTTAGCGAACGCCTCGCGGCCCGGTTCCGGTTGCCGCAGCCCCGCCGCGCCGCCACGTTATGCGTCGCTCTTGCAGCCGCCGCCAGCTTCGCCGCCTGCAGCAATCCGTCGCCGACCCGCGACGCCCATGCGAACGTCGACACGATCACGCTGTTTCCGATCGCCAACTACGACCAGAACGTCGACCACTGGCTGGAGCCGGACAGCCCCGGATATGACCGGCCGTTCCTAAGTCCCTCGGATCAGCAGGTGCACTTCCGTGCCCTCTACGCGCGCTATTTCGGCACCGGCACGAGCGCAGCGTCGCCGTGGAATTCCGCCTATGTGGCAATGCGCGTCTACCGTCAGCAAGGCGCTGACATTGTCACGCTGCAGCAGCGCCGCATCGGCAAGTTCGACAACACCGGCAAGAGCGGCGCGGCGCTCGGCTACGGCGAGAATTTCCGGCCGCATGACAAGGCGTGGATCGACGCTATCGCGCAAAACATGGCCGTCGACCAGTTCACCCAGCAGGCCGCTTACACGCCCGAGCGCCGCGCGATCGCCACCGGCAACCTGCTGGTGCGGGAACTGCCGACCATGGACCCGTCGTTCTACGACCGGCACCTGGCCGGCGAAGGCTATCCGTTCGACAACCTGCAGATTTCGGCGGTACGCCCCGGCACGCCGCTGTATGTGCTGGGCACCAGCGCCGATGGCGCATGGCGCTACGTGCAGACGCCCGACCTGCAAGGCTGGGTGCGCAGCGACGGCGTCGCCCTGACCGACGATCGCTTCGTCGACACATGGCGCGCCGCGACCGCGAAGTCGCTGGGGGCGGTCACGGTCGCCTCGGCAGCGGTGCGCGATAGCCGCGGTGTGTTCCGCTTCGACGCACCCGCGGGCACGCTGCTGCCGCTCGTGTCGGATAACAGCGCACGGCCGGCGCCCCCGGCGAGCGAAACGGCCGATGCAGCCGCCGACGTCACAGCAGCGTCCATCAAACTCCTGGTGCCGGTCCGCGATGCGGACGGTCAGGCGATCATTCGCACCGCTCGATTGCGCGACGCGCAGATCGCCCCCATGCCGCTCGCCGCCACTCCGCGACATCTGGCGATGCTGATGAAAACGCTGATCGGGCGACCGTACGGCTGGGGCAATAGCGGCTTCTACAACGACTGTTCGTCGGAGCTGCAAAGTATCTTCGCGACGTTCGGGGTGTGGCTGCCGCGTCATTCGTCGACGCAAATGAGCGCGGGACGCATGATCGATCTGTCCGCGTCGACGCCGGCGCAACGGCTCGATTACCTCGCCCGGCACGGCGAACCGTTGCGCACGCTGATCTACATCGGCGGCCATGTGATGCTGTATATCGGCAACACGACCCGCAACGGCATCGCGGTACCCGTGGTCTACCAGGACGTCTGGGGCTTGCGGCCGGCCGACAATAGCCGGCGCGCGGTGATCGGCGGCTCGGTGATCCTGCCGCTGCTCGAACACATCCCGGAAGACGCGACGTTACAGTCGCTCGCGGCAACCCCGACGTTTCAGATTACGATTCTCGGCGCGCCCGGCGGTGCAACGCCGACGCCATCGGCACCAGCAAGTCCGGACGACGACAACCCGGCCGGTTGAAATAACCGGAAACAGCCGGTGCGGCCAACTGAACCCGCGTGCCGCTCAGGCGCCGCACGGCGACGCTCATAGCCGCCACGCGCCGGGCCGCTCCCTGCTTCGCCGCGCCGCGCGCCTCCGCACGGGCGTGCTTAAAAATATTTTTCCCGGAGTGTCGATTCAAAGGCCATGCACTCGTCGTAACGTTGAAGGCCTCGCTCACGCAGCCTGTCTTTCAACTCACGAACCTGTTACTTCAAGGAGTCGCCGTCATGTCCAGTGCCGCTGTCAAACCGATCCCGGACGGGATGCATTCGCTGACCCCGTATCTGATTTGCGCGAACGCCGCAGACGCCATCAAGTTCTACGCCAAGGCTTTCAACGCCGTCGAGCAATTCTCCTTGCCCGGGCCGGGCGGCAAGGTGATGCACGCCTGCCTGAAGATCGGCGACTCCATGCTGATGCTGACCGACGAATGGCCCGATCACAACGCGCTCGGCCCGAACTCGCTGAAAGGCACGCCGGTCACGATTCATCACTACGTCGAAGATGTCGACGCCAGCTTCAAGCAGGCGGTCGACGCCGGCGCGACCGTGGTGATGCCGGTGGCGGACATGTTCTGGGGCGACCGCTACGGTCAGTTGAAGGACCCGTTCGGTCACAGCTGGTCGCTCGCCACGCACAAGCGCGATCTGAGCCCGGAAGAGATTCAGAAGAATATGCAGGCGATGGGATCGGAGTGCGGCCCGCAATGAGCTGGGTCCCGTCCCCCAGCGGCATTACGTTGCTCGCACAGGCGTGTCGGGGCAGCTGACGCAATCTTTGATAGGATCGGTCTCGACCTCTAAACGACGAGACATGAACGGTGCGCGTCAATCCTCAGGCTTTCTTCTGCTCGCTGTTTGTCGCGCGTCTCGCCGATCAGGTGCTGCTGTTTCTCGTCCCGCTCGTCGTGTTTCAGACGACGCACCAGGTATCGTGGTCAGGTCTCGCGTTCTTTATTGAAACGCTGCCACGCTACCTGGTCTTTCCCTTCTTCGGCGCGTTATGCGACCGCATCTCGCCTCTGCGGCTGATGCGGATCAGTCAGACCGTGCGGGCCTTCGTGTGTTTTGGCGGCGTGCTCGCCTACGTGCTGTTTGGCGGCATCGGCTGGCTGATCGCGTTGTCCGCGTTGTGCGGCGTGCTCACGAGCCAGGGGCTGGTCGCACGCGAAGTGATGTTGCCGCAAATTTTCAGCACGCAGCAATTCCAGCGCGTGCTTGCCTACTCGCAATTGGCCGACCAGTTGGGTTTTGTGCTCGGCCCGATGCTGGCCGCGCTGCTGCTTGGCTGGTGGCGCTGGGAGTGGGTGGTCGGCGCAACCGGCGTGCTGTTTCTGCTGGCCGACGCAGCGCTGCTGCAGTGGGCGCGCAGCAGCGGTTTCCGCGCCGGCGATCCGCCTCCCGCTAAACCGGGTCATTGGACGATGCCACTGCGCATCGCGTTGCGCCATGTGCTGCTGCTCCCCGGGCTGAAGAGAGTCGTGCTGCTCGCCGCCGCCGAAAACCTGGTGATCGGCGTGACGCTCGCAACCTCCGCCGCGATGGTGACCGGCATCCACGCACAATCGAGCCGGTACTATGCAGGCCTGCAAACGGCCGGCGCCGTGGCCACCGTGCTGATTCTGTTGACGATCGCGCGTAACGCCTGGCCGGCGCGGACACTCGGCCTGCTCGCCTTCGTTTCCATCTGTGCCGGCGGCGTGATCGCGGGCGCCAGTGCGGCGCCCTGGGGGTATGCAGTCGGCTTTCTGTTGATCGTCGGCTTCGACAAGATGTTCAATGTCTATATCCGCAGTGCGCGGCAGAAAATCATTCCACCCGAGGACTACGGCAAGACAACCGGCGTGGTGATCCTGTTGAACAACACGACACAACCGCTCGCCGGTTTGCTGGTCGGCATATTTTCGGCACGAGCACAAACCGGCCTGCTGATCGTGGCGCTCTCGCTGGCGATGGGGTGCATCGGCGCGACGGTGTCGATCGGCTCGGCTCTTTCGCGGCGCAGACGCGCGCTGGCGCTTGGGGAATAACGCAGCGCACTTCGCGCCCGAAGGGCGTCACTAATCCTGCGCATTCGCAGCACCTCATATCGGCCGGAGATTTAATCGGCGCGATTTTCAAACGAGTCAATTTGCATTGGCAATTACCCGCCACGCATAACCAAGCATAATTCATGCATCAATAAAAATAAAAATATTCAAATTTATTAGAAAAAACTACCTGCATTAGGTATTTCCCCGCATCCATGCGCAGAAACATTTTCCCAATTCACTCGCCCGCCCGGCTCATCCAGCAAGGCCCGCAATCGGCCTTCCAGATTAATCACCCAATGTAATAATTTGTATTATCGATAAAGTCTGGTGTAGACTAAATTTCATCAAATACCACAGTCCTTGCATAACGTAATACAGCACTCTGCAATGTCCATTGAATTGATCCACTATCCGGCCGGTGCGCTTTCAAACTGCCCATGCAATTGAAAATCAGCGTCCCGCCGGCTTGCGAGGTCTCATGATGAAACAAAAACTGCTGTCGTCCAGCCTCATCGTTGCCTTGATATTCGGCTTGCCTCTACAGCTTGCGCGCGCCGCCACCTATTCGAACGGCACCGCTGTCACCACTTTCAACGTCACGCTCACTTTGAACGCCAACTGCTCGATCAGCGCCAACCCGTTGAACTTCGGCAGCAACGGTGTGCTCGGCACCGCGATCAACCAGCAAACCACGGTCGCCGTGACCTGCACCAACACCACGCCTTACAACGTCGGGCTCGACGCCGGCACCGTCACCGGGTCCACCGTGACGAGCCGTCTAATGGCCGGCACGGCCACCGGCAATACCGCCACCACTGTCGGCTTCCAGCTGTATCAGGACGCCGGCCACACGACCCTATGGGGCAACACGCAGGGCACCAACACAGCCAGCGGCACCGGTACCGGCTCGGCTCAATCGATTGTCGTGTACGGCCAGGTGCCGGCGCAGACCACCCCGAAACCTGACACCTATCAGACCACCATTACCGCGACGGTCTACTTTTGAGACGGTCGGTAAGGACGTGCCTGGTGAACCCATGCGTCGCAAGCGCCATGGGCGCGCCTCTACGGCTCCTGACAGCAGGCGCATTCGCGTGGTGTCTGACGGCGCCGCTTGTGCAAGCCGCGACGCTGCAAATTTCGCCGGTGATGGTCGATATGTCCGCTGACGCCAACGCCACGGGTATCACGCTGAAGAACCCCGGTGAGAAACCGCTGTTCGGCCAGGTGCGCGTATTCCGCTGGGATCAGGCAAGCGGCGAAGACACACTCACGCCCACTCAGGATCTGGTGGCAAGCCCACCGCTGATCCAGATCGCCGCGCATGCCGATCAGCTGGTGCGGCTAGTGCGTACCCTTGCGCAGCCGTCGGCCGCCGAGCAGGGCTATCGCGTGCTGATCGACGAGTTGCCCGAACCCGATGGCGCGCCCACCAGCGGCGTAACGATCCGCCTGCGCTACTCGGTGCCGGTGTTCGTCGAACCGCCCGTCGACATCGGTCAACCGAAGCTGTCCTGGCATCTGTCGCGTGACGCGCAAGGCTGGATGCTGCGGGTCGACAATACAGGCAAAAAGCGCGCGCAGATCGCCGCCGTGCAATTGACCGACAACACAGGCAACGTCTACGTCATCAACAAAGGACTGCTTGGCTACGCGTTGGCCGGTCGCGAACGGCACTGGCCAGTCACCTTGCCGGACAACGCCGCTCAGCACGCTCCGCTGAAGGTGCACGCCGCGGTCAACTCGCTGCCGGCCGAAGCAACGGTGAACGTCGAGTAAGCCCGCGCGGACACAAGGCCCACATCAGGCCCACACAAGGCCCGACACGGATGCAGACCTGGGGCACGCGCGACTGGCCATGATCGTATCCGGGTCGATGGGAACGGACACGCTGCCCCGCCACGCAATCGATGAGAATGACACGACGGCGAAAACGTCATGGATGGAGACTGCAGATCATTTTGCTTGCAGCAACGCTGACCATGCTGAGCGCGACTCAGGCCGGTGCGCAGGTGCCGCTGCGGGTCGCCAGAACGGGTGTCGATGCGTCGGGCGTCGATGCGACGAAGTCTGCGCGGGACGTCACCGCGGGCCGCGACCTGTATCTGGAAGTCATGCTCAACGGCCAGCGCACCGGGTTGATCGCGCACTTCCGCGAAGTCGACGGCCGGCTCAGTGCAACGGGTAAAGACTTGAGCGAAATCGGCGTCGCCACCGACAAGCTCGGCGCCGCCGATACCGCCTCGCTCGAACTCGACCGGATCCCAGGCCTGCACTACGAGTACGACGCCGCGCGCCAGACCATCGACCTCAAGGTGCCCGACGCGATCCGCAAGCCGTACACGTTCGACACGCGCGAGTTGACGCAAACGCCGAACGCCGCCGCGTCGCGCGGCTTTCTGATCAACTACGACGCGTTTGCACAAACCAACACCAATGCGCAGCTCGCACTGTGGAGCGAGGAACGCTACTTCGACCCGACCGGCGTGTTGAGCAATACGGGCATTGCGTATCTGTACCGCGACCTCCATCGCTATGTGCGCTACGACACGTCGTGGAGCACCTCGAATCCCACTTCGCTCAGCACCACGCAGATCGGCGACACCATTTCATCATCGCTCGACTGGAGCCGTTCGATCCGTATCGGCGGTTTTCAGTGGCGCAGCAACTTCGCGCTGCGGCCCGACCTCGTGACGTTTCCGGTGCCGGCATTGTCAGGCACCGCGGTCGTGCCCTCCGCCGTGGATCTGTATATCAACAACGTGCGTCAATACAGCGGCAACGTGCCGAGCGGACCGTTCATCGTCAACAACGTGCCCGGCATCACTGGTGCGGGCGAAGCCACCGTCATTACGCACGACGCGCTCGGCCGCACGATTTCGACTTCGCTGCCGCTCTACGTCGATACACGCATGCTGGCCGCGGGTCTGTCGAGCTATTCGTTCGAAGCCGGCTTCCTGCGCCGCGCCTATGGCATCGATTCGTTTTCCTACGATCCGCGCCCGGCGCTCAGCGCCACCGCGCGACGCGGCATGAGCGACACGCTGACACTCGAAGGCCACGCGGAAGCCACTGGCGGCCTCGTCGACGTGGGAGCCGGCGCGCTGGTGCGGATGGGCATGGCCGGCGTGATCAACGGCTCATTGTCCGCGAGCGCCGGCAAGCTGAACGGCACCCAGGTCGGTCTCGGCTATCAGTTGATCGAACCGCACTTCTCGATCGATGCGCAGACGCTGCGTGCCTACGGCAACTACGGCGATCTGGCCGCGCGCGACGGCACGCCGGTGCCCACCGCCACCGACCGCGTGACGCTGGCGCTCCCTTTCCTGAGCCGCCAGACGGTATCGCTCAGCTACATCGGCTATCGCTTTCCTGGCATTCCCGCCTCGCGGATCGGCTCTCTGTCGTACACGTTGAATTTCGGCAGTCTGGCCTCGCTCACGCTCAGCACATACAAAGACTTCTTGCAGCACAACGCGCAAGGGATGTTTCTGACCATGAGCTTCGGCCTCGGCAATAACACTGCGATCAACGCGAGTGTCGGCCGCCAGAACGGCCAATCGACCTACAACCTCAATGCGCAGCGGCCACCCGACTACGCCGGCGGCTGGGGTTGGGGTGTTCAGGCAGGCGGCTCGGGCGCGGTGCCGTACCGCCAGGCGCAGGTGCAGTACCTCGGCAACTACGGCGAAGTGACCGCGCTTGCGCAGGACATCGACCAGCACGCGAACGCCTCGCTCGACCTGACCGGCGCAATCGTGCTGATGGACCACAGCGTCCAGCCGGCCCGGCGGATCGACGACGGCTTCGCGCTGATATCCACCGACGGTATCCAGGGTGTGCCGGTACTGCATGAAAACCGCGTGATCGGCGCGACCGACCGCAACGGCCATCTGTTGATACCGGACCTGAATGCGTACCAGCACAACCAGGTCGCGATCGACAGCATGAATTTGCCCGCCGACGCGCGCATCGCCACGACTTCGATGGATCTGGTGCCGGAATCGCGCGCAGGCGTGCTCGCAAATTTCCGCGTGTCGCGCTACAGCGCCGCCTCACTGATTCTGCGGAGTGCCGACGGCAAGCTGCTGCCACCAGGTACGCACGTGCATCACGTCGAAAGCGGGGGCGATACGATCGTCGGCTACGACGGTCTGACCTTCGTCGAGAATCTGCAGCGCGACAACCATCTCGACGTCGACACCGGCGCCATGCGTTGCAGCGTCGAATTCACGTATCAGCGCCCGGCGGACGGCTCGTTGCCGACGCTGGGCCCACTGACCTGCCGCGGCACCGCGGCGGGCACGGCGGCGGCGCAATGAAGCGGCCCCTGGCGCTCCTCCTTGTGGTGTTGTGCATGCTGCTCGGCGCGCTGCCACAGCGTGCGAGTGCGCAGACCTGTACGGCGAGCGCCTCGGCGCTCAGCTTCGGCAACATCAGTCCGATCGCATTGAGTGCCGTGTCCGCGACCGGCACCGCCACCGTTTCGTGCACCTGGCCAGCGGTTACGCTAACCCCGAGCGTACAGGTGTGCCTGAATCAGGGCGGCACGACGCCGCGCTATCTGGGGAGCGGCAGTAGCCAGTTGCTCTACGGGCTCTATCAGGACGCGGCACATTCGATCCCGTGGGGATCCACGGTACTCGGCACGACGCCCATTTCGGTGATCCTCAATAAACCGTTGGTCGGCAATACCGCGACGGCGTCGGTGAATTTTTACGGACAGGTCACCGCCAATCAGGCGACAGTACCGACCATCGGCAACGCCAGCACCGTCTATTCGCAGACCTTAAGCCAGACTTCACTGACGTATGGATTCTTTTTGCTTGTCGCGCCGGGTTGCGCGGCGCTGACCACGAACGGCGGGAGCTTCGGTTTTACAGCCAACGCAACGGTGGTGAACGACTGCCAGATCAGCGCCACGAATATCGCTTTCACCGCAAGCGGCGTGTTGAGTTCGGCGTTGAACTCGACCGGCTCGATCACCGCGCGCTGCACTAATGGCGACGCTTTCCGGATTGCGCTGAACGGCGGTTCGAGCGGCAATGTAGCGGCGCGCCAGATGCAGCGTGCGGGCGGTGGAGGTACGGTGAACTACCAGCTATATACCGATGCCGGCCACGCGAGTGCATGGGGAGACGGCACGGCGGGCACCACGATGCCAACGGGTACCGGCACCGGCAATGCGGTATCGATCACCGTGTATGGCGTCGTACCGGCCCAGACGACGCCGATACCGGGCAACTACAGCGACACGATTACCGCGACGATCAGCTTCTGATTTTTGCGTCGATACTTGCCAGCCGGGCAAGCGCGCGGGTGAGGGACGAATCGATCGGCAACGAATTCTAGAAATTGATCATCCAGACCGTTCGCTGGGCGTCGTGGGTAGCGACAAATTCCACCGGCCGCGCCTGATCCCGCCCGGTTTCGCCCGGCGCCGCAGGGTCCAATGCGGCCTGGGAGATCTGGAACGGTGCGCCGTGCAGACAGGCAACCGCCGGTTGATTGGCAACGGTAATCGCCGCATCCACCGACTGGATGACGCAGGTTTCCTGCACGGTCAGGCTCACCGGAATCGAGGCAAGCCCCGTTGGACACGCGGTTGAGGCTGGCGAAAGCAGCAAAATTGCCACTGACGTGGCGGCTATGTTGCGGGGCATCATGATGGTCCGGGATCGGGTCGCGGCGCGAGTAGGGATACCGATCTTTTCGACACTTCATCAGGGAAACTTTAAGACTTTCCTGGCAAAAAACCTATATCGCCTCGCAGACGACATCGAACTTCAATAGCTCCGTAGGTCCGAACGCATTGCTGATGGCGACATCCGCCGCATCTCTGCCCCGCGCCATCAAAACCCGCCCCGTACGGGGCACATTGTTCCGCGGATCGAAGGTCTGCCAGCACCCGCCGACATACGCCTCGAACCACGCCGCAAAGTCCATCGTCGCGTACGGCGGTGGCGTGCCGACATCGCTGATATACCCGGTGCAATACCGCGCCGGTATGTTCATCGCCCGGCACAGCGTCACGGCCAGATGTGCGAAATCCCGGCATACGCCCTTGCGCTCCTGCCACGCCTGCCAGGCGGTCTTGGTCGGCCGCGCGAAATCGTAGCCGAACACAATGTGCTCGTGCACGTAGTTGCAAATCGCATCCACTCGCCCGCGACCGAGCGGCAGTTTGCCGAATGTCTGCCAGGCAAATTCGGATAGCAAATCAGTTTCGCAATAACGGCTGCCCAGCAGAAACACCAGCGAATCGTCTGGCAGCGCCTCCACCGCGTGCTGCTCGGTCAACGGCGGCCGCCTCTCCGGTTCCGACGACACCTCGAGCACCGCACTCGTCGACAACGCAAGCCGTCCCTGCGGGGCGACGATCCTGCTGCACAAATTGCCAAAGCCGTCGCGATACTGGCTGATCGGCACCGGTGGATCGACCGCCAGCAGATCCGCGCTCAACACGTCTTTCGCATGGGAATAGTGCGTGTTCAACATCAACATCATCGGCGTCGGTTGCACGCACTTATAGACCAGCTCATAGCCAACGCGCAATTTCATTACGGCGCCCTCTTCCAGTTGATACGTTCAATGGACGCGTCCGGTGAGCAACCTGAGTTGACACGCCCTGCTAACACGCTCGATTTGTACAAGCCCTTCACCCGGTTCGCCCCTCACTCGCCTTCGTCACGCTCACATCGACCTGCAAACCGCGAAACGAATGCGATGCGCCATGCCAGGTGCCCCACAAAGGCAACGCCTGGTAGTAATTCCACGCCACCGCCACGCGGATCAGATGGCGATTGCCGACTATGCTATTGGTCGGATCGAAATCGACCCAGCCGGCGCCCGGCAAATAGATCTGCAGCCAGGCATGCGTCGCACCGCCGCCTTGCGTGGCATCCTGCTCGGGCACGAACAGATAGCCGCTGACAAAACGCGCCGCAAGACCGAGCGAGCGCACCGCGTCCATCATCAGCACCGCGAAATCGCGGCAACTGCCGCTGCGGTTACGCAAGGTGTCGCCGGGACGGTTCACCCCTTTCTCCGTGCGGCGCACATAGCAGAACGTGCTTTTTATCTCGAGCGTCATCGCGCGCAATAGCGCCATCGTGCTGCCTGTGCCGTTCGTACTGCTGATACCGCCGGCGCCCTGCACAGGAACGAAGCGATGTGCCCATTCGTTCACGTCGCTGTCCGGATACTGACGGCTGCGTGCGTTCACGAGATCGGAGGCTTCTTCGTTGGTGTACGCGAATGGCCAGTTCACGGCGTACGGTTCAAGCGCGTAGTCGGGCATGGGCGTTTCGAAGTGTTCGAGCGTCACTTCGCTGTCGAAGCGCAATTCGCTCGCCTTGCCCGTGAAACTCGCGACCGCCACGGAGTTATCGAACACGTCGTGCAGCCAGTGCAGCCGGGACGGTGTCGGTGTAATCAGCAACTGGTTCGTGACGAGGCGCAAGTCGTGGCTGGCGCGCGGACGGAACATCATCCGGTGTTCGCCGAACCGGACGGGTTCCGAGTAGCGGTAGACGCTGACGTGACGCACGGTGAAGCGCTGTGGCTCAGTCATCTGACAGGCCGATGGATGCAACTGGATTCGTCCTGAGCATCGCGTTCACGCTGGTAAAACCCGCTACCGCGGCAGGTGCTGAGCGCCTGGCACGGTTTGATCCTGAATGAGCCACAACCATGGTCTGGCGTGGTGGGGCGCTGTCATCGTGTCATCGACAAGCTTTCGACTTCAGCATACACCCGCCATATTGATCGAAATCACTCATTTGCGCGCAGATGCCGCCATGTGCGGAAGTTACCAGCAGAATCTGTTCGCAAATTTGGGTGGAAACCGTATCCCAACAGCAGAACCGATCCACATAATTGAGATGGTTTGATGTGGGTTGCCGATAGATATAATCCGCCGCTCGATCAATCCGACAAACAGCCTTCATGCGAGTCGCCGTCATTAGCGCCTACTATAAAGAGCCACGTTACGTCTTACGAAGATGTCACGAAAGCGTTCTTGCGCAAGCGGGCAATGTGACCCACGTTATGGTCGCCGATGGATTCCCTTCCTCCGACGTTGATAGCTGGAAGGGTGTGATCCACATCAAGCTTCCCAATCACGCTGACTATGGGGACACGCCTCGCGCCGTGGGTGCTGCTTACGCATCTGCGAATGGCTTCGATGCGATCTGTTTTCTCGACGCCGACAACTGGTATGCGTCGAACCATGTCGAAACGATGCGCATCATAGTCGAGGAAACGGGCGCACAGGTAGTCACGGCGACTCGAACGATTTTCACTGCCGACGGCCGGATGCTCGGCATTTGCAAAGAATCCAACGGCGTCGATTTCAACGACACCAACTGTTATTTTCTTACGCGCGCCGCCTTTCCTGCATGCGCGGCGTGGTTATTCAAGGACCCGCGCGAAAGCATCCGCGGCGACAAGATATTCTGGAATGCCGTGCGAACCGGTGGCTACCTGCATTTCCACTCGATTGCGCCAACCGTTAATTACGTGAGCACGTTCGCACTTCACTATCAGATGTTCGGCGAGGTGCCGCCCGACGACTCGAAGGTCATTGCAAAACTGCCGGGGCGTCAGCATTTTCAGATGGTTAGTTACGCGGAATATAAGGCGATGGGGGGAGCGGGCGGCAGGTAGAGACAGGACGCGGAGCGCGCGTCCATAAGGGACATAGCTAGCGCGAGAAAGCGCCGGAAAACTAATCGCCGTACAAACTGCGATTCAAGCAATCAGAGCCGCTACAAACGGGCTAAACCTCACTGGCGGCCGTCCGCGCGACGGTCTCAAAGTTATCCCCAGTTTTCGTTCATAAATCTGTGCATAACTATCCGGCAAGCGATGCAAACTCTTGATACGCTTGCTGTTTTCACCGGCAGATCGAAGTTGTGCAGAGTAGAGACCCAGCCGGTCAACACGATGGTTGTGTGGCCGAGTGACACGCCAACCGCGGCGCAGATTGCACCTCGTCCTCAAATCCCCCGCGCCGCATGTCGGCGTCACCCACGGCACACGCCACCCGCCACGCGCATCAATCGCGTACCGCGTCGGCGGCATGCGCGCGTTCGGCTTTCTGCGAGTCCGGCGCACTACGCTCCTCGTCGCGCCATTCCTGCCTCGACCGCGCCATTCGGCGTACGGCGACGCGCGCCATCTTCACCCAGCCAGACGGACGTGGATCGGCGAGCATGCTGAGCGCACGCGCATAATCGAGCGTCAGTCCCGGCGTCCACGCCATCGTCGCGGCGCGTTTGCGCAGTTGCGCGGCCACCCACAATTCCGGCGTCGTAATCACGCGCAAGAACGGCCGCCAACCGCCGAGGTCGCCCCACACGCGCGCCGACGCACCTTCGATCGCCGCTTCCAGCGCGCGCGATACGGTACTCGAACAATTGCGATGCGTCAGGTTGTAGGTCGTGTCCTGACGATAGGTGTCCCAGAAACGGCGCAGCCGCGCCGGATCGTAATTGCGTATGCGCACCTGAACCGTCGACGGACACCATGCTTTCGATTCAGTCTGGTAATCAGGCTGGAACACACCGGGCACGTCGTTCTCGCTGGTCGCCCGCAGAAGCCGCGCGAAATCGTCGGGTGAACGATCGATTTCGACGCCAGGATACAGACTGATATAAATGCCCTCAGGCGATTCGAGCGCGGCATGGCCCGTCGAAATCACGCCGTTACGGTCCACCGCCGCGATATACCGGTCGACAATCAATTGCCGCCTCGCCTCGCTCCTGGACGATCCCACTGGCGTCCACACATGCACAGTGAGCGCGTCTTCATCGGCGGCGGGTGGGCTGTCCCATTCGACGGCACCCAGCCGGCCAGGCGCGATCGCACTCGCCGCGGAATTGGCGGCATCTGCCGTTGCATCGTCCGAAGCCACCGCGGGATTCGAGGCGAGACGCCGCACCCGCGTACTCAGCAGAATCATGTTCCAGCCGCCGAATATCAGGCCGAGACCGAGGCAGTACGGCACGGTGCCTAAATAGTGCGTCGGATATGGCTGATAGAAAAAAATCGCCAGCGCGATTTCAATCGCGCCGCCGATCATCGCAAGGCGCCACGTGCGATAACGAACGACCTTTGCGGAGACGATCTGCAACAGACCGTCGGCCAGAAAGAGCGTGCCGAAGATCATCGACAGAATGAAGTTGCCGTGATGATGGCCAGCGAGAATCAGCGCCGCCGCGAAGCAGAATGCGGAGCCCTTCACGTAGCGCAGCGTGCGTTGGCCGCCCATGCCGGTCCAGGCGACGGCCAGCGTGGCGAGCCCTTCGAGCAGCAGCAATGTGGCGAACGGTGTGATCGGGAAATAGAGCGCGCTATCGAGTGCGTCGATGAACACCACGACGCCAAGCGCAAGGCTCACCCAGCCGATCAACTGCAGGGAACGCCAACGCGTGCGCAAATAATCGACACCCAGCAGGATCATCACCAGCCGAACCATCGCAAACCCTCCGTGATCGGTGCGCCCTTCCGGTCGTAATCTTAACCATATTCACGGTAGCGGCATAACGGGTTCCACTGTAGCGACGATTCGCGCGTGGCGACACCGGCTCGCAGCGCCGCTATCTATGCGTCGCGCATCGACGCTACATGATCGCAACGGAATTCTCAAACGTACTTGTGATGCTCATGCCGATGCGCCTTCGCCGGCCGTATGCCGCGTTTGCCCACGCTCCTGGCCGCGTGCGGTTCGTCAGCAGGCGGCACGGCATAGGGGCCGTTGTGCAACACGGCGGGACTTTGCCGAGTTGCCTCGTTTTGCGGCGCGGCCGATGAAGCGGCTGCTGCGGGCAACGGTCCCGTTGCGGCATCGATGACCTTCTGCAATTCGTCCTGCGCGTAAGCAGGCAGCGGCGCGGGCGGATACGTCGCGGCGGCAGCCATGACCGTGGAGGAAGCAGCACAAGCAAGGCCGAGAGCGATGATCAAGCGAGCGATTTTCATGTCGAGTCCTGGTCGGGGTGACGCGGCCCGCATGAGTGGAAAACTGGCGCGCGTCGATGAATCGGAAGATTCCTGACGGCTCGCACCGTCAGCACAAACAGTGTGACGGCAGGGACATGATGGGTAAATTTTATTAAGCCAGATTCAGATATGCCCAATTCAGCTTAATAACCGACGAATCAGCGCCGGCGTGCCGGACACCCGACACACCGGCCCATAGCCGATAAACGCAGCGCCCGCACGCTGCGTGTCTCAGGCCAGTACGACTCAGGCCGCCGCGGCTTGCGGCATCGCCTCGCCCTGCTCGCCGCCCAATGCGTCGAGCAGATCGCACAGCATACGGTCGAGTTCGGCGGTCATCAGCGTGACGTCGGAATCGAAGCGTTCGTCGTCGTTCTGTGCGGTGGGGTCGCTTGCTTCCTTGAGAACGTCGAGCGGCGCGATGCGCTTGATCGTCAACGAAGGCGTCAGCACGAACGACACGCGGTCGTTCCACGTCAACGCGAGACGCATGCATTGTTTGCCGGCTTCGATATGGCGGCGCATGTCTTCGGCGTCCAGGGTATGTCCGACATAGCGCACCGTTGCATTGCCTTCCGCCGGCGAGCGCAACTCGGTGTCTTGGTCGAGCGTGAAGCCTGCGGGACCTTCGCCTGAGAGAAGCCATCCGGTCATCGCCGCAACCGGCGATTGCGTGACACGCACGGTACCGAGCGGCAGTTGATCGATCGACTTCACCAGCAGGCCGCGCACTTCGTCGGCGACGGCTTGCGAGCCCGCGTCGATCACGAGCCAGCCGTTGCGGGTATCGATCCACACGCGTGTATCGCGACGAATGCTGAAGGCGCGCGGCAACAGTTCGTCGGTCACCTGCTCCTTGAGTTCGCGCATCTGCTTGCGGCCGGGTTTGAAGCCTTGCTGTTCTTCGAGTTCGAGCGCACGCGCCTTGGTCACTTGCGTGACGACAGAGGCCGGCAACAATTTCTTCTCAGCGCGAAACACCAGCAGCATCTGGCCATTGAGCGCATACACCAGCGAGTCGTTGTCGCGTGGCGACGCCCAGCCGTGGCTTTGCATCTCGACGCTGTTGCCGGGCGCGAACGCGTGCGGCGCAAGCCATTTCTCGATTTGTTCAGGGGTAACGGACCACGGAGCGGGAAGACGGTGCAACTGAAGATTTTTGAACCACATGGGCGGGGTCTTGTTCGGGCAAAGCGCGTCATTCTATCCGACGCGGCGAGAATGGCGCGCTCGGGCGCGTCCCTGCCACTCTATGCCAAGACACTCCCGACAAGCGTCATTTTCGCTTTGGGTTCAAATCACCTAGACTTGCCAACAGGCACGCGACATAGACGGAGGCGGCCATGGCCGATGAAACCGCACCCTGGCGGATGGTGGAGTACGAGGGTTTCGAAATTCACGTGGCGCCGTTTCTGAAAAACCCGCCCAATGAGGCGACGCCGTCAGCCGTGCCCGATAACCGTTACACGTATGTCGGTTATGTGTGCCACCCCGGCGCCAATCCCGCCATCCCGGGGCATGCGGTGCCGTTCCATGCGGACGGCGAAGAAAGCTTCGCCGGCATGGAAGAAGCGCTATACGAGGGCATACATGTGGGACGCAGCATCGTCGACGGCACGCACCCGGATTTGACGGTGCTGCCACTGGTGACGGGCGGCGTGTAAGCCGCGCTTGCGGCTTAGCGAGGCGTTTGCACGCCCGGAGCGTCCTGTTTCCTCAAAATGCTCAACGCCAACTCCAGCATCCGCTGATTGGAGCTTGCGGGCGTGAACGTCTCGACCTTTCGCAGCGCTGCCTGCGCAAGGCTCCGGCGTAACTCGGTGTCCGTGAGCAGCCGCTTGATTGCGCCCGCCATGGCGTCCACATCGCCCGGCGGCACCAGCAGCCCAGCCTTGCCACCCTCCAGCAAGTCCCGCGGACCGGTCGGGCAATCCGTCGAAAGCGCCGGTGTACCGAGCGCCATAGCCTCGCCGAGCACCATGCCGAAACCCTCGTAGCGGCTACTCAATACGAGCATTTCGGCCTGCCGGATATAGGGCGCGGGATTTGCACAGAAGCCCAGAAAATGCACCCATGCGCCCACCCCCAACTCGTCGGCGAGTTGCTCCAGTTCGCGTCGGTCCCGCCCCTCGCCGATCAGGACGAGCGCCACGTTGCTGCAGCCGCGCTCGCGTACCTGAGCGTAGGCTCGCAGCAGCGTCTTGTGGTCCTTCTGACCTTCGTCCAGACGTGCCACTGAAACGATGAACCGCTCCGCAGGAAGGTTGATCTCCGCGCGCGCCGCTTGCCGCAGTGCGTCGTCGTCGATCACATTCGGCAACTCGACAATGTCCGGACCGGTTGCCGAGAAAAGTTCCCGCGCCTCGCGCAGCATGGCGGGGGTCAGCACGACAATCGCCGAGTAGCGCGAATAATGCCTCACTCGCCGGGCGACATACCGCTCGCTCTTGCTGCCGAGGCGCGCCGCCAGGCTGAAATGGCTCACGCCGAACCAGGGTACTCCGCAACTGCCCGCTAAATGGCGCAGCGAAAAATCGAAATCACAGATCAGATCTTGCTGCTTCGCGAGACGCCGCATACGCAGCGCCGCCAGCGGCCGGACCGCACCGTAGGTCAGCAACTTGTGCAATAACTTCGCGCCGACGCCGAGTTTGCGCCGGCGAGCCGCCTGATGAAGCGCGTACATCCATTTCGACGAGGCAAGAACATGAACGGGCACATCGGCGGGAATTGACTGCGCGCGCCAGAACGACAGGTCGTCGGTCGGATAAGCCACCGAAAGGCTCGGCGCGAACATCTGCCGGTCAAGCGTCTTCAGCCAGGACAGCAGCGCGGTCTCAGTGCCGCCTTTGCCGAAATCGTTAATATGAAACAGGATGCGCAGCGGGGCGCGGACAGCATCGATAGCGAAAGGATTGACGTTCGTCACGTTGGTTATTCGCCCAATTTTGCCGTCGGTGCCTTGCGCCGCTGTTCACCAGGCGCCAACGTAGATTTTCTTCGTCCGGTTTCCGGCAACATCCCATCTGAAGCCTCGACTTGCTCAGCGCAACCCAGCTGCAGTCCCGCGAAAGCCCAAAACGCGAGCATGGTGGTCTGCCACATGAAATCATCGGTGGTATTTTTCACGATCATGCCGGCTACAAGCGCCACGCCCGCGGAACACAGCCAAGGATCGACTCGCCGCAGCCGATAGAAACGCACGACGAGGCTCAGCAACAGCGCGGTCTGCAGCACAACTCCGATGACCCCCGTCTGCAACCACGTGTTGATGAACAGGTTGTGCGCATGCGTCAGCGCATACGGTTCGAGGGCCAGCAAGCTGGCCGGCATTTCGCTGCGATAGACCAAGCCCGGCAACGGCTTGCCGAAGCCCACCCCGACCCATGCGTGACGCTCAGCCTCGCCGATATAAAACGCCCACAGCTTCGGACGCGTGTCTGCCGATACCGTATCGCCGATTGCGGACAGCGAGCCTGGCACATAGACCTGATGACCCTCGATCGCGATATCACGCGCCAGCGGGACGGCGGGCACCGCGCCGGCCGTCCGCAGACGGGAACTGAACTCGAGCGTGCCGACGCTCGCCGCGAACACCACGGTAATGACCAGCATCGCCAGCAGCAGACGGCGCCGGTACAGCGGGAACAGCGCGACCAGAAGCGTAACGGCCGCGGCCGGCCAGAAGAACCGGTTAAGCGTCGCCAATCCGATGAACAGGCACAGCGCGATGCCGCTAGCACCGATCACGCGCCAACGCGACCGCAGCATGAAGCCCGCAAATAGCGGCATGGCAAATACCGCGAGCGTGCTGGTGTGGCCGACACGGTTATAGAAATGCAGTGGAAAGGTATTGGCAGTGGGCGGTTGCAGATGCCCCCAGTTGAGCGCGCTGATGGCGGCGAGTGCCAGGCAGGCAAGCCAGTTGACGAACACCACGGGCGCGGGTCGCCGAAGTTGGGTGCCAAACAGCCAGAAGCCCCAGAACGATACCAGCGGATAAAGCACCTCGTCGCACCACGCGTGCAGGCTAACCATCGGATATACGGACCATGCGACCGACGCCAGACTCCAGCCGGCCCAACCCGCAATGGGCAGCACCAGCGGCCAGTGCAACAGCGACGGCCGATTCGGCGAGCAGGCCGCGGCCAGCACGCCGAGCGCCATCAGGGCGAGCGCATTGAAGACGATCGCCGTCATGTGGCCGAACATCACCACAAACAGAATGACCGGACAGGCAATCCAAAACACGCGCTCCACTCGCGCAGCCGTGTGAGTCATTACACTTTCACCAGAACATTTTGCAAAGCGGTATATACCGACTCGACCGACAGCCGGCCCATACAGTCGGCATGGTCGCCGCGCCAGGCGACGCAGGTCGTCTCGTTGCGATCACAGCGCCGCACCCATGCTACCTCGCGGCGAAAAATGAAAGGCTGATCGCGGCACGGCATGTCGGCTATCGTAATTGGCACGAATGGGACCTCGCGCCAATAGCGGCCCGCGCCGTGAATCAGCGCGTTGCCCGGCCCGAACAGCGCGAGCGTCGGCACCCCAATCAGACGCCCCAGATGCGCGACGCCGGTATCGGGACAAACCACGGCTTGCGCGCCGGCAAATAAATGCCACAGCTCGCCGAGACCGAGTCGCGCAGCCAGGTTCGGATGATGCGCATCCGGGTCGATGGCGCGGATCAGTTCCGCCTCGCCGGGCCCCCCGGTCCATACCGGCAGATAGCCGAGCGCCTCCACGCGTTGCGCAAGCTCGCGCCAGCGCGCGTTGGGCCAGCGTTTGACGCTGGTGCTTGCGCCCGGATGCAACACAACGTAAGGCTTTGCCAGTTGCGCCGATTCGGGTAGCGCAGCGTGTTGCGGCGCACTCCAGTCGACAGGCCGGTAGGCGCGCGGCGGCGGCCCGTCGATCAATTCCGTGGCAAGGTCCGCCCAAGCCGTCGGCGTGGCAGGATACGGCACGCTCCGGTCGAGGGGCCAGTTCTTCCAGGCCGGAGCATCTCCCGCATGCCCGACGATCCAGCTGCAACCCGCGCCCAACGCGAGCCAGCTATATCGATTATCGCCGAGCACCATACCGAGGTCGTAAGGACCGGAAAGCAAAACGTCCCGCACCGACTTCGAATCACGCGGATCGAACGGCAAAGCTGTGACGTCGAAAGGCCGCCCCGCATACAGCGGCACAATCGCCTTCGGACAGGCGAGAACGATCTGCGATTGAGGATATTGCGCGCGCAGTTTGGCGAGCAGCGGCGTGAGCAGCAGCGTGTCGCCAAGCAACAGATGATGTGCAATCAAGATACGGCGCGCGTGCTGCGGCTCGCGGCGCAATGGCTTGATCAGCAGTCGAGGGATGGCTCGCGCAAAGATACGAAGACGCCCGGCAAGCCGACTCATGGGTTCATCGACGCATTGGTTTCCAACGCGATATTGATGTACGCCGATACCCGGCGCGAGGTCGCGTTCGCCACGCACAATCTCCAGCGGTATTCTTCCCGAAGGCCTCCAGTATTGCGCCTACGGCCCCGTCACGGCGGGCTGTCGCAGATCGCGGAAACAGCCCGGGCAAGCATGGAAAGCTCAATGAAATATATGGCCGCTCAGCTCCAATTGAGCGAGTTCAAGCGCTGATAGCTAAAAATTATAACATGCGGCGTTGCCGCAGAACGAGGAGAAACCGGGCCTAAAGTCCCGCCCCTTCTGCTGCAGCGCTGCGGCCGCGGCGCTTAACGCGTGGCGTCGATCTGCCTGGCCAGCGTCAACAGCGCGCCAACGTGAGCGGCCACGCCCGGATCGTAAAGGACCGCGTCGCGGGCGACGTCCAATGGCGCGCGCCGCGTGCCGTCGCGATACTCCCGCACCGCTCGCTCGAGTGTCGCGCACAGATCGGCCAAATCGTCCGGCGCGAAAACGAATTTCGCATGCGGGGCAATCGCATCGCAGCAACCGATGCTCGACGGGAAAATGACTGGTGTACCGCACATCACCGATTCGATGCCGACCAGGCCGAATGGCTCATAAGTCGATGCGAGGATCGTGAAGTCGGCGGCCTGATAACACTCCGCGAGCTCTTTCACGTAGCCGATATAGCGTAACCGTTCGGACGTGCGCGCGGGCGGCCGCCCGGCCACAGCCACCACCACGGGCGGCGCCGTGTTGCGCAGCGCGGCTTCGATGAATGGCAAACCTTTACGCTCATGGCTGCTCGACGGAAACAGCAGGACAATCTCGTCGTCGGCGAAACCGTACTTTCGGCGTAAGGTCGCGCGCGTTACGGCATCAGTCGGCGCAAAGCGCGCGCCGTCCACGGGTGGAAACAACACGCGGATCTTCGCCTCGTCAACACCGTACAGTTCACGCAACTCGTCGTGCATCAGCTGAGAATGCGCCACCACGACCTTCGCGCGTTCGTATTGGCGTCTCTCGAGTGCAATCTGCCAGCGATCCGAACGCTTCGGCGCGCGCCTCGTCGCCCGCAAAAAACCGAGATGCGTGCCACCGCAAATCGCCACGTCGGACGAATCGACGCGGTTGCAGCCGATCAGCACATCGACATGCGCCTCGCGGCGCGCCGCGCGCAGCCGCCACGAAAACCAGCGGTCACGCAACTTGCCAGGCAGGAAGGAGACATTGATGCGGTGCGGCTCGACCAACCCGTATTCGCGCAGCGAGGTGTCAAAACGACGCGCGAAGAAAGCCGGTTCGATGCCGAGCGCGGCAAAGCCGCGCACGAGATCCATTGCGTAGCGCTCGAGACCGCCACTGTGCTGCAAGGCGTTACTGGAGAGTCCAAGTTTCTTCATTCAGACAGCGTGCGCCAGCGCCTCGTCAAATGTTAAGGGGGTAAGTCGTGCGTGGTCCAGACCAGCGGACCGCGTGAATCGAGATTCGCACCTCCGATTGACGTGTCGTACCGCGCACCTTACGCGGCGTCCTGCTGGAACTGGATGCGATGCAGATGCGCGTACAGGCCGCCCTGGGTCAGCAGTTCCCGGTGGCTGCCGCTCTCGACAATACGCCCGGCTTCCATGACCAGAATCCGGTCGGCGCGTTCTATGGTCGACAAACGGTGCGCGATTACCAGCGTGGTGCGGCCCTTCATCAAGGTTTCCAGCGCCGCCTGCACGTGGCGTTCGGACTCGGAATCGAGCGCCGAGGTGGCCTCGTCGAGAATCAGGATCGGCGCGTCCTTATAAATCGCGCGCGCGATCGCCAGACGCTGGCGTTGACCACCCGAGAGCATCATGCCGTTGTCGCCGACCAGGGTGTCGATGCCTTCAGGCATCCCCTCGACGGTATCCCACAGGTTCGCCGCGCGCAGCGCCGCCTTGACCTTGTCCGGATCCGCCGTCTGGCCATAGGCGACGTTGTTGGCCACCGTGTCGTTGAACAGCACGACGTCCTGGCTCACCATCGCGATCTGGCTGCGCAATGCGTGCAGGCCGTATTCCGGCAGTGCGACGCCGTCGACCAGGATCTCGCCGCCGGTGGGATCGAAGAAGCGCGGCAGCAAATTCACCAGCGTGGTCTTGCCGCTGCCCGACGGGCCCGCCAGGGCAACCATCTCGCCCGGTGCCACCTTGAAGGACACCTCGGTGAGCGTGTGGCGGTTATGCGTGGCATTGCTGCCGTAGCTGAACGAGACGTCGCGGAACTCCACTTCGCCGCGGGCGCGCTCGAGCGGCTTGCCGCCGCCCGCCGGTTCCGACGGCTCGTCGATCAGGCCGAAGATCAGTTCGCACGCCGTCATGCCGCGTTGCAGCGGCTGGTTCACGTCCATCAGGTGCTTCAGCGGCGAGATGATCAGCAGCATCGACGTGACGAACGCCACAAACCCGCCGACCGTGGTCTGGTCCGACGACGATTGCACTACCGCGATCGTAATCACCACGGCGAGCGCGATCGACGCAAGAAACTGGGTCAACGGTTGTGCCAGGCCGCCTGAGACGGTCATGCGCATCGCGTAACCGCGCAGACGCTTGCTCATTGCCGTGAAGCGGTCCATCTCGTACTGCTCGCCGTTGTGCACCTTGACGACCTTGTAGCCGCCCACGGTTTCTTCGACGATGTACGACAGTTCGTTGGTCAACAGTTGATGCTCGCGGTTCAGGCGCCGCAAACGACGGTTGATCTTGCCGACCAGCCAGCCGATCCCCGGCAGCAGCACCGCGACGATCAACGTCAGCCGCCAGTTCAGGTAGAACAGATAGCCGAGCAGGAAGACGACCGTCAGCGAGTCACGCACCAGCGTGACCATCACGCTCAACAGCACGTTGAGAATCTGGTTCACCTCGAACACGATCGCGTTGATCACCGTGCTCGCGGTTTCGCGCTGGAAGAACGCCACGCCCGTATGGATCATGCGGTCGAACATCTTCAGGCGAAGTTCGAGCAGGATCTTGTTCGACACGTAAGCGAGCAGATAACCGGACGCATATTGCGACACACCGCGCACCAGCGCGAGACCGATCACCGCCGCCGGCACGAACCATTTGGCGTTGTCGCTGGCATGCGCGCCGAAGCCCTTGTCCAGCAATGGCTTGAGCAATGCGGGAATCGCCGCGTCAGTGCCGGCGCTCACGGCCATGGCGATGATTGCGCCGACCACCACCCACATCAGCGGCTTGATATAAGGCCACAAGCGTCGGAAAACGACGGCAGGCGACGAGGCCTCTCCTGAACCGATGGGTTTGCTTAACGTTGGCTTCGCGCTCAAGGAATCCTCTGAGAATGCGGGAAAGCATCCGCGTAACGGGCAGAATGCCTCGCACGCGAAATATCAAAAACAGCATTGTAAACGGTTGAGGATCATAGCCGGCGGTTGCGGATCGGCCGGGTTAGGTGGCCGGGCTGTATACTTTGCGCGACTCATTCCGCCACCCGGCACTTTCCACGCAATTCAGGTATGCAAGAAACCACCCTCGGCGTCGCCATCATCACCAAAAACGCGGCGGCGCGACTGGCCGAATGCCTGCAGGCCGTGGCCTTCGCCGATCAGATCGTCGTGATCGACGGCGGCAGCACCGACGGTACCGCTGAAATTGCCCGGGCACACGGCGCGCACGTACTCGAGCACTCCGACTGGCCAGGCTTCGGCCCGCAGAAAAACCGTGCCGTGGATGCGCTCACCACCAGTTGGATTCTCTCGCTCGACGCCGACGAGATCGTCTCGCCGGAACTGGCTGCGGCGATTCGCGCGGCGCTGGCCGCCCCTACCGCCGACGTCTACGCGGTAGACAGGCTGTCGAGCTTCTGCGGCCACTGGATTCACCACAGCGGCTGGTATCCAGACTGGATTCCGCGCCTGTTCAAACGTGGCGCTGCGCGTTTTTCAGACGACCTCGTGCATGAGCGCCTGGTATTCGATACGCCTTCGCAACGCCTGACCGGCAAGCTGATGCACTACTCGTACGAGGACTTCGAAGCCGTGCTACGCAAGCTCGACGCGTATTCGACAGCGGGCGCGCAGCAACGTCATGCAGCGGGCAAGCGCGGCAGTTTCGGCAAGGCGCTCGGGCGCGGCGCCTGGGCCTTTGTGCGGACCTACGTGCTGCGGCGCGGATTCCTCGACGGTCGCGCGGGTTTCATGATCGCGGTGTTCAACGCGGAAACGGTGTACTACCGGTTTCTGAAACTGGCGCGGCTGGGGGAAAAGACGCAGCGTTAGTAGCGAGGCCAGGGCAAGGCTTGCGACCAGAGTTTGCAATCTGAGCTGCCAATGGCTTTGAGTTCGCCCACGCGCGCCGCGCGGGCGCCGCGGGCGAACCCGCCATCAATAAACAATCTCGATCGAGCTTCCTGCGAACTCGCCACGCAAGGCCGCGAGTAGTTCGTCGGTGGGCTTTACGCGCCATGCGTCGCCCAGACGCATTTCACCTTGCGCATTCTCGCTGCGATAAACCACCTGCACCGCAAGCCCATTCGGGATCTGCACGGCCTGGCGTTGGCCACCGCCACCATAGCCTCCGCCGTTGCGCCCGCCACCGCCTCCGTTACCGTTGCCGCCGCGCGACGAGGCCGCCGGCGCCGGCGCGGCTTGCGGCTCGTCCTTGCCCGCGCTATGTGCTTCGAGCACGCGCCGCAATGCCGATGCGTCCGCATTGCCGTTCATCTGCACCTTCACGGCTTCCGCATAACGACAGCGGGCGCGGCCGAGGTCCATCACCGTATCGACCGTGAAACGGATGCCGCCCGTGAACGCGTCGTTACGCGCCGAGCCTTGCACCACCAGCAACTCGTCTTCCTTGAATAACGGCTTATTCGCCTCGAAAGTCTCATTGAAGACGGTCACTTCGCATTGGCCCGTGCCGTCGTCGAGCAACGCGATCAGCATCTTGCCGCGCTGGGTCATCTGCGTGCGCAGCGACGCGATCACACCGGCGACCAGCTTGTCGCGCCCTTCCTTCAATTCGCCGATCTTCTGACGCACGAAGCGACGCACTTCGTCCTTGTAGGCATCGAACAGATGGCCCGACAGGTAGAAGCCGAGCGCGGCCTTCTCTTCCTGCAGCTTCTTCTTTTCCGGCCATTCCGGCTCGTCGACCAGTTCATGCCCTTGCGACGGTGCATCGCCCATGTCGAACAGGCCGGCTTGCATTGCGTTGGCGCTTGCCTGTTCGGCCGCCTCCATGGCCAGCGAGACCGAGGCGATCAGCTGCGCGCGATTGGCGTGCAGCGTGTCGAACGCACCGGCGCGGATCAAGGCTTCCACCGTCCGGCGATTGACGATCCGGCGGTCGACCCGGTTGCAGAAGTCGAAGATGTCGATAAACGGACCTTCTTCACGCGCACGCAGGATTTCCTCGATCGCATTCTGGCCGCTGCCCTTGATCGCGCCGAGACCATAGCGGATCGTTTTCGAGCGCTTGCCGTCCGGCTCCGCGACCGGCTCGAAACGGTACGCCGACAGATTGACGTCCGGCGGCAGCACAGCCATCTTGTTCGCGAGGCAATCCTCGAACAGGATCTTGACCTTGTCCGTGTCGTCCATGGCGAGCGACATATTCGCCGCCATGAATTCGGCCGGATGGTGCGCCTTCAGCCACGCCGTGTAGTACGCGAGCAGCGCATACGCCGCCGCGTGCGACTTGTTGAAGCCGTAGCCCGCGAACTTCTCCATCAAGTCGAAGATTTCGTCCGCTTTCTCGCCGGTCAGCCCGTTTTTCGCGGCACCCTGGCGGAACAGCTCGCGGTGCTGGGCCATTTCCTCGGCCTTCTTCTTACCCATCGCGCGGCGCAGCAAGTCGGCGCCGCCGAGCGAGTAGCCGCCGATGATCTGCGCCATCTGCATCACCTGCTCCTGATAGACCATGATGCCGTAGGTCTCTTTCAGAACAGGTTCCACACGCGGGTCCGGATACTCCACCACTTCGCGGCCGTGCTTACGCGCGCAGAAGCTCGGGATCAGGTCCATCGGGCCGGGACGGTACAACGCGACGAGCGCGATGATGTCTTCGAAGCGGTCAGGCTGCGCATCTTTCAGCATGCCTTGCATGCCGCGGCTTTCCAGCTGGAACACGGCGACCGTGTTCGCTTTCTTCAGGATCGAGAACGATGCCGGGTCGTCAAGCGGCACCTGCGCGAGCGACCAGTCTTTCTTCGAAGGATCGAGACGGCGGATATAGCGCTCGGCCCAATCCAGAATGGTCAGCGTGGTGAGGCCCAAAAAGTCGAACTTCACGAGGCCGACGGCTTCGACGTCGTCTTTGTCGTACTGGCTCACGACGCCGCTTTCGTCGCCCTGCGTATAGAGCGGACAGAAATCCGTGAGCTTGCCGGGCGCGATCAACACGCCGCCCGCGTGCATGCCGACGTTGCGCGTGAGACCTTCCACGCGCTGAGCGAGCTCGAGCAACTGACGCACTTCGTCTTCGTTGTCGAAGCGCTCCTGCAGCAGCGGCTCTTCCTTCATCGCATCAGCGATGGTGACGTGTTTGCCCGGCTTGAATGGAATCAGCTTGGCGATCCCGTCCGTGAACATATAACCCAGATCGAGCACGCGGCCGATATCCCGCACCGCGGCCTTCGCCGCCATCGTGCCGAAGGTGGCGATCTGCGATACCGCGTCCGCGCCGTATTTGTCTTTCACGTACTGAATCACACGGTCGCGGCCGTGCTGACAGAAGTCGATGTCGAAGTCGGGCATCGAGACCCGTTCCGGATTCAGGAAACGTTCGAACAGCAGGTTGTAGCGGAGCGGATCGAGGTCGGTCACGCCGAGCGCGTACGCAACCAGCGAACCTGCGCCCGAACCCCGGCCCGGTCCGACCGGCACGCCGTTGTTCTTGGCCCAGTTGATAAAGTCCGCAACGATCAGGAAGTAGCCCGGGAAGCCCATCTTGATGATCGTGCCGCACTCGAATTCGAGGCGCTGGTAATACGTTTCGCGCTGCGCTTCGCGCTCGGCCGTATCCGGGTACAACTGTTCGAGACGCTTTTCGAGGCCCTCTTTCGACAACTGCACGAGGTAGTCGTCAAGCGACATGCCGTCGGGCGTCGGGAAGAGCGGCAGCTTCGGCTTGCCGAGTTCGAGCGTCAGGTTGCAACGCTTGGCAATTTCCACACTATTGGCGAGCGCCGACGGAATGTCCGCGAACAGCTTCGCCATCTCTTCCTGCGTGCGGAAATACTGTTCGGACGTAAAGCGCTTCGAGCGGCGCGGATTCGCCAGAATGTCGCCTTCGGAAATACACACGCGCGCTTCGTGCGCGGTGAAATCGTCCGGCGTCATGAACTGCATGGGGTGAGTGGCCACCACCGGCAATTTCAACGACGCCGCGAGCGCCACCGCCTGTTGTACGTATTGCTCGCCGCCGGGCTGACCACACCGTTGCAGTTCGATATAGAAGCCGCCCGGAAACACCTTCGCCCAATGCAACGCGTTGCGTTTGGCCGCTTCTTCGTTGCCGGCCGCGAGCGCGAGGCCGATGTCGCCCTGTTGAGCACCCGACAGCGCCAGCAGGCCTTCACCCAGACCGGATTCGAGCCAGCCGGCCTCGATTTCAGCGCGGCCGCGATACTGGTTGGTGAGCGATGCCTTGCTGAGCAGTTCGCACAGATTCAGATAGCCGCGCCGGTTCTTGACCAGCAGCAGCAAACGCGAAGGCTTGTCGCGGTCGTCCGGATTGGTGATCCAGACGTCGCAGCCGGCAATGGGTTTGACCCCTTTGCCACGGGCTTCCTTGTAAAAACGGACGAGGCCGAACGCGTTGCCGAGGTCGGTAAGGGCGAGCGCACCCTGACCGTCTTTGGCGGCAGCCTTGACGATGTCGTCAAGGCGCACGATGCCGTCGGCAATCGAGAATTCGGAGTGGACGCGGAGATGAACGAAGCGGGGATCTGACATGGGCGACATTGTAACTCCACACTTCGGGAGTTTTCAGGCCAAAACCACGCGCTGGCCGTTCGGCCTAGGACAGAAACGCGAGCGTGCCGTACACCGGCGTTGTGCAGGCAGTGGAAGTTCTGTGTACAGCGCCAGGGTGAGCGCCTGAGTGAGCGCGCGGACGGACCAGCCGGCGCAAATCCGGCAGCATTTCAATCGCCAGAACGCGCGGCCCGGTGCGGGCATGGGGTAAGCGCCGTACAAGTTTGCGAGCGGTTTGCGCTGCCGCAACGGGCTGGCTATTCGGCCGAGTCGGACGAATAGCCAGCTTGAGGGATAATACGGGTTTCGCCTATTCGACGTGGCCCGCTACAGGCAGGCTGAATGCGGGCATCCCAATGCGCCCCATTTTCCGCGCCGCCGGCCACTTCTTACCGCTGGACACACATGAGTATCGTCAATCTCGCCGCGTATCATTTCGCGACTATCGAAGACACCGCCGCATGGCGCCCGCACGTCACTGAGCGCTGCAATACGCTCGGCTTGCGCGGCACTGTGCTGCTCGCGCCGGAAGGCATCAACCTGTTCGTCGCCGGCACGCGTGAAGCCACAGACGCGTTCATCGACTACATCCGTCACGACGCGCTCTTCGAGGGCAAGTTCGTCAATCTGCAGTTCAAGGAAAGCCTGTCTGACAAGCAGCCGTTCACCCGCATGCTGGTCAAGCTCAAGCGCGAAATCATCACGATGAAAAAGCCGGCCATCCGGCCGGAACTGGGCCGTGCGCCGTTCGTCGACGCGCCCACGCTGAAAGGCTGGCTCGACCGTGGCCATGACGACGAGGGCCGCCCGGTCGTGATGCTCGACACACGCAACGCATTCGAAGTGGACGTCGGCACCTTTGACAACGCGCTCGACTACCGCATTACGAAATTCAGCGAATTTCCGGAAGTGATCGAGCAAAACCGCGCCGATCTGGAAGGCAAGACGGTGGTGTCGTTCTGCACGGGCGGGATTCGCTGCGAGAAGGCCGCGATCCACATGAAGGAAGTCGGCATCGAGAACGTGTACCAGCTCGAAGGCGGCATCCTCAAGTATTTCGAGGAAGTCGGCGGCGCGCACTATCACGGCGACTGCTTCGTTTTCGACTACCGCACCGCGCTCAACCCGCAACTGGAGCCGACCGCGACCGCGCAATGCTTCGGCTGCCGCGCGGTGGTAACGCCCGAAGCGCAAAAATCGCCAATGTACGTGGCAGGCAAGACATGTCCGGCATGCCATCCGGACAGCAAGGCGGCACGCGTCGCGTGATAAGCGCGAGCGCCTTCGCGCGATCGCGGCGAGGCCCATCCAACCCATGACCTATCGTGGACGCTTCGCGCCGTCGCCTACCGGGCCCTTGCATTTCGGCTCACTGGTGAGCGCGCTCGCAAGCTGGCTGGACGCGCGCGCACATGGCGGAGCGTGGCTTGTGCGCATCGAAGACATTGACGGACCTCGCACTGTCCCTGGCGCGGCTGAGGACATTCTGTCGACCCTCGAACGTTTCGGCATGCGTGCCGACGAGCCGCCTGTCTGGCAAAGCCATCGTTTTGCGCGCTATCAGGAGGCGCTCGAGCAATTGCAGGCTGACGGCCTCGTCTATCCATGCGGCTGTACGCGCAAAGAAATCGCGGATTCGCTGCTGCATGCGCACGCGCGCAACACAACACTCGCCTACCCCGGCACCTGCCGCAACGGCCTGCACGGCAAACCGGCACGCGCATGGCGCCTGCGCGTACCTGACGGCGACACGGCGGTGATCACATTCGAAGATGGCTGGCAGGGCTCGCAGACGCAGAACCTGGCTACCGAGGTTGGCGACTTTGTCCTGAGGCGCGCCGACGACCAGTGGGCGTACCAGCTCGCGGTGGTGGTCGACGATGCGGACGCGGGCATTACGCACATCGTGCGAGGCGCGGACCTGATGGACTCAACGGCCCGCCAGATTTACCTACAGCACTGCCTTGGCGTGCCGACGCCGACGTATTTGCACGTCCCTGTGGTCACGAACGATCAGGGCGAAAAACTCAGCAAGCAGAACGGCGCAACCGCGCTGGAAACAGACAAGCCACTTGACGCCCTAAGCGCAGCCGCGCGGCATTTGGGACTTGAGATTGGCGACAAGGAATACGTGACGCTAGAAGGCTTCTACGCCGCCGCAACGACGGCGTGGGCCAAACGCATGGGGAAGCGAGTGCAATACAATTAGCGCCCCAAAAAAGTGCCAAAGGGAAACGAAATAAGTCGGCTGCAGGCTGGCGCGTCCACGGGGAATTAACGAGGAACCGGGAACGGCAGCAAAGGGCAGCACCGATTGGCGTTGGCGTTGGCGTTGGCGCTGGCGTTGGCGTTGGCGTTGGCGTTGGCGTTGGCGTTGGCGTTGGCGTTGGCGTTGGCGTTGGCGTTGGCGTTGGCGTTGGCGTTGGCGTTGGCGTTGGCGTTGGCGTTGGCGTTGGCGGGCAGGATAATCCCACCACAATTGAGGTGCCCGCAACCAAATGCGCGGAAAGTTGGAGGGGTAAAAAAGGAGGTACCGCTACGGCGCGCGCAGCGCCGCCGGAGGTATGACTGCCTTGTCACTAAAGCTGAATGTGCGAGGCGACAGATTCCAGATGCACCACTACCGTGGCTGCGCGGGGGACCCGCTTATGAGCTTGCGGTGTGAAGCCGCTTTCTTTGCTTATCTTTCTTTGCGGCGGCAAAGAAAGTAAGTGCCGCCCCGCACAGGGGCAACGCTAATAGACCACTAAGACCATTAACACAGCGAGGCAAGGGGGCAAGGGGGCAAGGGGCCAACGCCCCAAGCGCTCCCCGTTAGGAAGACGAAGACGACTTCCTCGGCATCCCAAACCCACCCAGCAACGCAGCCAACGGCTGTTTAGAAGAAGCCTTCTGCGGAGCAGCCGTAGAGGCAGAAGCAGCAGCCTCCTCCCCTTTCCTCAAAGAAGCCGCCGAAGGCTCATAAGGCTTGAGGAAAAAGTCATCGACAGGCTGTGCCCGATGATGATGCGGCCGATCGAACGCCCCCGAAGACGAAGCGCCGGGACGCCGGCGACCACCCCGCTCCTCGCGGCCCTCTGCGCGGCCATCAACGCGTTCACGCCGCGGCGCACGCTCTTCATGGTGATGCCGCACCGGCGCATCCACGACCAAACGTTGCACATCCAAAGGCCGCTTGATCAGCTTCTCGATATCGGCAAGCTGCTTGCGCTCATTCGGGCTGCACAACGACAAAGCATCACCCGAAGCCCCAGCACGCCCGGTGCGCCCAATCCGGTGCACATAATCTTCCGCATTGAACGGCAGATCGAAATTAATCACAGCAGGCAGCTCGGCAATATCCAACCCGCGCGCAGCAACATCCGTCGCCACCAAAGCCTCGATCTCGCCACGCTTGAATGCATCCAGTGCCTGCATCCGCTCATTCTGCGAACGGTCACCGTGAATCGCCGTGGCAACCACACCGTCACGCTCCAGACTCCGCGCGAGGCGGCTCGCGCCGATCTTGCTGTTACAGAACACGATCACCTGCTTGAGGCCGCGGTCACGAATCAGCTTGACGACAGCAGCAGTCTTGTCGCCTTCGGCAACCTCATAAACGATCTGCGTCACATTGGTCGCGGTCGAATTGCTACGCGCGACTTCGATCGTCTGCGGGTCGCGCAGATAGGTAGCGGCAAGTTTCTTGATTTCGCCCGAGAACGTGGCCGAAAACAGCAGCGTCTGACGTTCCTTCGGCAGCAGGTTCAGGATGCGCTGCAAATCCGGCAGGAAGCCCATATCGAGCATCCGGTCGGCTTCGTCGAGCACGAGAATCTGCACCTGGCCGAGATTGGCGGTTTTCTGTTGCACGTGGTCGAGCAGACGGCCCGGCGTGGCGATCAGAATTTCGACCCCGCGGCGCAGCTGCTCGGATTGCGGATTCATGTCGACCCCGCCGAACACCACGGCGCTGCGCAGCGCCGTGTGCTTCGCGTACGACTGCACGTTCGCCGCCACCTGGTCGGCCAGTTCGCGAGTGGGCGTCAGGATCAGCGCGCGCACCGGATGGCGGGCAGGCGATGCGCTCGTGCTGGCCTGCGGCAGCAAGCGCTGGATGATCGGCAGCGAGAAGCTGGCCGTTTTGCCCGTACCGGTCTGGGCGGCGCCCATGACGTCACGACCGGCCAGCACGACAGGAATCGCCTGCGCCTGGATCGGCGTAGGAATGGTGTAGCCCGATTCCTTGACGGCTTTCAGAATGTCGGGCGCGAGACCGAATTGATCAAAAGTCGCAGTGCTGGGCGTGACGGCTGTGTCGGACATGGTGGCTTTCGCTAAAAATGCGCTTGGCGCGGTGCGCGCGGCAGCGGTCGGAACCGCAGAGGGCATCAGGATGAAGGCGGAGCCACGGCGTTCCGCACGGGACCCGTCGGTGTTACGGGAAAAATGCGGCCGGCTCCGGCCGGCGGAAACACCCGCCGGAAAGGCCGGTATTGTAGCACTTCAGCAAAAACACTCATGGCGCATCTGCCGGCTTTCTGCTTACGGCGGCGAAAGCCGGCCGACTGCGGTCCGGCGCGGGCGGCAGCGTCACGTCCCGCAGCGCACCGGACATCTCGGTGCGCCCGCGCGCCTCGCTGGCAGCGTAGTTCGCCTACGCGACAGTTGCGTGACAGCGAACGCACCCCATTACCACGTCTCGCGCATGACCATCAGGCGCATCTCGGTCATATCCTCGATCGCGTAGCGCACCCCCTCGCGCCCGAGTCCGGAGTCTTTGACGCCGCCATACGGCATGTTGTCGACCCGGAACGACGGCACGTCGTTGATCACTACGCCACCCACGTCGAGCAGATCCCACGCGCGATGCGCGTGGGCGAGCGAATCGGTGAACACACCCGCCTGCAGACCGAAGTCGCTATCGTTGACGGTGGCCAGCGCGGCGTCGAAATCGTCGAAACGCTCCAGAATCGCCACCGGGCCGAAGGCTTCCTTGCGATAAAGGTCGGTATCGCGCTTCACGTCTTCGAGCAGCGTGGCCTCGAACATCGCACCGTCCACCTTGCCGCCGGCGACAATCTTCGCGCCCGCCTGCACCGCGCTTTCCATCCAGCCGCCAAGCCGGTTGGACTCCGATTCGGAAATCATCGGCCCGACAAAGGTCTTTTCGTCCTTCGGATCGCCCATGACAAGCGACTTCGTCTTCGCGATCAGTTTCTCGCGCAGCGCGTCGTAAATCTTCGCGTGCACCAGAATCCGCTGCACGCCGATACAACTCTGCCCCGACTGATAGAACGCGCCGAACGCGAGCCGCTCGACCACGTAGTCGAGCTTGCCGCCCTGATCGCCGTCGACGATCGCCGCCGCGTTGCCGCCCAGTTCCAGAATCACCTTTTTCTTGCCGGCCTTTTTCTTCAGTTCCCAACCCACCGCGGGCGAGCCGGTGAAGGACAGCAGCTTGAAACGCTCGTCGGTGGTGAACAGGTCGGCACCGTCGCGATGCGCCGGAAGAATCGAGAACGCGCCTTTCGGCAAGTCTGTCTCGGCCAGAATCTCGCCCATGATGAGCGCACCGACCGGCGTGCGGCTCGCGGGTTTCAACACGAACGGCACGCCCGCCGCGATCGCCGGCGCGACCTTGTGCGCGGTCAGGTTCAGCGGAAAATTGAACGGCGAGATAAACGAACACGGACCGATCGGCACCCGCTTCACATAGCCGTGATAGCCCTTCGCGCGCGGTGAAATCTCCAGATTGATGATCTCGCCATCTATGCGCACCGATTCTTCAGCCGCCACCTTGAACGTATCGATCAGACGGGTGACCTCGCCTTTCGAGTCGTTGATCGGCTTGCCCGCTTCGATGCACAGCGCGAGCGCCAATTCGTCGTAACGCTCACGGAACCGTTTCACACAATGTTCGAGCACGGCCTGGCGCTTGAACGGCGGAAACGCACGCAGCGCCGGCATCGCGTCGACGGCATAGCCGATCGCTTTGTCGATCGCCGCCGCGTCGGCCATCGCCACACGGGTCGCCACTTCGCCGCTGAATTTATCCGTGACTTCGAGATCGGTGTTGGCGGCTACCGCAACGTTGGCGAGGTAGTACGGGTAAGTCTTGTTCAACATGACGCGCTCTCCTTGATTCGATGCCTGACATCAGCCATGCAGTCAGCAAGGGCTATGCCCCGTCGCCGCCCATGGCCGCTCCGCCCCTCACTGTTCCGCTCACAGTTGAGCGGAAAGCCGCTTGATCTCGCGATTCAGCACACGCTCGTTGTCCGAGTAGTCGATCGGCAGATCGATCACATGCACACCTGGGGTCGCGAAACACTCGCGCAGCAGCGGCGCGAATTCCGCGGCCGACTCGATACGATGCCCCTTCGCACCGTAACTCTGCGCATACGCGACGAAATCGGGGTTGCTCAGTGTCATGCCGTAGTCCGGGAAGTTCATGTTTTCCTGCTTCCAGCGGATCATGCCGAACGCGTCGTCGCGCAAAATCAGGATCACCAGATCGAGCCGCAGACGCACGGCCGTTTCCAGTTCCTGCGAATTCATCATGAAGCCGCCATCGCCACACACCGCCATGACCTTGCGGTCCGGGTGCACGATCTTGGTCGCGATCGCCGAGGGCAAGCCGGCGCCCATCGAAGCCAGCGCGTTGTCGAGCAGCAGCGAATTCGGTTCGTGCGCACGGTAGTAGCGCGCGAACCAGATCTTGTACATGCCGTTGTCCAGACACACGATGCCGTCCACCGGCGTGGTTTCGTAGACGTCGTTGACGATCCGCACCGGGTACATGGGGAAACGGTCGTCCAGCTGGCCTTTGACCAGATGCGCTTCGAAATGCTGCTTGATCTCCTTGAAGCGGGTGAAGTCCCAATGCTCCTGGCGCTCCTTGAGACTTTCCTTGAGTTGCCACACGGCGTTGGCGATGTCGCCTACCACTTCGATCTGCGGGAAATACACCGTATCGACTTCCGCGCCGAGAAAGTTGACGTGAATCACCGTCTTCTCGCCCGCTTCGCCGCTGCGCATAAAGAACGGCGGCTTTTCAATCACATCGTGGCCGACATTGATGATGCAATCCGCGTGGTCGATCGCGCGGTGGACGAAGTCGCCGTCCGACAAAGTCGCGTTGCCAAGCCACATCGGGTGCGATTCGTCGATCACGCCCTTGCCCATCTGCGTCGTGAAGAACGGAATGCCGATCTGGTCGACGAACTCGCGCAACATCTTGGTGGTGGTCTTGCGGTTGCCGCCCGCGCCGATCATCAATAACGGATGCTTCGCGTTCGTGATCGCCTCGACCGCACGCGCCACGGCTTTTTCTTCGGCCACAGGACGGCGGCTGTAGCTCTTCGGTATCGGCTTGCCATCGCCCTCTTCGTGCGCCACGTCTTCCGGCAATTCGAGGTGCGTGGCGCCGGGCCGTTCTTCTTCAGCCTGGCGAACCGCCTCGCGCACCGCGGCCGGAATGTTGCCGATCGATACGATCTGCCGCGTGTACTTGGTGAGCGGCTCCATCATCCGCACCACGTCGACAATCTGAAAATGCCCCTGCTTGCTCGACTTGATCGGCTTTTGCCCGGTCACCATCAGCATCGGCATACCGCCTAACTGCGCGTACGCGGCGGCAGTCACGAAGTTGGTCGCGCCCGGCCCCAACGTGGCCAGACACACGCCGGTGCGTCCGGTGAGGCGCCCATACGTGGCGGCCATGAAACCGGCCGCCTGTTCGTGACGCGTCAGAATCAGACGAATTTTCGAGCGGCGCAGCGATTCGAGCAGATCGAGATTTTCTTCACCGGGAATGCCGAACACGTACTCGACACCTTCGGCTTCCAGCGATTTGACGAACAGGTCCGATGCTTTCATGGGGGGTCTCGCTTGATGAAACGGACGCGGGTTCTGAGCCCGCCCGTTGGGGTCCGGTATCGGACGATCGAAGACGACGACAGCCGGCGCGACGCGAGCGGCGCGCGGCATGGCAGGCCGGCGCAGCGGATGCCACGCCGGACAGCTTACTACTCGAACGGAAAGGATGCGCGCAGGCGGGCAGCGCCGCAAGGCAGGGACAAACGTCAGGCAAGGCAGGCGGCGCGGTTGAAGAAAGCCGCCGCATCATGTTCAGCGATTGAGATTGGTAGTAACACAGTCGGACAGCAGCGGCGGAGCGTTTTCACCGTCTGTCGCGTCGTACAGGTCGGCGCGCGGACCCTTGGTCCACCAGGTGTAGCTGCCTGCCTGGTACTTCGCGCCGGAAGCCGAGAGTGTATTGACGAACAGCAGTTGCTGGCCCTTCACAGGCACGAGCGCGAAGCTTTGGCCGTTCGCCGTGTTCCAGTAGGTCACCTGCAGAATCTTGCCGGTCGCGCAGGTGTATTTGTGCGTCTGGCGGCTCCTGGCCTGAATCCCGGAGAGTTGCAACGGCGCGGCCCATACGTTGCCGTACAACGCCGCAAGACCCGCTGCCGTGGCGGCTGCAACAAGCCATTTCTTCATGAGATGCCTCGATCGTTGTTGCACATCAAGTACGAGCGGCGTGCCTGGATTCCATCCGCTGTTGCAGTTGAGCTGCGCCGCGGATGGCGATCGCTCGCGAAGCTATCGTGAAACCAATGAGAACCGCTTAGGGATCGATCACATCGGCGCAGGCATCGGTCGGCGCGGCGGCGACGTGCCCAACCAGCGGCACGATCTTCAACCCGGCCGACGCCACCCGGCACGGCGCAGCGGCAAGGCCGCAACCCGTCACGCCGGCACAGAGCGCGAGTATCACACCCAGTGCGCCCAGACGGCCAAGCGCTCCAGACCGCAAGTTCTTGCGGGACTCCAGGGCCATACGTACCTCTACTTCAACGAACTTCGACGAATCAGGCTGCGCGCGCGGCAAGTCTTGCCCCGGCGAGCGCGCAGTGCTTCACTTCATTGGCGCGGCACCTCGATACGTTGCAACTCAAGCCTGCAACGCGCTTCGACGCCCCTTACTTCGTGGAAACAGGCCGCACCGCCGCCGCGGCCTGTTTCGCGCGCGCACGGGCTTCGTCGACCGTTTCGCCGGTGGCCAGCGCCACGCCCATGCGGCGCTTGACGAAGCTTTCCGGCTTGCCGAACAGACGCAGATCCGCATTCGGCACAGCCAACGCCGCGGCAACGCCTTCGAAAGCGATCGCCGTTGCGTCCAGACCGCCGTAAATCACCGCCGACGCGCCCGGCGCCCGCAGCGACGTGTCCACCGGCAAGCCGAGAATCGCGCGCGCATGCAGTTCGAACTCCGAGAAGCGTTGCGAGCACAGCGTGACCAGACCGGTATCGTGCGGGCGCGGACTGACTTCCGAAAACCATACGTCATCGCCGCGCACGAAAAGTTCCACGCCGAACAGGCCCCTGCCGCCCAACGCCGCAGTCACCTTGTGCGCCACGTCGCGCGAACGTTCCAGCGCAAGCGGGCTCATCGGCTGGGGTTGCCACGATTCGACGTAGTCGCCCGCCACCTGCACGTGACCGATCGGATCGCAGAAGTACGTGCTGACCGCGCCACTCGCCGGATCGATCGCGCGTACGGTCAGTTGCGTGATTTCGTATTCGAAGTCGATAAAGCCCTCGACGATCACGCGGCCGTGATTCACGCGGCCACCCGCCATCGCGTATTGCCAGGCGGGTTCGACATCCGCGTCGCTCTTCAGCACCGACTGCCCCTTGCCCGACGACGACATCACCGGCTTCACGACGCACGGATAGCCGACCTTGGCGATGCCCGCGCGCAGTTCCTCGAGCGAATCGGCGAACGCGTACGGCGAGGTCGGCAGGCCGAGTTCCTCAGCAGCCAGACGGCGGATGCCTTCACGGTTCATGGTGAGTTGCGTGGCGCGCGCGGTCGGAATCACTTCGGCGAGGCCGTCGGTTTCGATGGCGGCGAGCGCGTCCGTGGCGATCGCCTCGATCTCGGGGACGATCAGGTGCGGGCGCTCCTGCTCCACCAGCGCGCGCAACGCGGCGCGATCGGTCATGTCGATCACGTGCGAGCGATGCGCTACCTGATGGCCCGGCGCATTCGGATAACGGTCGACGGCGATCACTTCGACGCCCAGCCGTTGCAGCGCGATGATCACTTCCTTGCCGAGTTCGCCGGCGCCGAGCAGCATGACGCGCGTGGCGGATTCAGAAAGAGGTGTGCCGATCCGTTGGCCGATCTGCATGAGGTCTCCAGATAAAAGTCGGATGAGGGTGGGAATAGGTAGAGCACGATGTTAACATGCGCACCCCGCGCCGCGCCTTGCTCGCCGGGTCCACGTGGCCATTTGTGCGCAGGACGCGCAGAAAGGCTGCGGCGCACGTGTTCAAGTCCGCTCACGCCGTTGCGCTCGCGTGCGGCGAGCTTAGTGCGTTACCCTTACGCCTTCGCCAGTTTGAATGAAGAGGAACGACGCCATGCCCCAAAGCGCCTCCCCGCGACGTGTTGCGCGCTTCATCCCGTACGCGCGCTCGGTCATCGCCGCGTTGAGCGTCGCCGCGCTATGCAGCGCGTGCGCCATGCCGAAGCATCCCGATTCGGAAGCGCCGGCGCCCGATCCGTTCAACCCGGCCGCCACCCAGTTGCTGGACGACACGAGTTGGGTGCTCACCAGTTGGAAACAGGCAGACGGCACGGCACGCGCGCTTCCGTCCGCCGATCAGGGCGCACCGATCACGCTCGTACTCTCCACCGCCAAAGGCCTGCGCCACGCCAGCGGCTTTTCCGGCTGCAACCGCTACATGGGCTCGTATGCGCTCAAAGACGGCAAGCTGAGTTTCGGCACGCTGGGCGGCACACGCATGGCGTGCGCGACGCCGGGCGGCCAGATCGAAGGCCCGTATCTCAATGCGCTGCAGCACATCGAGCGCACCGGCGTCCAGATGCGCGCGCCGCAGCAGATGCAGCTCATACTCGATAACGGCGACACGCTCACGTTCAGCAACAACGCCAAATGACGCATCCACGGGCCGCTGAATGGATTCAACGGATGCGGCGCCGCAACCGATGCTGTCCGCATGACGCGCGCCGGGTCCGCTAGCGGCCGTTGTTTTTCACCGACGGCAGGCCGCGTGCCGGTCTGCCTTCCCATTCGACGCAAGCATACTTGCGTTTGCCTTCGAAGCATCGGGCTTCGCCAGTTAAACTCGACGGATTGCGTTTTTGCGGGTCCGTCATTCGCTGATGTCTAGTATGCACACGGTAGTTTTCGGCTGGTTCGGCGGGTCAGCCGTCTGGTTCATTCCTCTTTTGTGGCGTCTCGTGAAGTCGGCGCTGCCGGGCGGCGCAGGTTTGCGCGGTCCCGGCACGATCCGCCTCTGGCTCGGCTTCGTCTGCGTGATGCTGGCGAGTTGCACGCTGGAGGCGTCGCTGATCGGCGCGGCCGGCGTGAATGGTTTCGGCCACGCGCTGGCGGCGGGCTTCGGTCATCTGCTGGGGCATATCGGCACGCCGCTCGCGGCACTCGCCCTACTCGCGATCAGCTTGCCGTGGCTGATCGACTTCCGCTGGCGCGACGTCGCCGTGTGGGCCGATGGGGCGTTCGGCCTCGGGCTGTCGCGCGGCCTCGCCCGGCGTGACGAGGAAGCGCGCCGCCATCGCAGTGTCGATGACGGTTTGCCGTCGCACGTCTCGCCGGCCACCAATACGATGGCGCCTAAAAGCAACGGACGTTACGCGCGTCCGACAGTCTGGCGGCCGCCGGCGGGCGGCCGTGGCGCCACTGCGGCCGGCGCCGCCGCGGGGGCGGCAACGGCCAAGGAGGCAACGGCGCGCGGCACGGCGGCAAGCTGGCGTGCCGGCGTGATGAAGACGCGCAGCCAGACGGCGCAGGCAGAGCCGGTGCTGCGGACTGACATCGGGACGCCGCCGCGCCAGACGCCGCGGCCCGTGCCGATGCGGGCGCAGACGCCCGCGCACACGCCCCCGTTAAAAGCGGACAAGGCAGCGTGGACGCCAGCCGAGCCGGTCGCGCCGAGCGGATGGCTGCGTGAGCCCGCAACGACGCCGCGCGTGCCCGCTGCGGGTTCGGCGGGTTCGGCGGGGTCGGCGGCTCAAGCGTTGCATACCATGGCGGCCGCGCGAATGGCGACCGGTTCGGCCGCCAGTCCGTCGTCCGGTTTATCGTCCGGTTTGTCACCCAGTCTCACGCCGAGCACTTCGGCCGGCGCGGATCGGCCGTCGGCGACTCAAGGTAGAGCGGCCGACATATCTCAAGGAAGTCGCTCCACGGCGGCCCAACCGCCGTTCCCGCCCGCTCCGCGCACGCACACCGGCGTCACGCCGGCTCAACCCACACGGCGTCCGGCTTCGCTCGGTACGCCGGCACCCAGCTATACGCGGCCGATGCCCGCCGCGCAGAAAGTCACGCCGCCTGCCAGCGTCCAGGAAACGCTTCGTAGCATCGCGGAAAACGCCGCGCGCTGGACCGACATCGCCGGCGTCAGCCTCGCGCGCAGCAGCGGCGGCGAAAACACGATGGTCACGACGGATCCGTTGAGCGCCGAACCAGCGGTCGAAGCTGCGCAATCTGGCGCGGCTTCGCCACGCGCAAGCGAAGTCGAAGTGAGCGCGGCACTTGGCGCCGACGCACCTTTGCAGGAGGCGGCCGAGGCTGCGCCGAACCTGCCGCCGATGCAACCACCGGTCGAAACGACACGGATCGAAGTGGCATCCGAGACGCCGATCGCGGACGACAGCGAGCCCGTCGTGCAATGGCCGATTGAGCCGCCGATCATTCAGGCGCCGTTGACGGTGGCATCAGCACCGGCACCGGCACCGGCACCGGCATCGGCACCGGCACCGGCAGTGACAACGGCATCGGCAGCATCAGCAGTGACACCGCCATCGGCGCAAACGCAGGCGAACGCGCAAACAGCGTCACCGCTGCCAGCCATGCAACATGCTGCGCCGGCGAGCACCGCAACGCCGTTTCAAACCTTCGCCGCCCAGTTGCACGCAAGCAGCGCGCAAGCGGACGTGCCGCCGCCCCTTGAAGAAGAGCCGACGCCCGACCATACCGCGCCGCCCGCGCCAATGCCAATCGGCGAAGTCGTCATCGATAAACCGCTGGCGCCTTGGGAGGCCAGGATCGAGGCTGTCGCGCCGGCCGAGGTCGTGTCGATGCATTACGCCACCCCGCCATGGCACGTCCCAGGCGCGAACGAAGCGGCCACACCAGTCGAAGCAGAAACGACGGACGCCCCTGCCCTACCGGATAGCTCAAACCTCTCCGAGGATTTGAACTCGTCGAACGCCTCGTACGCGTCAGACACCCCGCCCCCCGCAGCGACCGTCCAGCCGCAAGAGGTCGCTTCGCACGCGTCAAATGTGGTTCGCTTCCCCGGCTTCACGAGCCAGACCACGCATGTGAGCGCCGCCGCCAGCGTCGACGAAACCGCTAACGGGCTGGCTTTTGCACAGGGTGCACAAAGCGCACAGAGCACGCCGACTATCCCCGCAGCTCCGCCAGCCCCGGCCGTTCCTGTCACGCCTTCCGCGCCTCGCTTCGCAACCGAACCGTCGACCGAACCCGCCGAGCCTGCCGAGCCTGCCGATCCCGCAGTCCAGCAGCGCACCCCGCTGCGCGGCCATGCCCCGGCGAACGGCTTCGAATTCCGCGCGCCGGCGGCGTCGACGGTCGAGCTGCCGACACTCGATCTGCTCGCGCGCGCCGACACCGACGTCGAACCTGTTTCAGAAGAAAAACTCATCGAAACCGGCTTGCTGATCGAGCAGCGTCTGCAGGAATTCAAGGTGCCGGTGACGGTGGTCGGCCACTCGGCCGGTCCTGTCATTACGCGCTTCGAGATCGAGCCGGCACTCGGCGTGCGCGGCAGTCAGATCGTCGGTCTGATGAAGGACCTGTCGCGCGGCCTCGGTCTTACGTCGATCCGCGTAGTCGAGACGATTCCCGGCAAGACCTGCATGGGTCTTGAATTGCCGAACGCCAAGCGGCAGACGATCCGCCTGTCCGAAATCCTCGAAGCCAACGTCTACCAGAACTCGCATTCGCAATTGACGCTGGCGATGGGCAAGGACATCACCGGGCATCCGGTGGTCGCCGATCTGGCGAAAGCGCCGCACATGCTGGTTGCCGGTACGACGGGCTCGGGCAAATCCGTGGCGATCAACGCCATGATCTGCTCACTGCTTTACAAGGCGACGCCTGAAGAAGTGCGGCTCATCATGATCGACCCGAAGATGCTGGAACTGTCGGTGTACGAAGGCATCCCGCACCTGCTTGCGCCGGTCGTCACCGATATGAAGCTGGCGGCCAACGCGCTGAACTGGTGTGTCGGTGAAATGGAAAAGCGCTACCGGCTGATGTCCGCGGTCGGCGTGCGTAATCTGGCCGGCTTCAACCAGAAGATCCGCGATACGGAAGCCAAGGGCAAAAAGCTCGGCAATCCGTTCTCGCTGACGCCGGAAGCACCCGAGCCGCTCGCGCCGCTGCCGCTGATCGTCGTCGTGATCGACGAGCTGGCCGACCTGATGATGGTGGCGGGCAAGAAGATCGAAGAGCTGATCGCGCGTCTCGCGCAGAAAGCGCGCGCCGCCGGCATCCACCTGATTCTGGCGACGCAGCGTCCGTCGGTGGACGTGATCACCGGCCTCATCAAGGCGAACATTCCGACCCGCGTGGCGTTCCAGGTGTCGTCGAAAATCGACTCGCGCACGATCCTCGATCAGATGGGCGCCGAATCGCTGCTCGGCCAGGGCGACATGCTGTTCCTGCCGCCGGGCACGGGTTACCCGCAGCGTGTGCACGGCGCATTCGTCGCCGACGAGGAAGTGCATCGGATCGTCGAGTATCTGAAACAGTTCGGCGAGCCGCAATATGAAGAAGGCATTCTCGACGGTCCGGCCACGGAAGGCGCTTCGCAGGACCTGTTCGGCGATGCGCCGGAGGCCGAAGCCGATCCGCTGTACGACGAAGCCGTCGCTTTCGTGGTGCGTACGCGGCGCGCGTCGATCTCGTCGGTGCAGCGGCAGCTGCGCATCGGCTATAACCGCGCGGCGCGTCTGGTCGAACAGATGGAGACCGCCGGTCTGGTGTCGGCCATGGGCATCAACGGCAGCCGCGAAGTGCTCGCGCCGGGACCGGCCGAATAACACGCAAATACGCTTGTAAAACCGGCAAGCGCCAATCCGAACCAGCCGAAAAAACGGGCCGCTCAGTTCACCGAGCGGCCCGTTGTCTTATACGGCCAGCACGTTCATGTCATGCGGCACACGAATGCCGACACCCGTTCATGCCGCGCGCACGACCGACACTCACGACGGCGACACCAGCTTGAAGTCCACCGGCGAACCCAGTTCGAACTGCTTCGGGTTCGCTTCGAGCAAACCGGTCTGCGGATCGCGCCTGAACACCACTACCGTATCGCTGTTCTGATTGCCGACGATCAGCCAGTTGCCGGTCGGATCGATCGCGAATTCGCGCGGCGACTTGCCGAGGCTCGACTGGCGGCCGATCTTCTTCAGATGACCATTGGCCGGATCGACGGAGAAGATCACGATATCGTTCGCATCGCCGCGATTGGTGGCATACAGGAAGCGCCCGTCCGGCGAAAGATGAATCGCCGCGGCGCCCACCGCGCCCTTGAAGCCGGGCTCGGCGAGCGGGATGGTTTGCACCTGGGTGAGCCTGCCGTCGTCGTAGTTGAAGGTGCTGACGGTGCCGGCCAGTTCGCTCGTCAGATAGGCATGCTTGCCGTCCGCGCCGAACACCAGATGGCGCGGACCCGTGCCGGCTTTCTCCTGGGTGTAGCGCCATTCGGTCGGACCGAACAGGCCGCGGCTGCCGTCCGGCGTGTAACGATACGAATACAGCTTGTCGGCGCCCAGATCCTGCGCGAACAGGTAGTGACCGTCCGGTGAGAACACGGTGGAGTGAACGTGCGAGTTGTCCTGACGTCCTTTTACCGGACCGCCGCCTTCATGATGTACCGTGAGCACCGACGCGCCGACCTGGCCATCCGCCTGCAACGGAAACACCGCGAAACTGCCGCCCGGATCGGCCGCCACCGAGTAGTTCGCGGTCAGCAGATATTTGCCGTCCGGCGACAGCTTCAGATAGCACGGATCATTGCCGTCCGACGAAACCTTGTTGAGAAAGGTCAACTGGCCGCTCGCGGCGTCGAAGCGAAACGCGCTGATGCCGCCGCGCTGCGTAGCCGGCCCGTTGTCGCCGGGCAACTCGTTGACCGCATAGACGAAGCGCCGGTCAGGAGTGACCACGAGATACGACGGATTGACGGTCTGCGCGACCGACACGCGCGTCGCTTCGCCTGTCTTCGTGTCGAAGCGATAGACGTACAGTCCCTCGCTCTTGCCGCCGGTGTAAGTGCCGATCAGCATGTCATACACGCCGTCGGCGGGGACCGGGCCAGAATCTTGCGCAAACGCATGCGAAGCAACAATCGAGACCATGAGCACGAAACCTTTTATTATCGAGCGGGCGGAGCGCAAGGGACCTGACCGGGCGCCGCGCCATGAGGTGGATTGAGCAGAAGGCAAAGAAGAGCTTGAAACGGCCTGCATCACGGCACGGTGACGACGAAGCATAGGACCTCCTGGACATCGGTTATCTGGTGGATTCGGTTGTAACGGTGTCTCTGGTCTGCCGCGCAATGGGTCGAATATTTTTATCGAGGCAAGTATAAAAGCGTTGCGTCGGATCATGCAGTGAATCTCACCCCTATCACACTACGGAGCTTTCATGAACGTCACACTCAGCCTGGGCCCGCTTGTTTCGTTGATCGCCGGCATTCTGATCCTCGTCATGCCGCGCCTGTTGAATTTCATCGTTGCGCTCTACCTGATCATCATCGGCATCATTGGGATTTTCGGCGTGGGCTCGTCGCACTTCTAGACGAGCGCAGTCAGCCGGACGGTCGGCAAGATCAAAGACCCACAAGGACGCGCAAGGACTCACGAAGAGGCAAAACCGGGTGCGGTGCCGGCCCGGCAACGCCTCGCACGGACCGGAACCGGCTTGGACGGTGGCATGCGTGGCAGGTGGACTGACGGCTGCGGCAGCGCAACAATCGGCGCGATGAAGCGGCGCGACAAAGCGGTTTGGCAAAGCAATCCGCGCGCGGCAGATTCCCTCGACCCGCGGCGAGCCGGAGGCAAGACAGCCGCTCGCTCGGCCCAAACTCGTGCAGCGGACGCTCAGCCGTTCGAAAGCTGGTCGAGACGCAACCTTCCCTGCAACGACAATCCACCGACGGCATAATGTCCGTCACCTTCCTGATAGCGGCGGAAGCAGGCCCGTTCGATCAGAAAGTGCGCCGCGGCCAGCATGCCATTGCGGCTCAGGCCCAGCCGACTGTGTTCGAGCGGCAGCAACGAATCGTCGGCCAGTTCGCTGGCGGCGGTGAGAATCGTGATGCAATCGGATTTCGACGGGTTCAGCATCGCTTGGGTCCTCGAAGACGGTATCGGCATACGTCATGGACAAGGCCGAGGCATGATCCGGAGAGCTCCGCGCGTCGGCATGAAAAATGATTGTAGGCAGTGATTTGACAATTACCAACCCGCGTTTTGCCGCATTGCGAGCTGAACCAAAACGCATTGCGCGAGTCCGGTAAAAAATAACGCTTGCAAACCGACCCCACGCACGGCGACCCGCCGCGCGTAAAACTGACACGTTGCCCCATGCCCGCACTTATTGAAGACTACGCGCTCATCGGCGACGGCCACACGGCCGCGCTCGTCTCCCGGGAGGGATCCGTCGACTGGCTATGCTGGCCGCGCTTCGACTCCGGCGCCTGCTTCGCCGCCCTGCTCGGCACCCCCGACAATGGCCGCTGGCTGATTTCACCCGTCTCGGATACGCCGCCCACGATCACGCGCCGTTATCGGGGCGAAACGCTCATCCTCGAAACCGACTTCGAAACAGCCGAGGGTGCGGTCACGCTGATCGATTTCATGCCGCCGGGCAACGGCTGGTCGGAGATGGTGCGGATCGTGGTCGGCAAACGCGGCACGGTACGCATGCAAATGGAACTGGTGCTGCGCTTCGACTATGGCTTTTCGATTCCGTGGGTCGATCGCCTGAAGCACGACAGCGGCATCAAGGCGATCGTCGGACCCGACACCGCGGTGCTGCGCACGCCGGTCGAACTACGCGGCGAGAACATGAAAACCGTCGCGGAATTCACCGTGAGCGAAGGCGAGCGCGTGCCGTTTTCGCTGGCCTATGCGGCCTCGCATCTGCGCATTCCGCCGAGCCGCGATCCGCACACGTCGCTCGCCCGCACCGAGAACCATTGGCTCGAATGGTCGGCCCGCAGCACGGTGGAAGGCAGATGGGCCGAACCCATCCGCCGCTCGCTGATTACGCTGAAGGCGCTCGCCTACGAGCCGACCGGTGGGATCGTTGCCGCGCCCACCACGTCGCTTCCGGAGCAGTTGGGCGGCACGCGCAACTGGGACTACCGTTATTGCTGGCTGCGCGACGCCACCATCACGCTGCTCGCGATGATGCGCGGCGGCTACTACGACGAAGCCCGCGCATGGCGCAGCTGGCTCGGCCGCGTGATGGCCGGCGCGCCCGATCAGTTGCAGATCATGTACGGCATTGCCGGCGAGCGGCGCCTGCCCGAATTCGAAATCGACTGGTTGCCGGGCTATCAGGATGCCAAACCGGTGAGGATCGGCAACAACGCGGTCGGGCAGCGTCAGCTCGATGTTTACGGCGAAGTGATGAACGCACTGCATCTCGCGCGCGTTGGCGGCCTGCAGGCGGACGACACTGCATGGAACGTGCAGCGCGCATTGCTCGGCCATCTCGACACGATCTGGCAGGAGCCGGACGAAGGTATCTGGGAAACGCGCGGCGGCCGTCAGCACTTCACCTTCTCGAAGGTGATGGCGTGGGTCGCTTACGACCGCGCCATCCGCTCGGCCGAAATGTTCAAGCTCGAAGGCCCGCTAGATGAATGGCGCGCCACCCGCGCGACCATTCACGCGGAAGTCTGCGCAAAGGCATGGAATCCGGCGCTCAACGCGTTCTCGCAGTCTTACGGCAGCGACCAGCTCGACGCGAGCGTCCTGTTGATGCCACTGGTCGGCTTCCTCCGGCCTGAGGATCCGCGCATCAAAGGTACGGTGGCCGCGATCGAAAAGGATCTGATGCACGACGGCTTCGTGATGCGCTACCGCACCACGGAATTCGACGACGGCCTGCCGCCGGGCGAAGGCACGTTCCTCGCCTGCTCGTTCTGGATGGTGGACAACCTGGCCTTGCAAGGCCGCATGGACGAGGCCATCGCGATGTACGAACGGCTGCTCGCGCTCTGCAATGACGTCGGTCTGCTCGCGGAAGAGTACGATCCCGCTGCGAAGCGTCTGGTCGGCAACTTCCCGCAGGCGTTTTCGCACGTCGCGCTGGTCCACACCGGCCTGAACCTGATGAAGCACGAACAGGAAATGGCGCAGGCAACCGGACAGCCGTCGCATATCGGCAGCATGGCAGCAGAACTTGAGGCTGCGGCAACCCCCGATAGCGGCGCGGCAGCATCGCCAGTACCATGATTCAATGACAGTTTGTGCGCAGCCCGCACACAAATTGCTGCATTGCACAAGTACGCTTTGTTCAGTATGATCGAGCAGACTGTCGGCCGAAAATCAATGTGCCCACAACCAGTACGGCCTGCCGCAACGCCACATGCGTGTTTGCCAAGCCCCATGCGAACCGCTTAAACGGAGCACCCATGCTCTACCAACTGCACGAATTCCAGCGGGCGATGTTGAGCCCCCTCACCGCCTGGGCTCAGGCCGCGTCGAAATCGTTCGCGAATCCCGCCAGCCCATTGGCCTATGTGCCCGGCGCCACCCGCCTCTCCGCCGGATACGAACTGCTCTATCGGCTTGGCAAAGATTACGAAAAGCCTGAGTTCAACCTTCATCAGATTGTCAAAGACGGTCACAACATTCCGATCATCGAACAAACGATCATCGAGAAACCGTTTTGCCGCCTGATGCGCTTCAAGCGCTTCGCGGACGACAGCGACGCTGTTACCCAATTGAAAGATGAGCCTGTCGTGCTGGTGTGCGCGCCGTTGTCAGGCCACCACGCCACGCTGCTGCGCGATACCGTGCGCACGTTGCTGCAAGACCACAAGGTCTACCTGACCGACTGGATCGACGCACGCATGGTGCCGCTCGAAGAAGGCGAGTTTCATCTCGACGATTACGTCGCTTATATCCAGGAATTCATCCGCCACATCGGCGCGAAGAATCTGCACGTGATCTCGGTCTGCCAGCCTACCGTCCCGGTGCTCGCCGCCATCTCGCTGATGGCGAGCCGCGGCGAAGACACGCCGCGCACCATGACCATGATGGGCGGCCCGATCGACGCGCGTAAGAGCCCGACCTCGGTCAACTCGCTCGCCACCCAGCACTCGTACGAATGGTTCGAAAACAACGTGATCTTCACGGTGCCGCCGAACTATCCGGGGGTGGGCCGCAAGGTTTACCCGGGCTTCCTGCAACACACCGGTTTCGTCGCGATGAATCCGGAGCGGCACGCGGCCTCGCACTGGGACTATTACCAGAGCCTGTTGCGCGGCGACGAAGACGATGCGGAAGCCCATCGCCGTTTCTACGACGAGTACAACGCGGTGCTCGACATGGATGCGGACTATTACCTCGACACGATCCGCGTGGTGTTCCAGGAATTCCGTCTGGCCGAAGGCACGTGGGACGTCGCGGGCGAACGGGTGCGTCCGCAGGACATCACGAAGACCGCGCTCTTCACGATCGAAGGCGAGCTGGACGATATTTCCGGCGACGGTCAGACGTTCGCTGCACAAGGCCTGTGCAGCGGTATTCCAGAGGCGAACAAGCGTCACTTCACCGCGGAAAAATGCGGCCACTACGGCATTTTCTCGGGCCGCCGCTGGCGCACCATCATCTATCCGCAGTTGCGCGACTTCATCCTCGAGCACAACAAGGCGCCGAAGGTAGCGAAGGAAAAAGTCGAAGCCTGAGCAGCGCACGCACGAAGATAAACAACGGCCTCTTTTCAGAGGCCGTTGTTGTTTCTGGCATTTCTTATGCAGCGCCTTATGCCGTTCAGGCTAAGCCGCAGTTTGGCTTACTTGCGCAACAGATACGCCAGCAGCAACTCCGTGTTCATCTGAATCACTTCACTGCGTTCGCTCGCACTGCTGAAATCACGACCGAGCGTTGCTTCGAGCGTAAAGCGGTTCGACACGATGTAATAACCCATGCCGGACAGCGTCACGTAAAAGCGCAACGGATCGACGTTGGTGCGAAACAGCCCCGCGCGTTGACCCCGCTCAAGAATGCTGCCGAGCGTGGCGACGATAGGCGAAATCATTTCGCGGATGCGCGTCGATTTCTGCATGTAGCGTGCCTCATGCAGATTCTCGTTATTCACGAGACGCAGCAACTCAGGATGATCGCGGTAGTAATCCCAAACAAAATGCGCGAGACGTGTCACCGCCTCGACCGGTGCGACACCGTTCAGTTCGAGCGTTCGTTCTGCTTCATTGAGCGCGCTGAATGCGTGCTCGAGTACCGCGGTGAAAAGCTGCTCCTTGCTACCGAAGTAGTAATAGAGCATGCGTTCATTCGTTTCCGCACGGCGGGCGATCTGATCGACTCGCGCGCCGAACAACCCTCCGTTTGCAAACTCTTCGGCCGCCGCAAGCAGAATGCGGCGCCGCGTGCCTTCAGGATCTCTTTTGATTTTCGGCTGATTCATGGTGGCATCGTCTTCGTGAGCCGCGTTATCCGGATCGCGCCGCCGGCCTCTCCTCGGGCCTTGCACCGACAGCACTGAACGGGCTGGTTGGGGGAACACCCTTATGCGGTCTTTCGAAAAAGCGCTTCGATTATGGCACATGGATTGCGGATGGCAATTGGGGAAATCGGCGATAATGTGCTATTTAGTTCAAGCCCCGCGGCCGCAAGGCAAGCACCAACGTTGTGACCGTGATCAACTCCAAAACACTCGCAGACCGCATTGAGGATCTGCTCCCCCAAACGCAATGCACCAAGTGCGGCTATCCGGCATGCCGTCCGTATGCCGAGGCCGTCGCCAAGGGCGAAGCCAGCTACAACCAGTGCCCGCCGGGGGGCGCCGAGGGCGTCGCCCGCCTTGCCGCCTTGCTTGGCCAACCGGTGATTCCGCTCAATTCCGCCAACGGCGTCGAACGGCCGCGTCCGTTGGCGGTTATCGACGAACAGGTTTGCATCGGCTGCACGCTGTGCATGCAGGCCTGTCCGGTCGATGCAATAGTTGGCGCACCGAAACAGATGCACACGGTAATCGCCGAACTCTGCACCGGTTGCGACCTGTGCGTGCCTCCCTGCCCGGTCGATTGCATCGCAATGCCGCCGGTCACCGGTGACGCAACCGGCTGGGACGCATGGAGCGAGGCGCAGGCCGACGCCGCGCGCGAGCGCCACAACCGGCGTGAAGCTCGTCTCGCGCGCGAGCGCGAAGCGGCCGAAGCGCGTGCTGCAGCGCGGCGAGCCGTCGGTGGCGCACCGGCTCAGGTCATGCAAACCGGCGCCACCGCAACGCCCACGGCACCCACCGTTGAAGACGCCGACGCGAAAAAACGCGCGATCATCCAGGCGGCGCTCGAACGGGCGCGCCAAAAGAAAGAAGAGTTGGCTGCCAAGGGTCTGGGTCCGCAAAATACGGAGCGCGTCAGCGCCGACGTGCAGGCGCAGATCGACGCCGCCGAAGCACGCCGCCGCCGTCTCGGACTCGCGGCGGAGAACACCGCGGAGAACACCGCCGGTAACACCGCGACTCCGCCAGCGAAGCGCTAACCCTCACCTCTACCCGTACGCCGCGCATGAACGCGAACAAACGCCGCGCCATCTACGAGACGCTTCAGAGTCTCAACCCGCATCCGACGACCGAGCTCGAGTACACCACTCCGTTCGAACTGCTGATCGCCGTCCTGCTATCGGCGCAGGCCACCGACGTCTCGGTGAACAAGGCGATGCGCAAGATGTTCCCGGTCGCGAACACGCCGCAGAAGGTATTCGATCTCGGCGAAGAAGGGGTGGCCGGCTACATCAAGACGATTGGCCTGTACCGGACCAAGGCGAAGAATGTGATCGCGACCTGCCGCATTTTGCTCGACCGGTACGGCGGCGAAGTGCCGGAAGATCGCGAGGCGCTCGAAAGCTTGCCGGGGGTCGGTCGCAAAACGGCGAACGTGATTCTGAATACGGCATTCGGTCATCCAACCATCGCCGTCGATACACACATCTTTCGGGTTGCGAATCGAACCGGACTCGCGCCCGGCAAAGACGTGCGCGCGGTCGAAGCGGCGCTGGAGAAATTCACGCCCGCCGAGTTCAAGCAGGATGCCCACCATTGGCTGATTCTGCACGGCCGCTATGTGTGCAAAGCGCGCCGGCCCGAATGCTGGCATTGCGTGATCGAGCCGCTGTGCGAATTCCGGCCCAAAACGCCGCCGCCGGATCTTTGAGGGCGGCGCGCCGCCAGCAAGCCAAGTGGCCACGGCGTAAAATAGCGCCCTGCACGCAAGCCTGACGCGCCCCACACCCAGCCGTACCTTAACCGCACGTTCCTACGATGTTCAATCCCAGCCGCGACGAAGTCCGTCAATTTTTTACCGACACGTGGCGCAAACAGCGTCAAGGCGAGATTCTGACGCCGCTCGAAGCCATCGCTGCCGACTGGATCATCGAGCATCCGGAATTTCACGCCGATCTGACCCATACGGAAGCGGCCCAGGCTCAGGACTATTCGCCCGAACGCGGCCAGACCAACCCGTTCCTGCACCTGTCGATGCATCTGGCGATCAGCGAGCAACTGTCGATCGACCAGCCGCCGGGCATCCGCGCCGCGCACGAGCGGCTCGCCGCCCGCCTCGGCTCGACCCACGAGGCGCAGCACGCGATCATGGACTGTCTCGGCGAAACCATCTGGGAAGCACAGCGCACCGGCACCCCGCCGGACACAGACGCCTATTTGCAGCGTATCGAGCGACGCGCCACGCGGGACTGAAGCGCGTGGGCGGGCTCAGCGGTCAGCAAGCCGGCCGCCTCCACCATGACCCAACTTCGGCCTCAAAAGCAAACACCCCGCCGAAGCGGGGTGTCGTTCAATCTGCACGCGACGCAAAAACAGCGCGACGCTGTTACTTCTTCTGCACCAGATCGCCGTTCAGCGATTCGACGTAGGCCGCGATGTCTTTCATGTCGCTTTGCGACAGGCTCTGCACTTGCGCCTGCATGATTGGATTGTTGCGACCGAGGTGCGGGTTGCCGTTGCCCATCTGGTACTGGCGCAGCGCCCAGTAGACGTAATCGGCGTGCTGCCCGGCGAGCTTCGGATACTCCGGGCTCACCGGCTTGTTCAGGTTGACGCCGTGGCAAGCCGCGCAGTTGTGGCTGTCCGCCAGCACCTTGCCGTTGCCGGCGTCAGCGGCGTACGCGACGTTCGCTGCAACCAGACCGATAACTGCCGCCGACGCGCATGCAGCCTTGAACACCGTGTGGAGTGCCTGTTGGGGCTTATTCATGAATTCTCCTATCCCGCGAATATAAATAGCCGAGTGACCGGATGGATCAGCGCCGCCGATCACTTGTCGGGATTGTTTTTCGAAGAGCCATTTTGCGCTGCGTAGTAGGCAGCGATGTCGGCGATGTCCTGATCCGAAAGCGACGCGGTGATCGCGTGCATCGTTTCAAAGTGGCGGTCGCCCTTCTTGTAGCCATGCATGGCGTTCTCGAGGTACGCCTGATTCTGGCCGCCGAGCATGGGCACGCGGTAGACCTCAGGGTAAGCCGTGCGGTATTCAGGAATGCCGTGGCAACCAATACACATCGCGACCTTGCCTTGGCCCGCCTTCGCGTTGCCGACGACATCCGCTGCCTGCGCACTGGCCGCATAGCCCGCGAGCACCGACAGCGCTGCGATCACGACATGTTTGCCAACGAATTTATTCATAGCATGTAACCTGGCTTGAGGGGAAACGGGCGCCCGAAAAGGCAACGGCCCGCGCCGTTATTCTTATGGGTAGCCACGCAGGCCAAAAAAATCGGGCTAATTGTACCGCGACGTCGCGCCGAACGTCCACCGGGCAGGGCCGGCGGCGCATCCGGGCGCCGCAAAGCCACGGCTAACGCCTTTTCTGCTCCGCCGCGCCCGATCCGCGCGGCCTCGCTGCCGACCGCCGCGATCCGGCCAGTCTCGCCCAAGCTGCCCCGCCACCCGGCACGGTCAGCCACCGGGCGCGCCGGGCGAACCCGACATTACGGGTAAACGCGGGTCGTTCGCGAGCCCAGCGGGCGCTCGCTTCGACGTCCGACACCGCGGGTGAAACCATACGCGAGCCTGTTTCAGCGCAACAGGCCTTCTGACTTATACTGGGTTTTTTCCCAAAAAAGAGCATCTCGCCATGCGTTTTGAAGGCTCATCGCAGTACGTCGCCACCGACGACCTCAAGCTCGCGGTCAACGCCGCGATGACGCTCAAGCGCCCGTTGCTGATCAAGGGCGAACCCGGCACCGGCAAAACCATGCTCGCCGAAGAGGTCGCCGCCGCGCTCGGCATGCCGCTGCTGCAGTGGCATATCAAGTCCACCACCAAGGCCCAGCAAGGCCTGTACGAGTACGACGCGGTTTCGCGTCTGCGCGATTCGCAACTCGGCGACGAGCGCGTCAAGGACATCCGCAACTACATCGTCAAGGGCGTGCTGTGGCAGGCGTTCGAATCGGACGAGCAAACGGTGCTGCTGATCGACGAAATCGACAAGGCCGACATCGAATTCCCGAACGACCTGCTGCGCGAACTCGACCGCATGGAGTTCTACGTGTACGAGACCCACGAGCTGATCCGCGCCAAACAGCGCCCGCTCGTGATCATCACTTCGAACAACGAGAAGGAGCTGCCCGACGCGTTCCTGCGCCGCTGCTTTTTCCATTACATCAAATTCCCCGACCCGGTCACGATGCAGCAGATCGTCGAGGTGCACTACCCCGGCATCAAGAAGGAACTGCTCGCCGCGGCCATGCAGAGCTTCTTCGAGTTGCGCAACGTCGCCGGTCTGAAGAAGAAACCGTCCACTTCGGAACTGCTCGACTGGCTGAAGCTGCTGCTCGCCGAGGATATTCCGCCCGAAGCGCTGCGCTCGTCGGACCAGAAGCAGATCATCCCGCCGCTGCACGGCGCGCTTCTGAAGAACGAACAGGACGTGAGCCTGTTCGAGCGGCTCATCTTCATGAACCGCAACAACCGCTAATTGACCGCTGGATGACCGCGAATACCCGTTGATAAAGGCGCCGCGCCGCACATCCGCCGCCGAGGACACAGCATGCTGATCGACTTCTTCTACTCGCTGCGCGCCGCCAGACTGCCGGTGTCGGTCAAGGAATACCTGACGCTGCTCGAAGCGCTCAAAGCCAATGTGATCGCGCCGTCGCTCGACGAGTTCTACTATCTCGCGCGCATCACGCTGGTCAAGGACGAGCAGTATTTCGACAAGTTCGACCAGGCGTTCGGCGCCTATTTCAACGGCGTCGCGAAGGCCTCGGAGCTTGCCTTCGACGTCCCGCTCGACTGGCTCAAGAAGAAGCTGCAACGCGATCTGTCGCCCGAGGAAAAAGCGCAGATCGAAGCGATGGGCGGCCTCGACAAGCTGATGGAGCGCCTCAAGGAGCTGTTCGACGAGCAGAAAGAGCGCCACGAAGGCGGCAACAAATGGATCGGCACGGGCGGCACCTCGCCGTTCGGCAACGGCGGCTACAACCCTGAAGGCGTACGCATCGGCGGCGACGCGGCGGGCAACCGCACGGCGGTGAAAGTGTGGGAAGCGCGCGCCTATCGGGACTACGACGACCAGGTCGAAATCGGCACGCGCAACATCAAGATCGCGTTGCGCCGCCTGCGCCGCTTCGCCCGCGAAGGCGCCGCCGAAGAACTCGATCTGCCCGACACGATCCGCAGCACCGCCGCGAACGCCGGCTGGCTCGACCTGAAGATGGTCCCGGAGCGGCACAACAAGGTCAAAGTGTTGATGCTGCTCGACGTGGGCGGCTCGATGGACGATCACATCAAACGCACCGAAGAGCTCTTTTCCGCCGCCAAGGCAGAATTCAAGCATCTCGAGTTCTATTACTTCCACAACTGTGTGTACGATTTCCTGTGGAAGAACAATCGCCGCCGCCACGCCGAGCGCATGCCGACGTGGGACCTGCTACACAAGTTCACGCCCGACTACAAGCTGATCTTTGTCGGCGACGCGACCATGAGCCCCTATGAAGTGTTGCAACCGGGCGGCTCGGTCGAGTACAACAACGCCGAAGCCGGCGCCGTCTGGCTGCGCCGCCTCGCCGATCATTTCCCGCACTACGCGTGGCTCAATCCGGAGCCGGAAGGTTTGTGGGCCTACCGGCAGTCGGTCAGCGCGATCCGCGAAGTGCTAGGCCATCGCATGTACCCGCTCACTCTCGCCGGGCTCGAAACGGCAATGCGCGTATTGAGCAAATAATCAGACCGCGTTTTTGTCCCAACTATAAGAAAGTTTCAGCATGAATCCGTCTTCAGCGCCCGATTTGTCCCCTGCCGACGCCCTCGCCGGGCCGCTCAAACCGTTTGGCGATATGTCGCTGTCCGCCGTCGTTGCCGGCTTCGTCGCGATGATGACGGGCTATACCAGCGCGCTCGTGCTGATGTTTCAGGCAGGCCAGGCCGCGCATCTCACCGACGCGCAGATTTCGTCGTGGATCTGGGCGCTGTCGATCGGCATGGCCGTCTGCACGATCGGCCTGTCGCTGCGTTTTCGCGCGCCGATCGTGATCGCCTGGTCGACGCCCGGCGCGGCGCTGCTGGTGTCGTCGCTACCGCATGTGGCCTACCCGGAGGCAATCGGCGCGTTCATCGTCTGCGCGGTGTTGCTGACGGTGGTCGGCCTGACCGGATGGTTCGACACGCTGATGAAGAAAATCCCGGCCGGCATCGCCTCGGCTTTGCTGGCGGGCATTCTGTTCGAGATCGGAATCGAGATTTTCCGCGCCGCGCAGTTCCAACCCGCGCTTGTGCTGACGATGTTCTTCACCTACCTGATCGTCAAACGCTTCGCGCCGCGCTATGCGATCGTGACGACGCTGATCGTCGGCACGCTCGCCGCCGGGGCGCTGGGGCTGCTCGACTTCAGCCGCTTTCACGTCGCGCTCGCCCACCCGGTGTTCACGATGCCGGTATTTTCAGTCGCGGCGAGTATCAGCATCGGCATCCCGCTCTTCATTGTCGCGACGGCCTCGCAGAACGTGCCGGGGATCGCGGTGCTGCGCGCGGACGGCTACACCACGCCTTCCGCGCCGCTGATTGCGACAACTGGCATCGCCTCGCTGCTGCTCGCGCCGTTTGGCTCGCACGGCATCAATCTTGCGGCTATCACGGCGGCGATCTGTACCGGCCCCGAAGCGCACGAAAACCGCAACAAGCGTTACACCGCGGCGCTCTGGTGCGGCATTTTCTATCTGATCGCCGGGATTTTTGGCGCCACCATCGCCGCACTGTTCGCGGCCTTGCCCAAGGCGCTGGTGGTCTCGGTCGCGGCGCTGGCGCTGTTCGGCTCGATCATGAGCGGCCTTGCCAACGCAATGCAGGATACGAAGCAGCGGGAGGCGGCGCTGGTGACGTTCATGGTGACGGCCTCGGGCCTGACGCTGCTGTCGGTCGGCTCGGCGTTCTGGGGGCTGGTGGCAGGCGTGCTGACGCAACTGGTGCTGAACCTCCGGCGCAGTTGAATCGCCCTCCCAAAACCGTCGGCCAAATCCTTGTGAACGGATCGGCGCCGCCAAGTGTCAATACTGCATCAGGCGATCCGCCATAGAATAGAAGCATCCGGCAGCGTTTCCCGGCAACATGGCGGGCGGACGCTGCAGCGTGACCCGCGGCCACCGGCGCTGTTTTATTTTTCGTCCGGTGGCGACCTCATTTCTCCTGAACCACGGCGCACGCGCGCCATGAAGGCCTGAACATGACAACCGCACTCGACCAACTCAAGCAATACACCACCGTCGTGGCCGATACCGGCGACTTCCAGCAGCTTGCGCAGTACAAGCCGCAGGACGCGACGACCAATCCGTCGCTGATTCTGAAGGCCGTCCAGAAAGACGACTACAAGCCGCTGCTCGAAAAGACCGTGAAAGCTCACGCGTCGAAACCGGTCGGCGCGATCATCGACCAGTTGCTGATCGCGTTCGGCACCGAAATTCTCAAGATCATCCCGGGCCGGGTGTCGACTGAGGTGGACGCGCGCCTGTCGTTCGACACCCAGGCGTCGATCGCCAAGGGCCGTGAGCTGATCGCCCTGTACAAAGACCACGGAATCGGCCGCGAACGCGTGCTGATCAAGCTGGCTTCCACGTGGGAAGGCGTCCGCGCGGCCGAAGTGCTGCAGAAGGAAGGCATCCACTGCAACATGACCCTGCTGTTCTCGCTGGCCCAAGCCGCCGCTTGCGCCGAAGCGGGCGCGCAACTGATCTCGCCATTCGTCGGCCGCATCTACGACTGGTACAAGAAGAACGCCGGCAGCGCATGGGACGAAGCGAAAGACGGCGGCGCCAACGACCCGGGCGTCCAATCGGTGCGCCGCATTTACGCGTACTACAAGAAGTTCGGCTACAAGACCGAGGTGATGGGCGCGAGCTTCCGCACCACGGGCCAGATTCTGGAACTGGCCGGTTGCGATCTGCTGACGATCAGCCCGGATCTGTTGCAAAAGCTGCAGGACAGCACGGAGAAGGTCGAACGCAAGCTGTCGCCTGAACTTGCGTCGGGCGCGGACATCGAACGCGTGCCTGTCGACGAAGCGTCGTTCCGTTTCCTCGTCAACGACGAGGCCATGGCGACCGAAAAGCTCGCTGAAGGCATCCGCGCGTTCGCGGCGGACGCCGTCAAGCTGGAGAAGCTGATCGAAGCGCTGCGTTAAGCTTCGCCTTCATCGCCTGAGTACGCGCGGCCCTGAGCCTTCCGGTTCGGGGCCGCGTGGCGTTTACGGCTGCGTGTGCCGGTCCGAAGCAGGTCCCGCGCCGCAGCCCTTTACGCCTCCTCCCTACGTAATAAAGTCACAATTGCTGCCGCAACGGACGACTACAATCGTCTGCACGCCCACTCCCTCGCGGTCATTTGCCGAAGGAACGCGGCGCCGCTGACCCTAATCCGGGAGACGATCATGTACGTTCAGCCTTACGTTTTTTTCAACGGCCGGTGTGAAGAAGCGCTCAAGTATTACAGCGAGAAACTCGGCGCCGAAGTCACGTTCCAGATGCGCTACAAGGAGGCGCCGCCTGAGGCCCAGGCCCAGATACCTCCCGGCACAGGGGACAAGATCATGCACGCGGCCATCAAGCTTGGCTCGACGGTCTGGATGGCGTCCGACGGCCGGTGCGACCCCAACGCAGGCTCGATGAACGGTTTCAGTCTGTCGCTAACGGTCGACGACGACGCCTCGGCCGAAAAATGCTTCAACGCGCTCGCCGATGGCGGACAGGTGATGATGCCGCTGCAGCCCACCTTCTGGAGCAAAAGGTTCGGGATGGTGGTGGACCGCTTCGGTCTCGGCTGGATGGTGGGCGTCCCGGAAGAGCAGGCATCGTGAGCGGCGGGTCCGACGGCCGCCGCGGCGGTGGCGGATTGGCAAAGGGCACGCGAGCCTGACCGCAGCGCTCTAGGCTTTCTGCAAAAACCGCGAATGCCGCTCGATGTTCCAGTTCGGCTCGGTCTCCAGCAGCAAGGCGCGCAGCCGGTCCACCTGTTCGGCAAGCCGTTGCCCGAGCCAATACGGCCCTTGCAGGTCGGGCGGCAAGTCCAACGCCGCGCCGCTGCACACCTCGGTGAGCGGTGAAGCGGCCGGGATGCCGAAGTGCGTCGCGCGGCCAAAACGCAGACCGCGCGCCATCGCCAGCAGCATGCCGCGCACGGCGTGCACCTCGACGCCGCACTGCCGCGCATACGCAGCGCGAGCCACGGCATCTGCGCGCATCAGCGGGCCGGTCGCCAGCAATTCCAGCGAACTGAGCACCGAGCGATGCAGCCGCTGGATTTCGTCGAGTTTGGACTGCGGCACGTCGATCTCTTTCGCCACCGAAGGCATCAGCGAGCGCAGTTGAACCAGCCGTTTGTTGATCTCGAGAAAGCGTTTGACCTGCTCGTCTTCGCTGATCGTCTCCCCTTCCAGCAAGCGGCTGTAAATCTGCGCGCAGGCGCGCAAATTGGCGGCGAGCCCGTAACGCCACGAATAAGTCGCGTGTAGCGGCAACGCGAACGAAAACGCCAGCGCGATCACAATGCCGATCAGCACGTTCAACGTGCGCCACAGGCCGACGTCGATCAGATTGTCGCCATGGCCGGCGACGATGCACATCGTAATTGCCGTCAGCAAACCGATATACCCCGATGAACCGATTGCGAACCACGCGCAGATCGCCGCGACGATCGACATCAGCACATAGGTGAGCGGCAGCGAACCGGTCAGGTTCTGCAACAGGATCAGCGCCAGCCCGATCACTGCGCCGAGCAGCGTTCCCGCCGCCCGGTCGGCGGCCTTCTTGCGGATATTGCCGTGATGCTGCAAGCCGCCGATCACCACCAGCAGGGTGACCGACGACCAGATGCCGTGGGGAATGTCGATGCCGGTGGTCGCGAGAATCGACACCAGCATCGCGATACCGACGCGCAAGCTATGCAGCACCTTCGCATGGCGATAGCGGTAGTACGGCGAGGTGATCGCGCGCACCATCCGGCTCATGGCCGAGCGGCGGGCAATGACGGGGGGGGAATCGGCAGAAGCCATGGCTCGCGCGACGGACGCTTTGAAGGGCAGTTCCGCTATCCTGCCCTGGAGTACCCCGGAAAGACAAACGCCCGCAAACTTTTGTCTGCGGGCGTTGCTTTTTCAGGCGGGACAGAACGGCTGACTTAGCCTTCGACCACGTCCAGATAGTCTTCCGGACGGGTGCGGTCTTCGGCGCGCTGCATGCCGAACATGCGCACCAGAATGCTCACCACCACCGAAACCACCAGGTTGACGATCAGCGACCACACCGCGGCATAGCCGGGGATCGCCATGCCGAACAGGTGGATCGTGAAGATCGAGCCGGCCAGCTTCAGCGAAATCGCCATCCAGGTGCCGGTTGCGATACCGACCGCCCAGCCGATCAGCAGGCCGCGGTAGTCGAGCACGCGCGTGTAGAGACCCAGCACGATGGCCGGCAGCGTCTGGATGATCCAGATACCGCCCAGCAACTGAAGCTGAATCGCATACGTGAGCGGCAGCCCGAGAATGAACGCGACCGCGCCGACCTTGACGATCAGCGACACCAGCTTGGCGACGTTGGTCTCCTGGTCGTGCGTCATGTTGCGGTTCACGAACTCCTTATGGATGTTGCGCGTGTACAGGTTTGCCGCTGCAATCGACATGATCGCCGCCGGCACCAGCGCGCCGATGCCGATCGCCGCGAAGGCCACGCCCACGAACCAGGACGGGAAGAAGTGCAGGAACAGCGCCGGCACCGCGAAGTTCGGGCCGAACGCCTTGAAGTACGGCGCGAATTCCGGCATGTCCTTCACACCCGAGGCCAGCGCCATGAAGCCCAGCAGCGCGAGCAGGCCGAGCACCAGCGAGTAAGCCGGCAGCATCGCCATGTTGCGGCGGATCGTGTTACCCGACTTCGACGACAACACCGCGGTGATCGAGTGCGGGTACAGGAACAGCGCGAGCGCCGAGCCGACCGCAAGCGTCGCGTACGCGCTGTAGCCATTCAGGCTCGACACGTCCGGCGCTTTCAGCAGCAGCTTGGCCGGCGGCACCACGCTGAAGATATGGCCGAAACCGCCCAGTTGCGGCGGAATCACGATGATCGCGGCAAAGATCGTGATGTAGATCAGCACGTCCTTCACCACCGCGATCATGGCCGGCGCGCGCAGGCCCGAGGTGTACGTGTAGGCTGCCAGGATCGCGAACGCGATGATCAGCGGCAGATCGCCGACGAAGCCCTTGGTGTCGAAACCCAGCGCGCCGATCACCACTTCGATACCGACCAGTTGCAGCGCGATGTACGGCATCGTCGCGACAATGCCGGTCACGGCAATCGCCAGCGCCAGCATGCGGCTGCCGTAGCGAGCCGAGACGAAGTCCGCCGAGGTCACGTAGCCCTGACGCTTGGCGATGCTCCACAGCTTCGGGAACACCACAAAGGCGAACGGATAGATCAGGATCGTGTACGGCAGCGCGAAGAAACCGGTTGCGCCCGCACCGAACACCAGCGCCGGCACGGCGATAAAGGTGTAGGCGGTGTACAGGTCGCCGCCCAGCAGGAACCATGTGACGATGGTGCCGAAGCGCCGGCCGCCGAGGCCCCACTCTTCCAGATGGGCGAGGTCGCCCTTGCGCCAATGGGCCGCAATAAAGCCGAGAATGGTGACGCCGATGAAAAACAGGACGAAGACGAAAGTTGCGGTGGCGTTCATTATCGTGCGCCCCCTTGCGAACTGCCCGGCGTGCCTCGCGAGCGGGTCTTGGTCTTGAAGTACACGAGCGCCGTGATGATCGCGCTGATCAGCACCCAGAGGAGCTGATACCAGTAGAAGAACGGGAAATCGAACAGTTGCGGTTCGACCTTGTTATATGACGGCACCCAGATCATCGCGATCCAGGGCAACAGCAGCAACCAGAGCCAGTGCTTGCTGGCCTTGTTCGCGTCGGCGTCGTGAGCCATGACGTCTCCTCTTCCCTATTATTGAAATGTTGGCCCGTGTATGGACGGGTAGTGGATGTCCCGTCGCAGGTAGGCCACGGGTACCCCGAAAGCTTCGAAAGAGTATAGGAGCCGAGAACGTCAGGTCAAGCAGGGAGGACCCGAGGCGCGAATGCGCTGCTGGGGCGGGCGGGGCGGCGGTTTAGCAGAGTTGGGCGGGGGGGGGGCGGGCCGGCCCGCCCCAATTTCACATCAGATCGAGAACGAGCTGCCGTTCTGTCCGGTCGACTCCTGCAGACCCTTGATCCACTTGCGCGCCGGCAAGCCGAGCTCCGCTTCGATCAGCTTCGCGCGCGTTTGCAACGCCGCGAACGGCACGTCGAGCGCCGGGCCGGAGAAGGCGACCGCGATACGGTTGCCATCGTGCACTTCCGGCAGCGCGACCACGCGGCCATCGAACGCCTCGTTCAGGCGCTTCATGTTGCGCACGAAGCTCGGATGATCGCCGAACAGGTTGACAGTCACCACGCCCGCGTCGGTCAGACAGGCGCGTACCGCACGGTAAAAACCGACGCTGTCGAGCACCGGGCCACGCGCGGTCGCATCGTAGACGTCGATCTGCAGCGCGCCGATCGTGCCATGGTTGGCGCGGTCGTTGACGAAGTCCCATGCATCCATTTCGTGCACGGTGAGACGTGCGTCGTCGTGCGGCAGTTCGAACATCGTGCGCGCGGCCACCACCACGGCGGGGTTCACTTCGACCGCTTCGACCTTCGCACGCTTCAGGAAGCGATGGGCAAACTTGGTCAGCGCGGCTGCGCCGAGACCGAGCTGGACGATCCGCCTGGGCGTTTCGATGAACAGCAGCCAGGCCATCATCTGTTGCGCGTATTCGAGTTCGATGTGGTCCGGCTTGCGCAGACGCATCGCGCCTTGCACCCATTCCGTACCGAAGTGCAGAAAGCGCACGCCACCCTCTTCCGAGAACGTGACCGGCGCGAAGCGCGGCTTGCGCGGCGCTTCGATTTGCGGCGCGTCGTGCAGGTCGTCGTCGTGCAGCGCGCGCTTTTTGTTGCGCACTACTTTCTGTTTGTTCGGCGTGTGGTCGTCGCCGTCAGCGGCTTTGTTGCGGAAAGCACGGGCTTCAGCCGAGGCGCGCTTGATCAGTTTCGTCATGTAAGGATGTCGCGCCAGAGACGCAATTTTTGGTCGAACGAGAGCATAGCATTCGCCGGACTCGACGAAGGCAATACGAGGGTGGCGTAGCCGGCCTCGCCGATCACCGGCGCAAAACGGCCCGCCGTCTTGCCGTTGAAGCAGACTTTAGCGAGCTTCGGCGCGTGAGCACGCAGCGTTGCGAAATCGTTGGGATTGGCGTTGCGGATCGCGGCGTCGAGACTGCCTTCACGCTCGCAGGCGGCAAGCACATCCCATACGCCGATGCCGTGCGACAGCAACCGCCTGAGGCGCTCTTCATAAGCGCACTCGGTAAGCGGCTCGTCGAGCACCGAGCCGAGCAGCCGCCAGAACTGGTTACGCGGATGCGCGTAATACTGCGTCGCCGCGAGCGACGCCTCGCCGGGAAAGCTGCCGAGAATCAGCGTATGCGTATCCGCCGCGACGACCGGAGGGAAGCCGCGCAGCATCAGCGCTTCACCTTACTGTCTGATGCCGGTGCGCGTTCGGATTCGTGCGCATCGCGTTCGGCGAGATGTCCGTGCTCTCCTCGCGCCGCACAGTGAGCGCGCGACGCCGTATGTTCGAGCGGCCGGCCATGCTCCCGCACGTGAGTCCGCTGCGGCGCGGGTGCGCCCGCATGACGCTCAAACGATAGACTTGCCGTATTCGCAAGACTCGCCAGGTGCGCAAGCTGCTTCCACAGCGCGGGCAACATGCATTCGGTGACCATCAGCGGTGCGCCGTGACGCTCGAACACCGAACGGCGCGCAACCAGCGCATGCGGCGGCGGCGCTTCGTCGATCTGGCGCGCAGCCAGGCGATACAGCGGATGGCGCGCCGTCAGCCTCCGGTTCACCAGCGACGAACGCGCGACACTACTATCGCTGTACAACAACTCGGCGAGCGGCCGGGTACGCAGCCGGCGCATGGCCTGCCATATGCCGATGCTTGCCGCCAGCGGCACAACACTGTGTGCGGCGACAAACGGCACGCCACTCACCGACAGAACCACTTCCCTGACCCACACGGGCGCGCGCGGCGTTATCCCGAGCGCGGCGTGTTCGTCGGCCCACGGCAACGCGACCGCTTCGCGCGTCACGCGCACCGCGACTTCGCCAAGCGTGCGCAGATGCGCGGTCAGCGATCCGCCGCGGGTCAGCCAGTCTTTCTGGGCGGCGCTAAAGCCGGCTAGGGGCGCGACGCGCCAGTGGGCGTCGGCGGCATCGAAACGGATAGACATGGTGTCGGATTATAACGGCGGCGCCGTCAGACGTTTGCCGAGCCGCGCAGCGTTCAGACCGTCACGAACTCCCGCAGCGCAGTCCGTACATCCTCGAGCACCGTGTCCCATCGACCCAGTTCGCGCTGCCGGAACAGGCGCGCCGACGGATACCACGGGCTGTCGTCGCGATCGGCCATCCAGCGCCAATCCGTGCAGGTGGGCAACAGGACCCAGACCGGACGCCCGGCGGCACCGGCCAGGTGAGCGACGGATGTATCGACAGTAATGACCAGATCGAGCGATTGAAGAATAGCCAAGGTATCGGAAAAATTGCCGATCTCCGGGTCAGGCAGAAGTACGTCGAAGTCCGACGGCAACGCCGCCGCCTCGTCCTGCGCCGGCCCGATTTGCAACGAAACCCACGTCACGCCGGATTGTTCGAGGATGGGCAACCAGCGGTTCAATGCGATCGACCGATAACGATCGAGTCCGTAGTCGGGATTGCCCGCCCATACCAGCCCCACACGCTTCTTTCGCGCGGGAAGCGGGTCGGCATTACCGGTGGCATCGGTGGCATCGGCGGCGTCGATTTGCTGCCGCCAGCGGTGCACCAACGCCGGCTCCGCGCTCAGATACGGCATCGCCAAAGGAAGCATCGGCAATGTCAGCTTCATATGCTCCGGCATCCTGAGCATTCGGCACCAGAAGTCATACGGTCCCGGCGGTGACTCGACCCATACGGTGCGGACGCCGCTTGCGCAGCGTGCCAACTCCGCCAGCGGCGCGGCAACCCACACATCGACGAGCGCACCCTGTCGATTCAACCACGCAGCCAGCCGGAGAAACTGGATCTGATCGCCAAGCCCTTGCTCGCCGACGAGCAGAAACCTGCGCCCCGCCACCGGCTCGCCTTGCCACTCAGGAAAGTCGGGGCGAACCAGATCGTGGTTTTCCGGCAGTGCTTCATGCCAGCGATACTGTTTCCAACCCTGTTCGAAGTCGCCGAAACGCAACTGTGCGGCCGCGAGATTGAACTGAATAGGCGCGTTATCGGGCAGCAGCCTGGCAGCCTCGGCGGCATGCAACCGCATCTGATCGAACTCGCCCAGCATGTTGTATGCATACGATGCGTTGTGATGCAGCCCGGCGTTCTGCGAGTCGATAGCCAGCATCTGAGCGGCGAACCTGGCGGCGTCCCGGAAGCGGTGCGCACTGTTCAGTTCAAAGGCAGCTTGCGCGGGTGCTGCGGATTCGGCAGCCAGATGTGCAGGCAGCCGGGCGGGCACCAGTGCGCTGTCCACGCTGTCCAATCGCGCCGGTACTTTCTCCAGGCCATGCTCATGCGAGAGCGGCATCGCCCGCAATCTGTCAGCCACTCGCTCGACCACCGGTGCCCAATCGCCTGGCTGCGGCTGCCGGAATAGCTCTACCGAGTCGTACCACGGCTGCGTCTCCTCATTGCCCCACGCCCAATGCGAGACGTGATCGAGCATGGCCAGCACGGGGCGTCCCAGCGCGCCACCCAGATGCAACGGTGCGCTGTCGATGGTCACCACCACGTCGAGCGCGCTCACGTGTGCAGCCACATCGTCGAAACCGGCTTGATAGTGCGCCGTCAGATCGCGGATGCGATAGCCCTGCGCGATCAACGCGGCCACATCGGCGTCCCGGCCCGGCGTCAGCGGATAGAACACCACGTTCGGTAACGCGAGCACCGGAGCCAACGCTGCGAGCGGTATCGACCGCTTCGCGTCACGACGGTGCGTCGGGCTTCCCGACCAGACGAGGCCGACATGCATGCGCGCCGGCTCCCCGCTCGATGCGTGAATCCGCTCGCGCCACGCAGCGACACGGTTTGCCTCGCCAGACAGATAGGCGCCGCCGCGCACGTTTTCAGGCCGCAAACCAAGCGTTGACGGCACGCTCATGATCGGCAGTCCAAAGTCGGGTTCGCCAAGCGGTCCGTCCTCGATAGACACGCAATTCGCGTAGAAGCGCGCCAGCAGCGGTTGCAACGCCCGACGCACCGCGAGCACCAGCCGGCCGCCCTCGTCGCGTACGCGCGCCGCCAACTCGGGTACGAAGCGCACCATCTGGATATCGTCGCCGTTGCCCTGTTCGCTGTGCACGAGCAAGGTCTTGCCGGCCAGCGATTCACCCTGCCAGCGCGGACACAGCCGCTCCATCACGCTCACGACGTTGTTCGGCTCGCGGTCGTCGCGCGTCAGACGCGCTTCGAAATGCGGCCACGCGCCAGGCCAGTCGCCGTGCCGCAATTTGAGGTCGGCGAGATCGACCGCCGCTTGCGACGCGGATGGGTCGCTAGCGAGCGCTGCATGCAGTGCTGCCTCGCTGTCGGCAAAACGCGCCTGCTCGGCGAGATACATACCGATCGCGGCCAGCACATGGGGATTGCCCGGTGCGGCGGCATTGGCCGCGCGCATGGTCGCCTCCGCCGCGGCGGCATCGTTGCCCTGCCATTGCGCATGGCTCAGTTGCCACGCGATTTCGGCGTCGGCGGGATCGCGCGTCAGCACCTCGCGACAAATACGTTCGACCGTTGCCCAATCACGAATCTCGCGGAAAGCCAACACCAGTTGCAACGGCAACGCGGGGTGGATTGCCGGATCGAGCGCATAGGCACGCAGCAGCGCCGCTCGGCGCTCGGCTCGCGCGCTCGCGTCCGGCAACGTTGCAAGCGCAATCGCCAGCCACCAGGATGCCCGGGCGTCTTGTGGCGCGTGTTGCTCATACGCGCGCAACATGTGCGCCGCGGCTGAAGGCGCACCGCAGCGCTCGATCAACCAACGGGTCCATTCGATCGTCGCCGCCGGCGGCTGCACGGCGACCGCGAGTTCACTATTGCGCTGCGCGGTTCCCGCGCGGCCAAGCGCATCGGCGAAGAGCGCCACGCGGGCGTGACGCACACCATTGTCCGTAGCCTGCGCTTGCGATGCGCTGTGGTACGCAGCTTCAAAACGTCCGGCGCTTGCACAAAGGTCGGCGTGCAACTGCGGCGTGGCCCCTTGCGCGACCAGTTCTAGAGCACGCCGCTCAGCGGCATCGAAACCTTGCTCGCGCAAGATCGACCACAGCAGATACACAGGATCCGTAGGCTTCACCAGAATGGAATCGGACATAAAAAGACAAAGAGGTTATTGCACGCAGCAACGCGTAATCGCAGAAATAAGATTCGGCGCATAAAGGGCTTAAAGATTGCAAATAATCCTTTATGCATCCGAATTTCGATCGCGCGAGCATAAGACAAATACGTGTTTTTTCATCTCATAAACCAATCTCGAAATAGTGCTGTTGAATGTATTTGATTAGTTAACCATAATTATTTTCCGGACATTTTTTTAATAGCTTTCCAGTGCGTCCGGATCAACAACAAACAACATGGAGTAACAGTTGAATACTACGAACTCAAAAGAAACTTCCGACCGCATTGCCCATCTGGCGGCAGTCGTTTTGCGGCGGCCGAGCGTCTTGTATGCGGAAAAGGAACTTGCTGGTTCCGCGCTCGCGCAGCACCATACGTCCAAGCAAACCAGCACGGCGATCGGCAGTCTCGCGGCCAAAGTGCTGGCTGACCCGCACTCCTGTATCGAAGCCAAGGAACTAGCCGGCTCCGTGCTATCGCAAGTGCGTCATTTGCACGGGCAAGCATCTGCGCACTAAGCCCACTGCGTAGCGTCCTCGCCTGACAATCGGGCGATAAGGCACATAAAGCACATAAAGCACAGGTCAAAAAAATGCGCTGCCGAAGCAGCGCATTTTTCAATCACCAGCGTCAGAGCGACGCCAGTCGAAACTCAATCCGAAATTCAGCTCGCACGCGCCAGCAACAACGCGTTGGTGCGCTTCACGAAGCTCGCCGGATCTTCCAGCGCGCCACCTTCGGCCAGCAATGCCTGATCGAACAACAGATGGCACCAGTCATCGAAATTCGCGCTGTCCGCATGCAAGCCCTTCACCAGCGCATGCTCCGGATTCACTTCAAGAATCGGATGGAACGACGGTGCGTCCTGACCCGCTGCCTTCAGCATACGTTGCAGATAACCGCTCATTTCGCCGTCGTCGGCCACGAGGCAGGATGGCGAATCGGTGAGACGGAACGTCAGGCGCACGTCCTTGGCCTTGTCCTTCAGCGCTTCTTTCATCTTCTCGACGAGCGGCTTGAGCTCTTCGCCGATCTTCTCCTGCGCCTGCTTCTCCTCGTCATTCAACGCGCCCAGATCGAGATCGCCGCGCGCGACGCTTTGCAGCGGCTTGCCGTCGAATTCGTTCAGGAACGACAGCATCCATTCGTCGACGCGATCGGTCAGCAGCAGCACTTCCACGCCCTTCTTGCGGAACACTTCGAGATGCGGGCTGTGGGTCGCGGCCTGCCAGGTGTCGGCGGTGACGTAGTAGATTTTGGTCTGCTCGGGCTTCATTCGCGCGACGTAATCGGCGAGCGAGACATTCTGCTCCGGCGATTCCGTATGGGTCGACGCGAAACGCACCAGCTTCGCAATCCGCTCGCGATTGGCAAAGTCTTCGCCGATGCCCTCCTTCAGCACCTGACCGAACTCCTTCCAGAAGCCGGCGTACTTTTCCTTGTCGGTTTCGTTTTCCGAATTGGCCAATTCTTCGAGCATCGACAGCGAACGCTTGGTCACGCCCTCGCGGATCGCCTTGACGTCGCGGCTTTCCTGCAAGATTTCGCGCGACACGTTCAGCGGCAGATCGGCCGAATCGACCACGCCCTTCACGAAACGCAGATAGCCCGGCAAAAGTTGCTCGGCGTCGTCCATGATGAACACGCGCTTCACATACAGCTTCAGCCCGGCGCGATGATCGCGGTTGAACAGATCGAACGGCGCACGCGTCGGCACGTACAGCAGTTGCGTGTATTCGCTGCGGCCTTCGACACGGTTATGCGTCCACGTCAGCGGGTCTTGATGATCGTGCGAGAGGTGCTGATAGAACTGCTTGTACTGCTCTTCGGTGATGTCGTTCTTCGAGCGGGTCCACAGCGCGCTCGCCTGATTGACGGTCTCTTCCTCGTCCTTCGTGACCATCGCGCTCTTTTCGGCGTCCCACTCTTCCTTCGCCATCAAAATCGGCAGCGCGACGTGGTCCGAATACTTCTGGATGATCGACTTCAGACGGTGCGACGACAGCAGCTCGTCTTCATCCGCACGCAGGTGCAGCGTGATAGTCGTGCCGCGCGCGGCGCGCTCGATCTGCTCCACCGCGAAATCGCCCTCGCCGGCGCTTTCCCAGCGCACGCCTTCCGAGGCCGGCAAGCCGGCGCGGCGCGTTTCGACCGTGATCTTGTCCGCGACGATAAAGCCCGAGTAAAAGCCCACGCCGAACTGGCCGATCAGCGCCGCGTCTTTCTGCTGGTCGCCGGAGAGCTTGCCGAAGAATTCCTTGGTGCCCGAACGGGCGATCGTGCCGAGGTTGGCGATCGCTTCGTCGCGGCTCATGCCGATGCCGTTGTCGTCGAGCGTGATGGTGCGCGCGGCCTTGTCGTACGACACGCGAATCCGCAGATTCGGATCGTTTTCGTACAGCGCGCTGTTTTCGATCGCTTCGAAACGCAGCTTGTCGGCCGCGTCGGACGCGTTCGAAATCAGCTCGCGCAGAAAGATTTCCTTGTTGCTGTACAGCGAATGGATCATCAGGTGCAGAAGTTGTTTAACTTCTGCCTGAAAGCTCATGGTTTCTTGTGCCATGGTCGGACTTCCTCTCTGTTACGAATACGAAAATAGGGGGGCCAAACAATGCCCGCGTAAATGGGGGCACGCCGGCACGGTTTCAAGAGGCGCGCCGGGCGACGCTGTCCAGATAACGGCAGAGGAACGTCGACAGTTCCGGATCGCCGCAGTTGGCGATATTGAAGCGCATCCACGTAGTTGTGGACTGCTGGGGAGAAAACAGACTCCCCGGCGTCAGCAGAAAGCCCTCTTCGTGGCCGGCGGCGGCGAGCGCACCCGCATCGACCCCGGTGTCGGCCCACAAAAACATCCCTGCCGACGGCGTCAGAAACAGTTTCATGCCGGTCTTTTCGAGCATCCGCACGGATTTTTCGCGCACGCCGTCAAGGCGCGCCCGCAAGCGTTCGACGTGCCGGCGGTAATGCCCCTCGGTGAGAATCTTGTAGAGCACGCGCTCGTTCAACTCGGGGCTCGTCATGCCAACCAGCATTTTCTGGTCGCTGACGGCCCTCGCCACCTCCGGTGCACTGGCGATAAAGCCCACGCGCAGATTGGGCGCGAGCGTCTTCGAAAAGCTGCCGAGATAGATCACGCGCTTTAACTGGTCGAGGCTCGCGAGACGCGTGCCGGGATGGCTCGGCGGGCACAGATCGCCGTAAATATCGTCTTCGACGACGATGAAGTCGTGCGCCTCGGCGAGACGCAAAATGCGGAACGCCTGCGCGGCCGTAAGCGAGGTGCCGGTGGGATTCTGCAGCACCGAATTGATCACCAGCATTTTCGGCCGCCAGGTCTCGATCAGCGACTCGAGCGCGTCGAGGTCCGGCCCATCCGGCGTGTACGGCATGCCGACCAGCCGCGCGCCCTGCGAAGCGAAGCGCCCGAACATCTGAAACCAGGCGGGATCGCCGACGATCACCGCATCGCCCGGCTTCACGTAAATCCGCGAAATCAGGTCGATGGCCTGGGTAATGCCGGAAACCATCACGATCTGATCCGGCGACGCGCCGATTTCCAGTTCCTCCAGCCGCGTCTGCAACTGTTGGCGTAGCGGCAAAAAACCCTGCGGCGTACCGATGCCGAGCATCTGCGCGCCGCTTTGCCTGCCGAGCGTGCGCAGCGCGTTGGTAATCAGATCGCCGTCGAGCCAGCGGCCCGGCAAATAGCCGAGGCCAGGACTCCGCTCGGGGCGCGCGCCCGTATGCAGCATATTGCGCAGCAGCCAGACGACGTCGATCGTGGCCGGCGCGGGGGCCGCTGCGGAAATTGTGCGGATCTCCGCCGTCGGCGCGCCGCCCAGGCGTTCACGCACATAGAAACCGGAACCGCGCCGCGACTCCAGATAGCCCTGCGCCACCAGCCGCTCGTACGCCTCGACCACGGTGAAGCGCGACACGCCTTTGTCCTGCGCCAGCTTGCGAATCGACGGCATGCGCATGCCGGGACGGAACACCCGTTCCTCGATGCGGCGGCTCGCCCACTGGACAAGCTGCTCGACCAGCGTCATCGACGCCGTGTCGTGCGGAGTGGGAATCTGGGTAAGGGGGACGGACATGGCTGACTCCAACTGTACCGAATGGTATCGAGTCGATTGTACCGTTACTGTGCCGGTCGCCACCGCTACATTCAAGGCTGAATTCAAGACAAGCAACGGATGATGAAGCGGCTCGGGGCGTCATGCAGCGCACCCGAGCGGCCTTGAGCAAGACCAGCCCAAACGCCATCCGTCTGGCCCGCCGACCCGGCAAACGGTTATGCTTACGACCCCGGCCCCGCTGCTGCCGCATCCGGCGCACGTTCCGGCTTACCGCAGAAACCGTTTTCCTGATCCGCCATGACTGCCCATCCGCTCCGTCTCGATCACCTCGTGATTTCCGCCCGTACCCTCGACGAGGGCACGCAGTACGTCGCCGACACGCTCGGCGTCGCACCGTCCGGCGGCGGTGCGCATCCGTTGATGCGCACCCACAATCGCCTGTTGAACCTGTGGGGCGGCGTGTATCTGGAAGTGATCGCGATCGACCCGCAGGCCGCGGAACCCGCGGACGCCGGCGCGCCCCGAGCCCGCCTGTTCGCGCTCGACGACCCGGCCACGCAGGCGCGGCTCGAAAAAGGGCCGTACCTGTCGCACTGGGTGGCCCGAGTCGACCGCCCGAAGCGGCTCACCGCATGGCAGGTACAGTATCCGCAGCGCATTGCGCCGATCGTGCCGATGACGCGCGGCGACTTCAGCTGGGGGCTGTCGGTGCCTGACGACGGCGCGTTCCCCGCGTGGGAGGGTGCTGGCGACGGTGTGCTGCCGTCGCTGATCCAGTGGGACACGCTGCGGCATCCGTCGGCGGTGCTGCCGGAAACAGGCATCGCCCTGAAAGCTTTGAAAGCAAGCCATCCGCAAACCGACGCGATTGCCTCGCAATTGCGCTGGCTGGGCGCGGCGCACCTGATCGCGCTCGAACCCACGGAAGGCGCAGCGGCGCTCATCGCCGAGTTTGAAACACCCGAGGGTCTACGGACCCTTAAATAAGCAGCGCGCGCAGGTCGTCGACTCGCGCGATAATTGAAGTTTTGACCGGTTCCAGACATACCAGCAGAGGAGACCATGGACCAAAGCGACTTGAAAGCCCCCACGTGGCAACTGTCCGAACGCGCACGCAAGCTCACGAGCTCGGCGATCCGCGAGATCCTGAAGGTCACGGAACGGCCCGAAGTCATTTCGTTCGCGGGCGGCCTGCCCTCGCCGGCAACCTTCCCGGCCGAACGCATGCGCGAAGCATCCGATCGCATTCTGCGCGACGCACCCGCCGCGGCCTTGCAATACAGCGCGACCGAAGGCTATCTGCCGCTGCGTGAATGGATCGCGCAACGCTATTCGGTGAACGGCGCGCAGATTCGCCCGTCGCAGGTCCTGATCACCACCGGCTCGCAACAGGCGCTCGATCTGCTCGGTAAAGTGCTGGTGTGCCCGAACAGCCCCGTACTGGTCGAAACGCCGACCTACCTCGGCGCGCTGCAATCGTTCTCGATGTACGAACCCCGCTACGTGCAGGTGCCGACGGACGAGCAAGGCCTGATTCCCGAGGCGCTGACGCCCGAACTGACGGCGGGCGCGCGCCTGTTGTACGCACAACCGAACTTCCAGAATCCGACGGGCCGCCGCCTGCCGGTAGAACGCCGCCGTGCGCTGGCCGCGTTTGCAAAGACCGCACCGTTCCCGGTGATCGAAGACGATCCGTACGGCGCGCTCGACTACGCCGGTGAACCGCTGCCCACCATGCTGTCGATGGCGCCGGACCACATCGTCCATCTCGGTTCGTTCTCGAAAGTGCTCGCGCCGGGCCTGCGGGTCGGCTACATCATTGCGCCAGAAGAGTTGATCTTCAAGCTCGTGCAGGCCAAGCAAGCCACCGATCTGCACACGCCGAGTTTCACGCAACGCATCGTGTACGAAGTGGTCAAGGACGGCTTCCTCGACACGCACGTGCCGACCATTCGCGAGCTGTATCGCGATCAATGCGCGGCAATGCTCGCCGCGCTCGAACGCTATATGCCTGAAGGCGTAAGCTGGAACCGTCCGGAAGGCGGCATGTTCGTGTGGGTGAATCTGCCCGCGCAGATCGACAGCATGAAGCTACTCGAAGAAGCCGTCGCGCAGAATGTCGCGTTCGTGCCGGGCGGTCCGTTCTTCGCGAGCGAAGCCCAGCACAATACGCTGCGCCTGTCGTTCGTCACGGTGCCGCCGGCGAAAATCGACGAAGGCGTGGCGCGTCTCGCGGAACTGATTCGCGCAAAGGTCTGAACACCCCCGGCCGCCGCGCCGGGTTAACCGACTTCCACTACCGACCAGGAACACACCATGGCTCAAACGAATGTGTACGACAAGCTTAAGGAACTGGGCATCGAACTGCCGAGCGCGGGCGCTCCGGCCGCCGCCTATGTGATGAGCGCGCAAAGCGGCAACACGGTGTACCTGTCCGGTCACATCGCCAAGAAGGACGGCAAGGTGTGGGCCGGCAAGCTCGGCGCGACGCTCACCACCGAAGAAGGCAAGGCCGCCGCACGCTCGATCGCGATCGACCTGCTCGCCACGCTGCACACGCATGTGGGCGACCTGAACCGCGTCACGCGCATCGTCAAGCTGATGAGTCTGGTCAATTCCACGCTTGAGTTCACTGAGCAGCATCTGGTGACCAACGGCGCATCCGAGCTGATCGCGGATGTGTTCGGCGAGCGCGGCAAGCATGCACGTTCGGCATTCGGCGTGGCACAGATTCCGCTCGGCGCTTGCGTCGAGATCGAGATGATCGCCGAAGTCGAATAACGCATGCCAACAGGTTCGGCCACTGGTTCGCCCAGTGGGCCGTCCCGCGAGTGGCCGTCAATGCACTGAACGCGTCGCAAGGTGTCCAGCACCTGCGGCGCGTTTTGCATTTATCGCAAGGTAGATCGTTCCTTTGTCACCAGGTAGAATCCCCGAACCCTATCAATCTGCTGGATTCGCCGGATTGCGCCCGATGCCCGCCAACACCGCTCGTTTTAAACAGGTCGACGTGTTTACGTCGGTGCCGTTCAAAGGCAATCCGCTTGCGGTCGTGTTCGACGCCGATGGGCTCGATGCGAATCAGATGCAGGCAATCGCGCACTGGACCAATCTGTCCGAAACCACCTTCCTGCTAAAACCAACCGACCCGGCCGCCGACTATCGCGTGCGTATCTTCACGACGCATGGCGAACTGCCGTTCGCCGGTCATCCGACACTCGGCACCGCGCATGCGTTGCTCGAAAGCGGTTACCAGCCCAGACAGGCCGGCAAGCTGGTGCAGCAATGCGGCGTGGGGCTCGTCGAGCTGCAAGCGCTGACTGAATCGGGATCGGGAACGGGATCGACCGGCCAGACGCCAGGCGAATGGGCTTTCGCCGCACCGCCCGCGCGCGTCACGCCGCTTGCGCAGGACCGCTACGCGGCACTGACTACGGCTTTACGTAGCGACGCGATCGATTTCAGTGCAACGCCCTGCGCGGTCGACAATGGCGCGCCATGGCTCGTGGTGCGGGTCAATTCCGCGCGCGACTGCCTCGCGCTCGAGCCCGACGCCGCGGCGCTCGCCGACATCGTGCATACGGTGAACACCCACGGTCTCGCCGTCTATGGGCCGCACGACGCCGACGGCCCGGCCACCTTCGAGGTGCGCTGCCTGATGGCGGGCGGGAGCTTCGGCGTCGGCGAAGATCCGGTTACGGGTAGCGCTAACGCGGCACTCGCGGGCCTTCTGAGCGCCCAGCAACGGCGCCCGGGTTCGCACTACACGGCCCGCCAGGGCACAGCACTAGGCCGCGCCGGCAACATTTCGGTGCATTACGACGACGCAGCCGGCAAAACGTGGATCGGCGGGAGATCGGTCACGATCGTCGACGGCACGTTCCGTTTGCCATGAACGGCGCTGCACCGGTTGCAGGCTTGCGGGCACTGGCCTGCCGCTGATTGCAGCCGGTGTCTCACCATTTTCAGCCACGCCTGGCCATAAAAGCCGTACCGTTTACGCAGTTAATGCGTCGCGCATAACGCCAGACCTGGCACACCTGAATTCCAGATCCCGATGAGATACTCGAAAACAAATGCCATACCGCGGTCCCAAGGCTGGCCGTGCCGGCTGCGAATTCGGCCCGCCGGGACGGCCTGTCGCGCCCGCGTATACCCGATGTGCGGACGCTTCCTTAATCCAGTGGCATTAAGTAATATCGAAACGTACCCGATGACCTCCGGACGGTCAGGCACGACGCCACGCTCCCTTCCCCTGCGCAGCAGTTCCGGCACCTTGGTCACCATGCAGCCACCCATGAAATTAGCGCAGTCAATGCTCGCGCAGTTGCAACTGGCCGGCACCAGGGAACGGGCTACCCGATGAGCCAGTTCCGCTTCTCCGACCAGCGCGAAGCCAAACCCCGGCGCGACCCCGCCGTGTCGCGCCGCCGAGCCTTGCTTGCGATTCCCGCGCTCGGCGTGCTGGTGCTGATCCTGCTCTGGGCCGTGATCTTCGCGCGCCTGTCGGTTGAGAGAGAAGCCACGAATCGCGAAGCCATGGCCTCTGCCGCAATTCTCTCAGCGGCGCTGGAGCAGCACACGGTCAAGGCGATTCACCAGGTCGACCAGATCACCCGCTTCGTCAAATACGAGTTCGAGAAATCGCCGAATCGTTTCGATCTGACCAACACGGTCGAAAAAGGCGTGGTGCAAAGCGATACGCTGGTGCAGGTGTCGCTGATCAACGAGCACGGCACGCTGATCGCCAATACGGCCGAACTCAATCCCAAGCATATCGATCTGTCGGACCGCGAACACTTCAAGGTCCACGAACACGAAAACGACGACCAGCTCTATATCAGCAAACCGGTGCTTGGCCGCATATCCGGCCACTGGACCTTGCAGATGACGCGGCGTCTGAATCATCCCGACGGCTCGTTCGCAGGCGTCGTGGTGGTCTCCGAAGACCCAAGCTATTTCACCAGCGACTTCTACAACAACGCGGCCATTGGCCGTGAAGGCGTGATCGCGGTGATTTCCGACAGCGGCACGGTATTGGCGCGCCGCACGGGCAGCCCCGACAGCGCCAACGGCGCGTTCTCGGCGAGCGGATCGTATCCGACCTCGGAACACGTGTCGGGCACCTATGTGGACTCGATCGACAACGTCACGCGCATCGTCTCGTACCGGCATATCGACGGCTATCCGCTCGGCGTGCTGGTGGGCCTGTCGCAAGCCGAAGAATTCGCCGACTACAATCACACGCGCAACGTCTATCTGCTGATGGCGGGCTTTATCTCGCTCGCGATGCTGAGCTTCTTCGCGGTGGCCACCGGTCTGATCGGCAAGCTGCTCGGGCGTGAACGCGAGATGACGCATCTGGTCGAGTACGACCTGCTGACCGGTTTGCGCAATCGCTATGCAACGTTGCAAACCTTGCGGCACGACGTGGCGCAGCCGTCCAATCTCGGCCGCCTCGCGATTCTCTTCATCGATCTCGACAACTTCAAGACCGTCAACGACACGCTCGGCCACAACGCCGGCGACATCGTGCTGCAAATGACAGCCTCGCGTCTCGCTACCGCGGTCGGCGATGGCGGATCGTTGAGCCGCATCGGCGGCGACGAGTTCGTCGTCGTGATCAAGGGCGACGACGTCGAGAAGCGCGCGGTCACGCTCGCCGAAGCGGCGGCCGAAGCCTTCGCCAAGCCTTTCGAAGTGCGCGGCAGTTCGTTCGTTCTGCATGCGAGCATCGGCATCGCGCTCTACTCGGTCACCAACGAGAGCGAAATCGACCTGCTGAAAAAGGCCGATCTCGCGATGTACAGCGCCAAGGACGCAGGCAAAAACTGCTACCAGTTCTATTCGCCGCAACTGTCGCACCGCGCGGACCATTTGATGAAATGGGAACAGCAGTTGCGCGTCGCGCTCGCCGAAGGTCAACTGTTTCTCGCCTACCAGCCGAAGATCGATCTGACGCGCCGCTGCATCACCGGTTTTGAAGCGCTGGTGCGCTGGAACCATCCGCAGCACGGCCTGATTCCGGCCAACGAATTCATTCCGGTCGCCGAATCGACCGGCCTGATCGTGCCGATCGGCGACTTCGTGATCGAGACCGCATGCCGCCAACTGGCGGTGTGGCAGCAACAGGGCTACGACACGCTGTCGCTCGCGGTGAACATCTCCGCGGTGCAATTCTGGCGCGGCGATCTATACGAAACCGTCTCGCATGCGATCGAGGAAAGCGGCATCTCCGCGCGCCGCCTCGAACTCGAAATCACCGAGACCGCAATGATGGAATATCCCGAGCTCGTCTCGGAAAAGATCTTCGCGTTGAAGCGCCTCGGCGTGCGCATCGCGCTCGACGACTTCGGCACCGGCTATTCGTCGCTCTCCTACCTGAACCGCTTCTCGGTCGACACGCTGAAGGTGGACCGTTCGTTCGTCCAGGCGATTCCTGGCGACCGCAGTGTCTGCGTGATGGTCACCGCGATCGTCAATCTCGCGCGTTCGCTCGGGCTCACGGTGGTGGTCGAAGGCACCGAGACCGAAGAGCAGATTGCGTGGCTCGCCGCACTAGGCCATATCGAGGCGCAGGGCTTCCTGTTCTCGCGGCCGGTGCCGGTCGACGCCATTCCGGCACTGCTCGAACGCTTCGGCGTCTGCGGCATGAAAGGCCAGCGCCCCACACATGAGACGGACAGCACCAACAGCTTGTCCAGCACGAGCGCTAGTAGCTGAGTGCGCGGGCTGCGCGGTGCTGGTCGCACTTACGTGTATGCGCGGGCCTTCCGCATGCGGTCCATCAGCGTATGAACGGCGCCCCGTCTCATCCAACCGCAGCCTCGCAAAACCGGCTACATTCACGCTGTAATGCGTACTGGCGCGAGACCGGCTGCCGGCGCGCCAACACGCACAACAATGATCCCAGAGGGCGGGCCGCCCGCGTGCCGGCGCCCGCGGCACCATGCAGACGATCACGAACCAGGATGCAGCCAGACGAGGGGAACGGGAACCGCTATGGACGCTGTTCCGGGTCGTGTGCGGCCTGTCGGCGCTGTCGTGGGGCGGCCTCGCGCTGATGGCGCAACTTGAAAACCATTACGTGGAACGCGAGGGACGGCTCTCGCGCGTGGCCTTTTCCGATCTGATCGCGCTCGCGTGGATGGTGCCGGGACCAGTAGGCTGCAATGTCGCCGTGCAACTCGGGCATGCGCTGCGCGGCCGCGCCGGCGCCTGGGTGGCGGGCGTGGCCAGCGTGCTGCCTTTTTTCATGCTGATGACGCTGTTCGCGATCTTCTACCGCACGCCGCTCGTGCGTGCCGCGGCCTCTCAAACTCTGCTCAATCATTTCAGCGTGGTGCTGGCCACGCTGATCGCGATCACCTGGTACAAACAGACGCGTGCGCTGGTGCGCGGCAAGCTTGAATGGGTCGCGGCGGTGCTCGGGTGTGTGGGCCTGTTTTATGCACGCAGTCCCGCCGCCTACGTGGTGATGCTCGGCGCGGCTTTCGGCTCCGGCTGGCTGGTCAGCCCGGCTCGCAACACACGTATCGAGCTGTCGATCGAACGAGGCGATTGGCAGATGCTGGCCGCGTTGTGCGTACTGCTGGCGATATTCGCGCTGCCGCTGCCACGTCGCTATGAACTGGCGCTGCTATGGCCGCGGCTGGCCGGTGCGGGTATGACGCTATTCGGCGGCGGTTTCTCGGCGTTGCCGGTACTCAAGACGCTGTTTGTCACGCCGGCGATCGGTGTGTCGGATAACGACTTTACGCTGGCATTTTCGCTGTCTCCGTTATCGCCGGGGCCGCTGCTGAACGTGGTGCCGTTTTTCGGCTATCTGGTGGACGGCTGGTTGGGCGCGCTGATTGCCACGCTCGCGCTGTTTGTGCCGTCGGGCTGCCTGGTGGTGCTCGCGCAGCGGCACCTGCATCAGTTGAAGGCCAATCCGCGTTTCGAGCACGGCATGCGGATCTTGCGCGCGGTCACTACTGCGTTTCTGGCGGTAGCCGTGCTGCGCATCGCGGGGCATGTGCCGTTCAAACCCATGTATCTGTTGACGGCGGTGTTTTCCGGCATGTGCTTCGCGAAACTCAAGGTGCCGGTGTACGTGGTGTACGGAACAGTGGCGATTGCGTGCGGGCTATGGCTTGCCTACGGCGCCACGCCTTAGGCAAGCACACCCTGGATTCAGGCGCCGGTTTCAGAACCCGCGCGATAACACAGCCACGCCGATCGTCACCACGCCCAGCACGATATTCACCAGCACCAGACGCCGGATCGTACCGACAGCCTGAGCGCCATCCGGCCACTTCTGAGCCTGCACTGCGCGGCGAATGCGCGGGAACACGGCGAAGCGGATGTGTCCGAAAATCAGCATCATCACGATGCCGAGGCCGGCCATGGCGTGCAGCGGCCACGTGGCATGACCACCGCCGAATTGCATCAGCAGGAAACCGCCGGTGAGGAGAATCACCAGCACCGCCGCGGCAACCCAGTTGAAGAAGCGGCCGAACACCGATTCCCACAACGGCAGGCGCAATTGCGGCGAAAGATCGGCAATGGCCGGGCGCAGACAGAAATGAGCGAACACCATTCCGCCTACCCAGACCGCGACGGCGAGCAGATGCAAAAAGAGTGCGAGTTCGACTGCTTTGTTCATGTTGTTTTCCTCTCCCGACGACGCCACACCGCTTATGACGAGTGATATTAGCAGCGGCTATTGAGCGCATTCGACCGCGCACCATGCGCGCAGTTCCTTGCGCCGGCTACGTCTTAACGTTCTTTGTAGTTTTTATTGCAACGCGTCCGATACCGCGACGGCGCTGCACCCCGGATTTTTGCTACGCGCGGCGTACGCTCTTAAAGCGTACGCCGCGTTGATGCCTCGCCCTACCCCGCTCTTATCGACTTCCAGTGCTTGTTACGCAGCCAGCACCGGACGCAGACCGTCGAGCTTCATCTTGCTCTCAGGCGCACGCCCCTTGCGCGCCCGCTTGCCGATATGCGGCGTGAGCGTAGCGCCGCTCAGCTTCTCTTCGTCGACACGGCCGCCGCGGCGCGTGCCGATCAACACCACACCCGCCTTGTTGATAGACAGCGCCTGCAGCAGCGTTTCGTTGTCGTCGAGCGCCATCAGCGTGACGCCGCGGCCGCCGCCCGAAAGCGTCTTCATTTCGTCGAGCCCGAACACCAGCAGGCGTCCGCCTGAAGACAGACACGCGATGTGTGTCGCGTCCGGCAACATCGGCATCGGCGCGAGCGGCGCGGCGCCCGCGTCGATCGTCATGAACGACTTGCCGGCCTTCACGCGGCTCACCATGTCGCCGACCTTGGCGACGAAGCCGAAGCCGTTGCTCGACGCGAGCAGCAATGCCTGATCCGCGGACGCCGCGTAGTAGTGCATCAGGTGGCTGCCCGATTCGAGTTCGATCAGCGAGGTCACCGGCACGCCATCGCCCCGGCCGCCCGGCAGCATCGCAACCGCCACCGAATAGACGCGGCCATTGCTGCCCCACGCGACCAGCGTATCCGGCGTACGGCACTGGAACGCGGCGTAGAGACCGTCGCCGGCCTTGAACGTGAAGCCGGCCACATCCAGGCCGTGGCCCTTCAGTGCACGTACCCAGCCCTTCTGCGACACCACCACCGTCACCGGTTCGTCGACCACGCGTGCTTCGAAAACGGCGCGCTTTTCCTGCTGGATCAGCGTGCGGCGTTCGTCGCCGTATTGCTTGGCGTCGCCTTCGATTTCCTTGATGAGCAGGCGCTTCATTGCCGATTCACTACCCAGCAGTTCTTCGAGCTTGGCCTTTTCGTCGCGCAGTTCGGACAGTTCCTTCTCGATCTTGATCTTCTCGAGCCGCGCCAACTGACGCAGACGGATTTCGAGAATGTCTTCGGCCTGACGATCGGACAAGCCGAACGCGGCCATCAAGGCGACCTTGGGCTCGTCCGATTCGCGGATGATACGGATGACTTCGTCGATATTCAAAAAGACGATCATCCGGCCTTCGAGGATGTGAATCCGGTCGTCGACCTTTTGCAAACGATGGCGCGTGCGCCGCGTGACCGTCGCGAAACGGAAACTGATCCACTCTTGCAGGATTTCGCTCAAGCCTTTCTGGCGGGGCCGGCCATCGCCGCCCACCATCACCATATTGAGCGATGCGTTCGATTCGAGGCTCGTATGCGCGAGCAGCGAATTGACGAATTCGGTTTGATCGATGCGGCTCGACTTCGGCTCGAACACGAGGCGCACCGGCGCATCCCGGCCCGACTCGTCGCGCACCGCGTCGAGTAGTGCGAGCATGGTCTGCTTGGTCTGCAACTGTTCAGGCGTGAGCGCCTTCTTGCCGAGCTTGATCTTGGGGTTGGTCTGCTCTTCGATTTCTTCGAGCACCTTTTGCGCGGCGGTGTTCGGCGGCAGTTCGGTGATCACGAGTTGCCATTGACCACGCGCGAGTTCTTCGATTTTCCAGCGCGCGCGCACCTTCAGGCTGCCGCGGCCGCTTTCGTACGCGGCGGAGATCTCGGCGTCGCTCGAAATGATCTGGCCGCCGCCCGGAAAGTCCGGCCCGGCGATGTGCTGCATCAACTCAGCATGCGCGATCTTTGGATTGCGGATCATCGCCACCGCGGCGGCCGCCACCTCACGCAAATTGTGCGACGGAATTTCCGTGGCGAGACCCACGGCAATGCCGGACGCGCCATTCAGCAATACGAATGGCAAGCGCCCCGGCAACAGCCTCGGTTCTTGCGACGAGCCGTCGTAGTTCGGCATGAAATCGACCGTGCCCTGATCGATCTCGTCGAGCAGCAGCTTCGCGATCGGCGTGAGGCGTGCTTCGGTGTAGCGCATCGCCGCTGCGCCATCGCCGTCGCGCGAACCGAAATTGCCCTGGCCGTCGATCAGCGGATAGCGCATCGAGAAGTCTTGCGCCAGTCGCACCAACGCGTCGTACGCCGACTGGTCGCCGTGCGGGTGATACTTGCCGAGCACGTCGCCGACCACGCGGGCCGACTTGACCGGCTTGGCATTGTCGCCAAGCCCCATCTCGTTCATGGCGAAGAGGATGCGGCGTTGCACCGGCTTCTGGCCGTCGCACACATCCGGCAGCGCACGACCTTTGACCACGCTCACCGCATAGTCGAGGTAGGCGCGTTCCGCGTAATTGCCGAGCGTCAGAATGTCGCCCTCGGGCGGCGGCGGCTCGGTGAAAAGGTCGAGAGTGTTATCGTCGTCCATCTAGATTCCGTATCCGTATTTGGCGTGAAGTTTCGTGCAGACCATGAGCGCTCTTAACGAAGCTCAGATGTCCGCTTCCACTTCGTTACCCTTTTCTTCCAGCCAGCTGCGCCGCGACGCCGCTTCGCCCTTGCCCATCAGCATCGTCATGCGCGCCACCGTGGCGTCGTAGTCGAGTTCGCCGAGCGCCACCGGCGTCAGACGCCGCGTGTCGGGGTTCATCGTGGTGTCCCACAACTGCTCCGCACTCATTTCGCCGAGGCCCTTGAAGCGGCTGATCGACCATTGCGTCTCACGCACACCGTCTTTGCGCAGCTTGTCGAGGATTGCTTCGAGTTCGCCTTCGTCCAGCGCATAAAGCTTCTGCGCCGGCTTCTTGCCGCGCGCGGGCGCGTCGACCCGGAACAGCGGCGGACGCGCCACGCACACATGGCCACGTTCGATCAACTGCGGGAAATGCTTGAAGAACAGCGTGAGCAACAGCACCTGAATATGCGAACCGTCCACGTCGGCATCCGACAGAATGCAGATCTTGCCGTAGCGCAGATTCGACAGATCGACCTTGTCGTCCGGGCTATGCGGATCGACGCCGATCGCCACCGAAATGTCATGCACTTCGTTGTTGGCGAACAGGCGGTCGCGCTCGGTTTCCCACGTATTCAGCACCTTGCCGCGCAGCGGCAGGATCGCCTGGTATTCCTTGTCCCGGCCCATCTTCGCCGAGCCGCCCGCCGAGTCACCCTCGACGAGGAACAATTCGTTGCGGCCGATTTCCGTCGATTCGCAATCGGTCAGCTTGCCCGGCAACACCGCCACGCCCGAACTCTTGCGCTTCTCGACCTTCTGGCCGGCACGCGTGCGCGCCTGCGCCTGCTTGATGACGAGGTCCGCGAGTTTCTTGCCGTGCTCGACATGCTGGTTCAGCCACAGCTCCAAAGCCGGACGCGAGAACGACGACACCAGCTTCACCGCATCGCGGCTATTCAGGCGCTCCTTGATTTGCCCCTGGAATTGCGGATCGAGCACCTTCGCCGACAACACGAACGACACGCGCGCGAACACGTCTTCAGCCAGCAGCTTCACGCCCTTCGGCTGCAGGTTGTGCAACTCGACAAAGCTCTTCACCGCCTGGTAGAGACCGTCGCGCAAACCGGATTCGTGCGTGCCGCCCGCGGGTGTCGGAATCAGATTGACGTAAGACTCGCGCATAAGCGTGCCTTCTTCGCTCCATGCGACGACCCATGAAGCGCCTTCGCCTTCGGCAAACGTCTCTTCGCTCGCGCGCGAATTTTCGACGTAGCGCTCGCCTTCGAATAGCGGAATCAGCAGATCGCTGCCGTTCATGCCTTCGAGCAGGTAACCGCGCAAACCGTCTTCGTACTTCCAGCTTTGCTGCTCGCCGGTTTTCTCGTTGATGAGCGTAACTTCGACGCCCGGCAACAGCACCGCTTTCGAACGCAGCAGGCGTTGCAGTTCGCCGAGCGGCAGGTTCGGTGAATCGAAATATTTCGGGTTGGCCCACGCAGTGACGCGCGTGCCGGATTTCTTGTCGGCCTTTGTGGCAGGCCGAACTTCGAGCTGCTTCGCGACGTCGCCGTTGGCAAAGCTCAACTCGGCGACCTTGCCGTCGCGCCACACGGTGACGTCGAGGCGCGTGGACAGCGCATTGGTGACCGACACGCCGACGCCGTGCAGGCCGCCCGAGAACGTGTAGGCGCCGCCGGCGGCTTTATCGAACTTGCCGCCCGCGTGCAGGCGCGTGAAAACGATCTCGACAACCGGCACGCCTTCTTCCGGATGGATGCCGAAGGGAATACCGCGGCCGTCGTCTTCGACCGAAACCGAATGGTCCGCGTGCAGCGTGACCGTGATTTGCCGACCGTAGCCGCCAAGGGCTTCGTCCGATGCGTTGTCGATAACTTCCTGAATGATGTGCAGCGGATTTTCGGTGCGGGTGTACATCCCGGGCCGTTGCTTGACCGGCTCCAGGCCCTTCAACACCTTGATCGACGCTTCGCTATACGCGGCGTTTGGCTTTTTCGTAGACATGGTTGACTCGGGTGCGTCGGTTCATCGTTGTCCACAGGTCCTGTGGACAGGTCCGTGGACAATGCGTTGAGTTTTCAAAAAAAGCGAAACGAAACAACGGGGTTAGGTGGGGTGCCCGCAGCGCGGGCAAGCTGTTTTATCGCCTGGCTTCCTGTAGGCGCGCTCGACGGCGGCTCGACGCCGGGCTCCATAGCGCGGCAAAGGCCTGCCGGTGCGAACGCCGAAGGAAGCCTGTTCGCGGGGTATTTTACTGATTTCGAACCAGGCGGCAATTCACGACCGGCGAGCGTGGCCGTTTGGACAAGGAGTGGCATGCAGATCACGCCGCTCCCATGCATCACTTGCGTTTGTTTTCCAGCTCGTCCCAGCGTTCCAGCGCGATCAGCAACTCCTCGTCGATCGCGGCATAGCGCTCGGTTAAACGCGTACCTTCCTTGGCATCTTTCGCGAAGATTGACCCGTCTTCGAGCTGTGCGCCGATGGTTTTCTGCTCGGCTTCGAGCGCGGCAATTTTCGCCGGCAATGATTCGAGTTCGCGTTGATCCTTGAACGACAGCTTGGCGGCGCGCTGCGTATTGCGGCTTGCTGCGCCGGCATCTTTCGGGGCCGCCGTTTCTTTTGCCGCTTCTTTGGCCGCTTCTTTCTGCGCGTCCTGCGCCATCTGCTGCGAGCGGTCTCGCTGAATCTGCCAGTCGGTAAAGCCGCCGACGTACTCGCGCCACTTACCCCCGCCTTCCGAAGCGATCACCGAAGTCGCGACGTTATCCAGAAACGCGCGATCGTGGCTCACCAGCAGCACGGTGCCGTCGTATTCGGTGAGCAGTTCTTCGAGCAGTTCGAGCGTGGGAATGTCGAGGTCGTTGGTCGGTTCGTCGAGCACCAGCACGTTGGCCGGGCGCGCGAACAGACGTGCCAGCAGCAGACGATTGCGCTCGCCGCCCGACAACGACTTGACCGGCGAACGCGCGCGTTCCGGCGCGAACAGGAAGTCGCCGAGATAGCTCATCACGTGCTTCTTCTGGCCGTTGACCTCGACCCACTCGCTGCCGGGGCTGATCGTATCGGCGAGACTCTTCTCCAGATCGAGTTGCGCGCGCATCTGGTCGAAGTATGCGACCTGCAGATTGGTGCCGATCCGCACGGTGCCTTCGTCCGGCGGCAACTCACCGAGGATCATCTTGAGCAGCGTGGTCTTGCCCGCGCCGTTCGGACCGACAAAACCGATCTTGTCGCCGCGCATGACCGTGGCCGTGAAGTTGTCGACCACCGTGCGCGAACCGTAGCGCTTGGTGACGTCGGTCAGTTCGGCGACGATCTTGCCGGACTTCTCGCCCTGCCCCACGTCGAGCTTCACGTTGCCCTGCACGTTGCGGCGTTCGGCGCGCTCATTGCGCATCTCCACGAGCCGTGCAATCCGGCCGACGCTACGCGTGCGGCGCGCTTCCACGCCCTTGCGAATCCACACTTCTTCCTGGGCGAGCAGTTTGTCGAACTTGGCTGCTTCCACCTGCTCGATTTCAAGCTGCTGCGCCTTCCGGGTCTGGTAAGCACTGAAATTGCCCGGATACGACAGCAACCGCCCGCGATCCAGTTCGACGATGCGCGTAGCGACACGGTCGAGAAACGCGCGATCGTGGGTAATGAAGAGCAGCCCCGCGCGCAGCGAGACCAGCAGTTCCTCGAGCCAGCGGATGCCGTCGAAATCGAGGTGGTTGGTTGGCTCGTCGAGCAGCAGCACGTCCGGCTGCACGACCAGCGCGCGCGCCAGCGCCACGCGCTTTTGCATGCCGCCCGACAGCGAACCGACCCGCGCCTCGCCATTCAGACCGATCTGCTGCAGCGTGGTGGCCACGCGCGTGCTCCAGTTCCAGGCATCCGAATGGTCGAGCGCCGATTGCAGCGTGTTCATGCGCGACATCAGTTCGTCGTGCACCGGGCCTTCCGGCTCGTCGGCAAGCTGATTGGCGACTACATCGTATTCGTCCAGCAGCGCACGGGCATGAGTCAGACCGGCGGCAACCGCTTCGAAGACGGTGTCGTCGGTATCGAACTCCGGCTCTTGTGGCACATAGACCGATGTCAGACCCTGCTGGCGCGTCACAAGGCCGTCGTCCGGCTTGGCCAGATCGGCGACGATCTTCAGCAGCGACGACTTGCCCGCGCCGTTACGGCCGATCAGCCCAACGCGCTCGCCCGCTTCGAGGGAGAAATCCGCGTGATCGAGCAACGCGACGTGACCGAACGCCAGTTGGGCCCCGGTAATGGTGTAAAGCGACATGGAGAATTGGAGAAGACAGCGATGAGTCGGAACTGCTCATTGTACCGGGCGCGCGCTCGGGTGCCTGCATGCCGGAAGAGATAGGCTGATTGGCCGGCTTGAAAAACGGGTTCTGGAGGAATCCCCGCCGGACCTTGAGCGGGGAAGCTCGACCGGACGGCACCTGCGAACGCCCGGCCAGCCGTTCACAGGCCCGACACGCTTACTTCACGTGCACCGTGATGGTCTTACTCATCTCCGGACCGTAGGAGCGGTGCATGCCGTCGCCGAATTGCAGCGTCAGCGTATGGTCGCCCGGCGGCAGCGTCACATCGGTTTCGGTCTGCCCTTTGCCGAAGTGAAGCGACTTATCGGTTGCGGGGATCACTTCGCCTTTGGTAAGCGGTTTGCCGTCGATCAGCAAATGATGGTGGCCGGTGCCATCCGTCATCGTGCCGGCCGGCGCGACGCTCATGCCTTCGACAGCGAACACCACATGCACCGGATTGCTGACGGTCGCGCCGTCCGCCGGTTGCACGAACGACACGCTTGCAGCTTGCGCCGCGCCCGATACGGTCAGCAAGCCGGCCAGTGTGGCACCGATCAACCATTTGTTTTTAAACATCATTTTTCTCCTTTTTGGGAAACGAAAGTCATGCGCGGGCCATGCGGGCGTCGATTGCGACTCCGGTTGCGGCTTCGCTTACCTGAGGCCGATCGTCGCAATGGATGCGGTGCGCCCACTGCGCCTGTCCAAAAAATGAGCTGCGGATCGAAGCATACACGCTGTGTATGACGAGGTTCGTCACGCGGGCCCGGACATGTCTCAGGCGCTTTGCGGCGATGCCGCATGGGTAAAAAGCGGCTCATTTGACAAATTCCGGTAATATTGCGGGTCGCCGCCGTGCCCAAAAAAGGGGCAGACTGGGCGGATCACTGCATTGAACCAAAGAAGAGTACGTCGTGAGCGAAGTAATTGAAGTGACTGAATATAAGAGCTGGGTCTGCCTGATTTGCGGCTGGATCTATAACGAAGAAGAAGGCCTTCCCGAAGAAGGTATCGCCCCGGGCACGCGCTTCGCCGCGATTCCGGACGACTGGCGCTGCCCGCTGTGCGATGTCAGCAAGGCGGAGTTCGCGGTGGTGGAATTCTGAGTGCGCTCAACCGAACCGGGGTGCGCTGCCTGATTTAGTGCGGCAACGGCAGCACGGCAGTGCACCGGATGGTTTCCGCGGCCCAGTGGGTGATGCCCACTGGGCCGTTTGTTTTGGGTAAATGGAATGGCAGGCGCAAAGCTTGTCACAAGGGGCGCGCTTCCCCTGCCATAGCAAATACATGTGCAACATACGAAACGCGATACGCCGATTCTTTTAGCCGCATCCTTGGCCCAACCAACATTAACGCGATTACCCGCCGGTAGGGCAAAGCCTTCAACGAGGGTTAGCTTGATTGAGACGGATGGTCAAGTACGTCCGGGAGTGGCTGAAATAATAGAGACAGAGCGGTTAAATCCGTGGATTGTGCTGCCTGGCAAGCGATGCTGCCGGGATGCGGCATTCACCGCTCCTTTCTAAAAAAATACGAAAAAGGCCCGAGGGAATATGAGGATTAAAAGCAAATGGGGACGCGGTATTCACGAAGGGAAAGTCGTTTCCGTCGTGGACGGTAAGCGGATTTTCATCCATTTACACGCTTCGGTTGAAACGCTCGCTTTGGGCAATATAGGCGCCCGTCGAAGCCAAAGCGTGCTTACCGTCTCGATCGATAACGTACAAAAAATGGCGGATCACATAAGCGAGCCATTTACCCACGCGAAACGGGACGACGTGGTAGTTCTGCTTTATGAAAACGACGAAACTCGTACAGCGGCGCTCGCCATGCTTGGCTTGCGCGACGCCTAACCAAAACCCTGCTGTTATAACTTCTTCACCCACTCGCCGGCCGTGATCTCCACGGCCTCGGCGGCGTTCTGCCCACCTCGTTCTCCACAGCATTCGCGGATCAGCGCGCAGGCGGCGCCGCGGCGAGCAAGCTGCGCAGGAAGACCATGATCATATGGCCAATGGGGACCTCGGACAGCATCGATCGCTGTAATGCGAGGCCTTGTGAGAGTCCCATGAAGGACGCAGCCAGGATAGTCGGCGATTCTGGCGGCACTCTTTCCAGCCTGGCAAAAATCTGCGCGATGCAATAAGCAAGGCCGTCACGGTGGGTGTCGAGCAACGCCTGTGAGGCTGCTGCAAAAACAGGGTTGCGGCGCCCCTGAAGCTTGAACTCAACGCCCAGCACAGACCACTCAGGCTCGGCATCGAGCGTCTGCGCCCAGAGCTCCAACGCATTCAGTATGTCGTCCGCGGACGAGGACGGGTCGCTCAGTATGCGGGCAATGTCGGTCACTTGCGTCCTGGAACGCTCTTGCATCAACTCCACGAACAATTCTTCCTTGCTCGCGAAATTCGAATAGAAAGCACCCTGCGTATAACCGGCCTCGGCCGCAATATCTCTGAGAGAGGTGGCCCCGAAACCTCTCTCGACAAACAGCCGCTTCGCCGCCGCCAGCAAATGTGCCCGGGTCTGCAATCGACTTTCTTCGCGGCTCAGTCGCGGGGATTTGGTCGCCGTATTCATGGCCGGAAGGATATCAGTTGATATTTAAAATTCAACTGACTATTATTACGATTGAATTTCATATCTCACTTGATATGCGAAAGTGCAAGGCACGATCTGAGTCCTTTGAGAGCCGTACGGAACAGGACGAGGACGTGCGTGCGAAGTCAGTGCGGGAGCCAACCGCCAAGACCGGGAGCGCAATCCAACAACCTGGTCATGTACTACGGAAAGAGAACATGAGCAGCAGGGTAAAGATCTTGAAGCAGCAACTCGCGCAACTCGATGAGCGGTTATTAGTGGCGTGGCAGCAGGAGCAGAAAGCGGCTATCGACCACGTCCGCCAGGTGATGAACTTCTTCAACCTGGTGCCTAATCAGTTACGCGTCGACCGGCGAGGCACGTACAACACCAAGCCGGTGCAGATGAAGTATCAGGACCCGATCACCGGCGCGACCTGGAGCGGCCGTGGACGCGCGCCGTCCTGGATCCGGAACCGAAACTACGACGATTTTCTGGTCAGGCATCCTGACGACGTCGGGGCGGACTAGATAGGGGCGGTCGACATTCAAGCAAGGCGATATGCCTGGAGTCCGGATTCCGCACGGCCTCATGGTATTTCCTCGCGAGTTCGCCCACCTTGACGGTCGCGGCGTCCCTCCACTTGCTCTTTGCCGGTTTGTTGAACAGCCACGGCCAGCTCGCAAAGCTCCTATTCTTGAAGAGTCCATTCGGACCCAATCAAGGAGGAGACCATGCGCATGCTTCTCAACATACGAATACCTCACGAGCCGTTTAACACGTTTGTGCGCGATGGCACTATCGGAGAGTTGATGGAGAGGATTCTCGCGGAGATGAAACCGGAAGCCGCCTACTTCACCTCGGAGAACGGAACACGCGGAGCAATCCTCATCGTGAACCTCGAGGAGCCGTCGCAGATTCCGAAATTCGCGGAACCCTGGTTTCTTTCGTTCAATGCCGACTGCGAGTTTCGCGTGGTGATGGTGGCAGACGACCTCAGGAAAGCCGGACTCGAAGCGCTTGGCTCGAAGTGGAAATAGGGAACGCGGCACGGCGTGTGAGTGCGAACCGCATGCCGTGCCGTCGCACATTTCGGTCGACGTACTCAGATAACCGCTTGACCTCGAAGAACTGCCGTTGTGCGCCAGGAAATGCGCGCGGTCGAAGGGTTGGATCGTAAGCTTTGCATCCTGGATGTTCTCGACCCCGACTTCCCCAAGCTGCGCCGAAGCTTCGGTAGCGCCTTTCGTTTTGAGTGTTTTTGCTATACTCTTGCGCTCGCTGGCGTACTAGGGCTCACAAGCTGTCGCGGCGCTTCGTTTAGGAAGAAGCAGAAATGCCGGACACGCCCAAAAGGTATGGCGGGAGCCAATAGAAGAAAGGCTTCAGCCCACCCATTGCCAATATCCATCTCCCCGTAGTTCAATGGATAGAACAAGTGCCTCCTAAGCGCTAGATACAGGTTCGATTCCTGTCGGGGGGACCAACAATCGGCTGCCAAGCCTTACAGGACGGGCGATTAACAAATATTTGGCGTAATTTTGGCGTAGTTACGCCAAAGCAAGCGCGAAAAACTAAAAGCAACTCCGATATCCGCCGGGGAATCGCAATGAGTTCGTGGAAAGAATTAAAAGACAGTCCACTTTGGATTTTGTCCAGTGTGATCGTGGCAACGGTCGTCGTCACCGGCGGAGTCTACGAGAAATTGGTGCTACCCGAACGGGTGGCTCAAGAGGCGAAGGCCGGCGTAGCGCAGCAATTGCAAGCTATGGCAGACCAAGCAGCTTCGGAAGTTCAAGCTGCATCGGAGGCCGCGGCCCGTGCAATCCGCGGGAGTGCGGACAAAGCGGCAAGCGAGGTACGCGCCGCGCAAAAGGCGACTGACGATGCGAATGCAAAGCTGCGCGATTACGAGCAAGCGCATCTCCTAACGGATCGTTCACCCTATCCGCTTGGACTCGGAAAAGTTAAGGTGGGAGATTCGATCGATTCACTTAGCGACGCATATCCAGGAGGCGCGGTCGACAAGACTGCCATCGAAGACGGAAACGATTACGTCGTCCTCAAGAACCAAGATCCGCTCTTTAACCACATCGTCTACTACTTTGACGAGACGGACAAAAAGCGCCGGATCACGCACATTTTGTTCAACGCTTCGTACCCTGTAAAAATCTCTGATTCGCTCTTCCGCGATCGCTTCACCGAGATGTTCGGGCAACCATTGTCAAGCCCCAGAAAGGGACATGTTGCGTGGAAAGCTGGCAGCGTCAGCGTTTTCATGACCGATCCGACGTCTTTCATCGTGATGCGTCAAGGGTACGTCCCGGGCTTCTGGTAATACACTTGATGCACCAGCGCTTTCGCCAGCGCGCATGAGGCTTCAGCGAACGACCTACGCCAAAGCTTACGCCCGCCGCAATCAACTTAGCCTTCGTGTCAGCTCCTCACTCGTGGATTTAACCTACGACAACCCCGCATCCTGGTTGCTCAACATCTTGGTCGCTGGGAAGAATATCCCGGTTGACAAGCCATGCCGTCGGGCATGGCAGCAGTTATTAGGCGTTGAAGAAGAGGCCCTGCTCATGTCGAGGCTCGGCAAGGTCATGGAATTGCCGCACCAGATAATCGCTCTATTGCAAGGGCACTACCCCGGTCGTGCTGCGAGCTGGCAGCATTGGCATTCGCAGGTAAACTCTGGTTTGATGCAGCAAAATTTGAATGGGCAGTGGAATTCGTTTATTGGACCTATCGACGCACATTCCATGACATATCTCAGTATGTCAGCTGACCTGCTCGCAAATTGAGATCAGGCCAAAACAATTCCGCAGGACCAAGCTGAGGAGTTACGGCTTGAATTGCAAGCAATGCTGACAGAGGTATTTAAGTCGGACCTGGACCCCTCGTTGATAATCTACATTTCCAGATACCTCCGCATTCTGATCACAAGTACCGAGGAATACAAGATAACGGGCGCCCTGCCTATTTTGGACGCGGTGGATGCCGCCGTCGGACACACTGCCGTCGACCCGAAGTACAAAGACTTTTTGACGTCATCGTCCCTAGGAGAACGACTCGTAACCGCCCTGGCGGCGTCCGCAAATCTCGTTACCGTTGTCATAGGATTGCCTCAGCTGCCTGCTGGCGTGGCAGCAGCAAAACATTTGCTCGGCGTTGGCTGACTCAAAGCACCGTTCCTTGGGAAACAGTTCAGGGCTTGCCGGAGCTATTTCATCTTCGCGGCTACAGATTGTTACCATTGCCGTAGCAAATCTGTAACAAAGAAAACTCTCCTTCTCGAGCATCAGCTGACTGCTTCGCACCCGAAGCTCGCGCGCGCTCAGCGGACGTAAGCGCCTAGCCATCCCATCTTGAGTTGCACGGAAGGTCTTGGGAGCATCGTATCCACTTAAATAGGTGGACACGTGAACACTAGCGAAGAAGAAGCGCCAGTTGGCCGCCGCCGACGCCGGCGCTATAGCGTCGAGTTCAAAGCCCAGGTGGTGGCAGCCTGCCAGGGGCCTGGGGTATCGCTCGCGGCCATCGCGTTGCACCACAAGCTGAACGCAAATCTGCTCCGGCGTTGGGTAAAACGGGCCGAAGGGAACGAACGCTTTCTCGTCTCGCGTGGCGATGTGACTGTGCAGTCGGCAGTGGCGCCGGCATTCGTGCCGCTCCCGCTCGAAACGAAGAACGTGCGCCCGGCTGAGATCCGCGTCGAAGTGCGCCGCGCGGACCAGTCGATAACGGTTAGCTGGCCGACATCAGAGGCAGCACAATGCGCCACCTGGCTGCGAGAGTGGCTCGCGTAATCCGCATTGATGAAGCATGGCTGGCAGTCGAACCACTGGACATGCGTGCGGGCTTCGATACGGCACTGGCGCGGTTGATTACGGTGTTTGGCGCGGCGCGTCCGCACCATGCTTACCTCTTTGCCAACCGGCGGGCCAATCGCCTGAAGGTGCTTGTTCACGACGGAATCGGGATCTGGCTGGCAGAGCGACGACTGGACGAGAGACAGTTCGTCTGGCCTCACGCTGGTAGCGAACCAAAGCAACACGCACTCACGCAGGAGCAGCTCGGAGGTCTGGTGGTGGGTCTGCCGTGGCAGCGCATCGGCCCGAACGGTGTGATTCGCGTCGTATGAGGCCTACAGGGACGTTAACTGTTGCGCTTCCATGGTGCCGGGGTTCTGGCAGACTGGTTTACATCAACCTGCCCGCCGACCTCAACGCCCTCAGCCCGGAACAGTTGCGCACGCTCGCCGCGCAACTGATTGCCCAGGTGCAGGACAGAGAGCGGGAGATTGAGAAGACGCGGGAGGTCGAGGACGACGAATGCGAGCTGCATTATCGACAGACGCTTATCGAGCAGCTGAGCCACAAGATCTCCATCCTCAAGCGCCAGCAGTACGGTCGGCGCAACGAACAGTTCAGCAGCGAGCAGATGAGCCTACTGGAAGAAGCGATCGACGCGGATCTGGCCGCCATTGAACTGGAGCTCGAGCAGCTTCAGCCACAAGCCACAGCCGGCCAGTCACTCCAGCAACCGAAACGCGCATCACTGCCAGCGCAACTGCCGCGCACAGAGATCCACCACGAGCCGGATAGCTCCGTATGCCAGTGTGGCTGCGAGCGCGTGCGCATCGGTGAGGACATCAGCGAGAAGCTGGACTACACGCCGGGCGTGTTCACGGTTGAGCGGCATATCCGTGGCAAGTGGGTATGCAAGAACTGCGAAACGCTGATTCAGGCGCCAGTGCCCGCACACGTTATCGACAAGGGCCATCCCGACCACGGGCTGCTGGCCTCAGTGCTGGTTGCCAAATGCGCTGACCACCTTCCCCTGTATCGTCAGGAACAGATCTTTGCGCGGGCGGGTCTGGCAATACCGCGATCGACATTGGGTGCCTGGGTCGGCATGTGCGGCGCACAGTTGCAGCCACTGGTTGATGCCCTCCATCAGGAAATCCTGCAGCAGGGTGTGGTGCATGCGGATGAGACACCGGTACAGATGCTTGGTCCAGGTAAAGGGAAGACACACCGGGCGTACTTGTGGGTGTATACGCCAACGCACTTCAGTGAGCTGCGCGCCGTGGTCTACGACTTCGCCGACAGCCGTGCAGGCGAACACGCCCGCACCTTCCTTGCCGGCTGGCAGGGCAAGCTGGTGTGCGACGACTACGGCGGATACAAGGCTGGATTCCAGCAGGGCATCACTGAAATCGGATGTACTGCGCACGCACGGCGCAAGTTCTTCGACCTGCATGCCAATCACAGCAGCCACGCCGCTGGACGGGCCATGCCGTACTTCGCTGCGCTTTATGATATCGAGCGCGACGCTGCAGTGCTGGATGCCGAAGAGCGGCGCAAACTCCGGCAGAGTCGGGCCAAAACGGTGTGTGACGCACTTTATGAATGGATGGTGGCGCAGTGTAAGCTGGTTTCGGAAGGTTCAGCGATTGCGAAAGCGCTGGACTACAGCCTCAAAGGTTGGGAAGCGCTCACGCGCTATCTCGACGACGGGCACGTGCCCATAGACAACAATTGGGTCGAAAACCAGATCCGCCCATGGGCCATCGGAAGGGCCAACTGGTCGTTCGCCGGCTCGCTACGGGCAGGCCAACGTGCTGCCGCCATCATGAGCCTGATACGCTCGGCCCAACTCAACGGCCACGACCCGCACGCCTATCTGAAGGACATCCTCACGCGGCTGCCGACCCACAAGGCCAGCGACATCTCTGCATTGCTGCCGCATCGCCGGCGTCCGCCTGTGATAGTCAACTAGCGCCACCCGTCAAGGTAGGTTTGCTGCGCGCTTACCGCGAAGTTAAAGCAACTTCACGCCTGAGCCAGCAGGCACGAGGATCGACACCAACTCAGGAGACGGCTTTTTTCCCCCCTCATTCACATACATCCGCTCTACATCGCCTTGACGCAAAACGAGAGGGGTGAGTTGCGGTACAGGTGGCTCCAACAGATCGACCAGTCCCTGACCGCTCAACCCGTTGGCGTGGTTTGAGATGAACACGTCCAAATCTCCATACGCATTGAGTATCGATTCAAGCTGAGCGATATAAGTCGAAAGCTTCATTGACGTCCTTAGTCGTTGTTCGAACTCTGAGCTGGCGCGGGCGCTGCATCTAGCTCGGGGCTGTATTGCGCCGCGGGCGGCGGCTATGTTGCGCCCAGATTAGGCTGCGGGACAGTGCTTCATGATGTCATTGCATATCAATGTCAGAAGTTGATCAATTGACTGATTCCAAGCCGCAAAGAACGAGTTTGGCTTAACCCAGATAGCGGTTGCAGGAGCGCTCGCCATATCTCCCGGGCTGAATCCGGGAATGTTCACCATCCTTACCTCCGAATGATCGCCATATTGACCGTATGCGGGCGAACCCGGTCGAGCCCATGAAGGACCGCACTCCATCACTAACGGGGACACTTCGTGCAAAGCTGCATTTCGCCACAGTCCTACGCGGTTATAAAATTCTGAGTGCGCCGCGTAGTTTGCAGATGCTTCCGGATCTATTTCGCCCAATTTGACGTGCAGTTGATCGCGACAAAGATCGAGGTTCATCCGCTTCAGAGCGAGGCCATAGATTGCGTCAATGCAAGTCGCAATCGCATCCAAATAGGATTTGACCGCGCCCAAATATGCCACCAAGTTCGTCCTCACCAGTAAGGACAACTTGTATTTGTGATCTTTGGCCGCCAGCAGCCCTTCGATGCTCAGCTGGAAATAGCATACATCGGCTAGTCTTGTTGCAATGTTCTCGCAATGAACAAGATAAAAACGAGCATTTGCGTCGAGTATGTTTGGCGAACGAGAACCAACGAATTCACCCAAATGAACCAATTGTTTTGGAACGTCAAAGCCCAAAACGCCAAAAAGTGATCGACTATAAAAGTGTGCGACTGGCATTTCACCTCCGGGCATACCCATGCTCTACCGCGCGCCAAGATTCGCATCTAGCGGTCGATCTATCGCGCCGACGAGTGCTAGGATACGCGAACCTGTCCTGCTGAGCAGCAATGCTAAATCCCGCCTTGTTTGACGTGTTACTGGATCAGCTGGAAGCGATCGGCGCGCTGCCAACGAGTCTGCAGTCTGCCCTTGGTGCTGATACGTAAAAGCCTACCGTTTCTTGTTTGAAGCGCCTGGTGGATCAATGAATTCACGGAGGCTGAATGGCTTCTTTTCCGGACTCCAGTCATGCAAGGGATCTCGAGCCGACGCAGACGATGTCACGGAGGGTTTTGGGATTGGCTTCACTAGCGACACCTCAAGGAATGCGTACAGCGAATCGAGGTCATACACGTGCGTCTTGTGCCCGAGCTTGTACCGCTTGATGAGCTCGCGGGCACAGTCAAGCCGACTGATCGCGTAACGCGGCACGCCGAGGATCTCTGCTGCCTCGGCGGCGCTTACGCGCTTTCCTTTTGCAATGTCCATCGTGCCCCACGATAGTTGATGCGTAGCGCCCTAAGTCTTAGGCGCGCCCGCGAAATAGCGCCGGGAACGCAGAAAGCAGGCGCAACTGTGATGATCGTTGATTAAGGCATATGAACCAACGATCGCGCTTGCTTCGCCGCGGCATTAACCTAACTTTGCCCGGCAGAGGCACAAAGGCAAGAGGCACGGATTCGACGCCATCAAACACCGACGGCTGTGTTGCCGCAACTGTTTCCGCCCGCCGGAGCCTAGTTTCGAGTGTACTCGTTGGAATCGCTAGGTAGTTCGCGATGACTTGTTTGTCGTGATCGAAATGGCTCAGTGTACGCAAATAGGCCACCGCCTCAGAAAATCGCTCGGCTAAACCGAGCTCGAGAGCGGCAAGGTCTTCTCTTAACGTGAGTGCAATTTCTGGCTCATAGTTTTCCGGGCCCGTCAGGCTGGCTGCAACACTGTTCAACAGAAACTCCCCGTCGTCGCCGACTCGCTCATGATCGAGTTGCACAGCGAACCGCATTTTTCGATTCACGAACTTACCGAAGGCTTTCCTCAGTTTCGATAGCACGGCCATCTGTAAGCGCTCGTCTTCCGGTTCGACTGCATCGCCGATCTCGCTGCGAATATCTTGCGCCGCGATCCAAGCTTCATTCTTCAAATCGTCGACGGACTGCTCTCCACGGGTGCCCAAGGCAATGCTCCGAAGTTGGCCAAGCATAGGTGCAATCAAGCGCGAAAAGAATGTATCGTTTCGGTAATTTTTCATGCGCGAATGCTAAAGGCAGCCGCCCTCTTAACGCAATTGTCCTAGAGGTGATCCGCCGACACCGGCACGGCCTATGCTCGCGTTGCAGCGGCTTTAATAGCGGTTCAAACTATATCCACAATTCGCGGAAACAATGAAAACGAAACTAGCTCTGGCAGCGCTGACCGTGCTCGCTGCATGCACATCTATCTCCGAGGTAACGCCAGCCGGTGATGGGCGCTACACCGTCACCACGCAGGTCCGCGGCGGCATGACGCCATGGGGCGAGATCAAAGCGACCAGTCTGAAGCGTGCGGATGAATACTGCAGCAGTCAGGGCAAGCAGATGCATCAGGTCGACATGCAGACGCACGGCGTGCGCGGTTGGACGCCGCAAGAGGCGGAACTGACGTTCTCGTGTACGTCCGGGTAACATGAAACATACCGCCTATGGAGACGACATGCAGAACGCTCCACTTTTCCACGTCTTGCTAGATCACCTTGAGGCGATCGACGCGCCGCCCATGGAGATCCAACACTTTGTCGACCGTTGGTCCCAGCTAGGGCCGCACGGGCATCTCCCCTGCCCGGTCTGTTTCCTTAACGGCGAGGAGCAGCCGCTTGTACCACTCGATGCACAGGGAACTGTCGAGCCGGTCGTTTGCAAGGCCTGTGGCACGCGCTACGAAGTCCCAATCGATGAGATCTAGCACGACGTGACTCCTGTCGACAGCATGCGCGCCGCACTGCTCTGCAACCTGGTGGCGGGCAGCTCGTCATCCGGCCAGCAGCACCGCCAAGCATGCGAACGCCAGAGCCATAAACAGGCCGCCGGCAAGAAGGTGATAGTGACGTTTCACGAGATCCCCGATTCGTTATCCGGCAAGCATAAGACGGACGGGGATAGCGATGTGTTAAGGATGGCCAGGCGGTGGATATAAAACGGTCCAGCTACAAAAGCGAGTCGGCATTGCGAGCTAGTTGGCGCTTCCTCAAAAATTTGTGGGCTTCCGTACAGTATGTTCGCCGTTACGGTGTTGGAGGCTGAGCCTTTTGGATTATTATTACGCCCCGACATTCAACAAAAACCAAAGACGCTATGCCGGTCGTAATTCCGTCCAACGCCGCGAAGTCACAATTCGAACAGACCAACTTCGATACGTCTCCGGCTCTAACGCCAAACGCCAAAGCTGCTATGCTGGGGAACCCGGGTATCTTCCCCACTGTCAGCGACGTGCTGGACCTCGCGGGCGCGCCGACCGGAAGCACTGTTGACGCGCAGCTAATGAGAAACTGGGGCTATCAAGGCGCGGACAAACCGCCGCCGGGGCTTTATTTTTTCGTGAGTCACCCCACATGGATTACAGGGCAAAACATCATCGGGATTGTCAATGACAACGGTGGGTACGCGATCTATATAAAGGACGTCGCTTTTAATGATGCTGCGCCACCGAACATGGGGGCAATCCTTACGGCGAAGATAGCTCGTTTCTGCATGCGTCGAAAAATCAGGCGAATTCAACTCCTTGCGGCCGGCGGTCGCTTCTGGCCAGATGAGCGTTGGCTTGGCTACTATGCGTGGGCGCGATATGGCTTCGACATGGATCTGTCGAAGGCGATGGAAGACGACTACGGCAATCCAGAGCCATTTACTTGCGCCTCAGATTTGGCCCCGTTTTTCCCGTGTCGGCCTGTGGATTTGGCGAATTGCCGGACGGTACAGGATGTGCTACAAGCAAAGCATGGGAAAGAATGGTGGAAGATTTGTGGCAACGGCTGGTTCATGGATTTTGACTGCTCTCCCATCAGGGCATCCGTTGCTGCGCTAGAATCTTATTGTAAGGAGAAAAACATATGAACTGGAAATTTGGGTTCAATATTGGCTCCGACATGCCCCGATCCGCTGACGAAAATACTGCATCGTCGGGCAAAACTCAGCCGAATTTCGGTCGCCACGACGAAATCGACCCCGCAGAATTCAAGATAAGTCTTGACCCCGCAGATAGCAAAGCCCTGCCTGCGGTAGATCTCAGTCGAAGCGCATTTGGTTTTAAGACGGTAGTCGCCATGTACCGTGACGGCATGCTCGGCTCTACGGAGTTACCGAAAAAGCAGTTCGAAGATTGACAATTTGGAGCAAAGAGAAAAAGGGGCTACGGCCCCTTTTTTTCATGTGCGATGGCGCGGCCAAATCACGCTCAAAGCCGCGTCGCGATGCTCCTTGTCGCGCGGTAAGAGTCCTCCTGCCCAATACGCTGATGAGAGACGCCCTTGGCCATCGACGACGAGTCCGGAGCGCCAGAAATACCCCCAAAAGCCTTGAGGGTACACATGGGGGTACAAAATAGGAAGAACATCCTTTAGATCACTGTCATACTGAGCATGTGATTCCTGTCGGGGGGACCAAGTAGCTTCCCAGCGTCTCCCAAGTTTGCCCACAAAAGCCCCGAAAGCCTCCCGCTGCGGGGCTTTTTGCTGCCATCATCGCCCACAGTTGCACAATCCAAACCAGATTTGCTGGGCGTATCGATGAGCATAGCCACCTGTTTTGCGACAGGGTCAGGCGACAAGCAGCGCAACAAGACATGCAACGGCCATAGCCAGGCACAACCCGCCTGAGATCAAGTCGTATGGGTAAGTCATGGGATCCCCGATTCGTTATCCGGCAAGCATAAGACGATCGGGGGCGACGTGGTGTTAAGCATGGTCAGGCAAGCACACCCGAAAAACCAAGGCGTCCGCACTCGGTTGCTGATCGTGGCGGCGTCCGGTCTATTGCTCGATGTGCATGCGCCAAGCGGGCGACGTCGCCGCTTACGCCCCCCGCTCGCCCGAATCCATCAAGCCGGCCGCTTCGGAATCTCCAATCCCCGCGCCACTGCCCCACGCGCGACGAACGCCGCCAGCACCCGCTTCACGTTCGAAAATTCTTCGATCCCGACCAGATCCCCTGCTTCGTAGAAGCCGATCAGATTGCGCACCCACGGAAAGGTCGCGATATCGGCGATCGAATACTGATCGCCCAGAATCCAGTCACGTCCTTGGAGCTGCCGATCCAGCACCCCGAGCAAACGTTTTGACTCGGCGACGTAGCGGTCACGCGGGCGTTTGTCTTCGTACTCCTTGCCCGCGAACTTATGGAAGAAACCCAACTGACCGAACATCGGGCCAATGCCGCCCATCTGGAACATCACCCACTGGATCGCTTCATAGCGGCCAGCGGCATCTTGCGGAACAAATTTGCCGGCTTTGTCCGCGAGGTAGATCAGAATCGCGCCGGATTCGAACAGCGGCAGCGGCTTACCGCCAGGGCCATTCGGATCGATAATCGCCGGAATCTTGTTATTCGGATTCAGCGACATAAACTCGGCCGACATCTGATCGTTCGTATCGAAGCGAACGAGGTGCGGCTCATAGGGCAGGCCGGTCTCTTCGAGCATGATCGAAACCTTCACGCCGTTAGGCGTCGGCAGCGAATAGAGCTGAATCCGGTCCGGATGCTCGGCAGGCCATTTCTTCGTGATCGGGAAGGCGGAGAGATCGGTCATGGTGATGATGTAACCCTTGTGTGAGAGCTTCGGCTGAAAATCGGAATCGGGAATCCGCGCTCGGCCGGCAGGCCGCCAGGAAAGACCCGAACGCGCGATCGCCAAATATAAACCGACTCGGCACAACGCGTACAAGACCGACTCGGCACATCGCGACGCGACCGTTCACCGCGCACTCCCACCGTCGAGCCACAAGACGGCGCCAGGCGTCACTGCAACTCAACGCGACTCAAAGCAACTCACCACAAATCCTTGGTCGCCGTGCCGGCGCTCAGGTTATAGCCCTCGCGCCACAGCACCGCGCCGACGGTCAGCAGCATGGTTTTCTGCTCGTCGCCAAGTTGCTCCCACATCGCCGCCAGCCAGGTGGCAAAACTTGCACAGGTGGTTTCGAGGTCGACGGGCGCTTTGCCCTGCAGGTACTGCCGCTCGAACATCGAAAGCACTTTTTCGGGTGTCATTGGCGCGTCTCCTCCGGGTTGGATGCGCCAAGTCTAAAGGCGCCGCACGGTGCGCGGGGCGTTCACGCAGGCAAACCCGGGTTACTCCCAGGCGAAAACAAGAAAGGCGCCGAAGCGCCTTTCCCGTCAAGCAACACCACGAGCCGAATTACGGCGCGTTGTGCTTTGCCTTGTCCTTACTGTCTTCCTTGGCGTCACCGTAGGCCTTTTGCACCTTGCCGGCGGCTTGTTGAAGATCGCCCTTAAGCTCCTTGCCCGGGTTATCGGTGGCCTTGCCGACGGTTTCGTTGACCTTGCCCTTGATCTGCTCGCCGACGCCCTTGACTTGATCCTTGTTCATAATCAGCTCCAGTATCTGAAATGCCGGCACGACGTTGCGCCAGTATCCCGATACAGCAACGGGTGTGCCCGTAGCCGCCGTCGGTCGGTTTTGCCGGGCCGGGCCGGCCGCAAAAATATTTTCAAAAACCCCTAAAGTCCCGCCACAGCTTGCCGTAAAGGTGCCATGGAGGGGCTATGGAACGCACACTCATTACGCTGACGGGGTCAACTCAGGCGACGCTGATCGATCAGGACATCGCGCATATTGGGCGTGTCATGCGACCGTCTTTACTCGGCGATCTGGGCGGCCCGATTCTGCCCGCCGCCTATTGGCGCAAGCGTCTGCACCAGTTGCTCGACACCGGCCAGCTGTCCCATGCGCAACTGTGCGGCGTGGACAGCCTGCTGCTGCAACTCGATCAATTCGAGGCCAGCGCCCAGCCGGCGTTGGACGAGTTGCCGCCGACAACGGCCATGCCGCTCCGGCCAGTACACGCAGTGACGGCCTACCCCCATATCTGACCCGCTGCAAGCCTTGATGGCCGGCCTTCTGCGCCGGCCGAGCCCATTTTCCCCTGTTAAAAAAAGGCCGCGAATCCTGTCGCGGCCTGAACACGTCGCAACGCGGGGAATTCGCGTCACACCACAAGCCTACACGTTCAACTGTGACAGTCACGTTTAGGCGAAACGCGTTGTTGCGTTGCGGAAGATTTCCGGTCTTCGTCAGCAAAAATAGGAAAAAGGGACGACCTTAGGTCATAATGTCCGCAAAAATTCCCAGCAAGGACCTCCGTGACCGTCGCCGCCCCGCTCGACCTGCTCAAACAGGCACGCGCCCGCTTCACTCAACGCGAAATCGCAGCGCACGTAGGCAAGGACATCAAGACGGTGCGGCGCTGGGAAAAGGGCGAAACGCCGTGCCCGTCCATGCTCGAACCGGCCCTGCGCGATCTGCTGCATAGCAGCGGCCGGACGCAGTCTGGCGCAGTGGCGGGCGGCGCCCAGTTCCGCTTTATCGATCTGTTTGCCGGCATCGGCGGCATTCGCATGGGTTTCGAGGCGCACGGCGGCGACTGTGTATTCACGAGCGAGTGGAACGATTTCTCCACCAAGACCTACCGCGAAAACTATCCGGCCGACGGCGAACACGCGTTGATCGGCGACATCGTGTCGTTTCCCGCCGAAGAGGTGCCGAGCCACGATGTCCTGCTCGGCGGCTTTCCGTGCCAGCCGTTCTCGATTGCCGGCGTGAGCAAGAAGAACGCGCTGGGCCGTCCGCACGGATTCGAGTGCACGACGCAAGGCACGCTGTTCTTCGACGTCGCGCGGATCATCGCGGCCAAGCGCCCCGCCGCGTTCCTGCTGGAGAACGTGAAGAATCTGCTCTCGCATGACAAGGGGCGCACCTTCGACGTGATCCTGCAGACCCTGCGCGACGAACTCGGCTACGAAGTGCACTACCGCGTGGTCGACGGCCAGCATTTCACCCCGCAGCATCGGGAGCGCATCATCATCGTTGGCTTTCGCGGCAAGACCTCGTTCTCCTGGGACGATCTGCGCCTGCCGCAAAGCGGTCCACGCCTGGGCTCGATCCTGCATCGCACCGACGGCAGCGAACCCGTGCTGCCGTGGGACCACGATCGCTTCTTCGACCACGCCGCCAAACGCGTGCAGCCGAAGTACACGCTCACACCCAAGCTCTGGACCTATCTGCAAAACTACGCGGCGAAGCATCGCGCGGCGGGCAACGGCTTTGGCTTCGGCATGGCGTATCCCGACAGCGTCACGCGCACGCTCTCCGCGCGTTATCACAAGGACGGTTCGGAAATTCTCGTGTACCAGGGCGAACAGTTGCGGCCGCGGCGCCTCACGCCGCGTGAATGCGCGCGGCTAATGGGTTTTCCCGATACCTTCAGGATTCCCGTCAGCGACACACAGGCCTACCGGCAGTTCGGCAACAGCGTCGTCATGCCGGTGATGCGGGAAGTGGCGCGCATCATGCTGCCGCACGTGCAAAACCTGCTTGCCGCGCAAACACGCCATGGCTCGAAGCAAACCCTTTCGCTCTATTCCTGAGCGGCCCGATCCGTTATCCCGGTCCTAGCGATGGTCGATATCGTCGACAGTGCAACGCGCAGCCGGATGATGTCCGGCATTCGCGGCCGCAATACCAAACCGGAAATTCTGATCCGCAGCCTGCTGCACGGCCAGGGTTTCCGCTTCCGTCTGGACGCGCGCGATCTGCCGGGCCGTCCGGACATCGTACTGCCGCGCTACCGTGCGGTCGTGCTGGTACACGGCTGCTTCTGGCACGGCCACGACTGTCATCTCTTCAAATGGCCCCAAACCCGGCCGGAGTTCTGGCGCGACAAGATCGGCCGCAATCGCAGCAACGACGACAAGGTTCAGGCAGCGTTGCTTGCGAGCGGCTGGCGCGTCGGGGTGGTGTGGGAATGCGCTTTGCGCGGGGCCAATCGGGATATCGAAGGCGTGTTGCAGCGGCTTGTCGCATGGTTGAAAAGCGACGCGCCGCACTTCGAAGAACGCGGCTGAAAGCTGCTTGTAGCCTGCCCGGTTCGAACGATTCCCCAAGCCGCTGGTGATACACTCGATTGGCTAGCTTGGGGCTTTTTTGTGTACCGGACTTGCAGAAATCGGGCAGCGGGCCGGCGGCAAAAAACACGCTCCGCCCATCCCAGAACCACTCAACAAGGGAGGCACACCATGGCTGATTTCCGTCTCTGGTCCGACGATTTCCCCACCAACGGCTTTATGCCGAAAGCCCACGAGTATCACGACAAGGCCTTCGGCGTGGACGGCGAGAACATCTCGCCCGCGCTGCAGTGGGACGCACCGCCGGCCGACACACAAAGCTTCGCGCTGACCGTTCACGATCCCGACGCACCGACCGGCAGCGGCTTCTGGCACTGGGTCGTCGTCAATATTCCGGCCGATGTCCGCTCGCTGCCGCGCAATGCCGGCAAGGCCGACGGTTCGCTGCTGCCACAAGGCGCGCTGCAGGTGCGCAACGACTACGGCACGGTCGGCTACGGCGGCGCCGCGCCGCCGCGCGGCGACAGGACGCATCGCTACATCTTCCGCCTGCATGCGCTGAAGGTGCCGCACCTGCCGATCAACGCGGAGACCACCAATGCGGTCGCGCGTTTCATGACGCATCTGAACGAGCTCGACTCAACCACTCATACCGGCCTGTACGAACTCAAATAACGCACGAGACGCGATGCCGCTGCGCTGCTGCAATGCAACGGCATCGTGGCAGCGCGCCGTCTTGTCTTTCCGGGGCCGCACGCAGCGCGCGCGGTTCGTCGCCGGGACGCCTCGCCGATGAATCGCCCTACTCCAAATCCAGAAGAACGATGCACGCACAACCATCGCGCAAGGATAGTTCGATGACGGCCGATGCCGCGTCAGCTACCTCACCCGCCGCCGGCCCAACGCTCGCGGATAGCACCGAACAAGGCTTGCCGATTCCGCAGCGTTACTGGGCCATGCTCGTCATCGCCCTCGCCCTCACACTAGCGGTGCTCGACAGCGCGATCGCCAACGTGGCGCTGCCGACCATCGCACGCAATCTGCATGCGAGCGCAGCGGGCTCGATCTGGGTCGTCAATGCCTACCAGCTCGCCATCACCATTTCACTGTTGCCGCTCGCCTCGCTCGGCGATCGTATCGGCTACCGGCGCATCTATCTGGCCGGGCTGATCCTGTTCACGGTGGCGTCGTTCGGTTGCGCGCTATCCACTTCGCTGCCGACGCTCGCGCTCGCCCGCGTGGTCCAGGGCTTCGGCGCGGCCGGCGTGATGAGCGTGAACACCGCGCTCGTGCGGATGATTTATCCTCCCGCACAGCTAGGGCGCGGTGTTGCAATCAACGCAATGGTCGTGGCGGTGTCGTCGGCGGTCGGGCCGACCATCGCCTCCGGGGTGCTCGCCATCGCCTCGTGGCCGTGGCTGTTCGCGATCAACGTGCCGATCGGGATCGCGGCGATTGTCGGCGGCTTCAAAGCCCTGCCGATGAACCCCGGCCACGAGTCGCCGTACGATTATCTGAGCGCGCTGATGAACGCGTTTGTGTTCGGCCTGCTGATTTTCGCCGTCGACGGTCTCGGTCACGGCGAATCCGTCGGCTGGGTCGCCGCGGAAGCACTCGGCGCGCTCGTGATCGGCTACTTCTTCGTGCGCCGTCAGTTGACTCAGCCCGCGCCCCTGCTGCCGATCGATTTACTGAAGATTCCGGTGTTCGCCTTATCGATCGGCACGTCGGTCTGTTCGTTCTGCGCTCAGATGCTGGCGTTCGTGTCGTTGCCGTTTCTGTTGCAGGACACGCTCGGCTTCTCACAGGTCGATACCGGCTTGCTGATGACGCCGTGGCCGGCAGTCATCATCATCGCGGCGCCGATTGCCGGCGTACTGTCGGACAAGGTGTCGTCGGGCTGGCTAGGCGGCGTCGGACTCGCTGCGATGACGGTGGGCCTGCTGCTGCTCGCCACCCTCGGCGCGCATCCGGAGCCGATGCAGATCGCCTGGCGCATGGCGCTGTGCGGTGCGGGCTTCGGGATCTTTCAGTCGCCGAACAATCGAACCATGCTGTCCGCCGCGCCGCGTGAGCGCAGCGGCGGCGCGAGCGGCATGCTCGGCACCGCGCGCCTGACCGGACAGACGCTCGGTGCCGCGCTGGTCGCGCTGATCTTTGGCATCGCGCCGCACAACGGGCCGGTCATCGTGCTGTATGTGGCCGCGTGCTTTTCAGCGGTTGCCGCCGTGGTCAGCACGTTGCGCGTGATGCAGCGAGCCTGAATGGGCAAACGGGGCACGCCGGTTCGAGCGACGTCAGTGCATGGCGAGCCTTATTGCGGCCCTCATTGCGACCTTACTACGAACCTCATCGCGAGCCGGCTCTCCGATGCAACAAGGGCGCGAATCGCATGCCTCGATCCGCGCCCTTTTTCATGTCCTTTCGCCTGCTCTTTCTCTTGTTGTTTTTGTGCTTCGACTCTGCTTCGACGTGACCGGCACGCGCGATTCCCGTAGGAACCGCGCCGCCATTGAATCAGCTTGAAGATGCCGTCACGTCAGCGAGCTTTACCGCTTTGGCCGTCACCGAAGAGGCGGTCGCGATGTTGCGCAGGTCGTCGAGGAAGGTGTCGCGCCAGACCGACAGATTGTTCTCGCGCATCGGCGCCATCATGTCCGCGTGACGCGCCTGGCGCTCGGCGAGCGGCATCGACAGTGCGCGCTCCAGCGCCTCGGCCATCTGCGACAGATCGAACGGATTGACAACCAGCGCACCCGGCAATTGCTCGGCGGCGCCGGCAAATTGCGACAACACCAGCACGCCTGGATCGGCCGGATCCTGCGATGCAACGTACTCCTTCGCGACCAGGTTCATGCCGTCGCGCAGCGGCGTCACATAACCGACCTGCGATTGACGGAACAGCGCCATCAGCAGATTGCGTTCGTACTTGCGGTTCAGGTACTGGATCGGCGTCCAGTCGAGTTGCGCGAAACGACCGTTGATGCGGCCCGCTTCGCCTTCCAATGTCTGACGAATACGCTGATACGTCTGCACGTCCGCGCGCGTCGGCGGCGCGATCTGCACCAGCGATACGCGTCCGTGCCAACCCGGTGCATTCAGCAGTAGCCGTTCGAATGCCTGGAAGCGCTCTACCAATCCCTTCGAATAATCGAGCCGGTCGACGCTCATGATCAGCTTGCGCCCGCGCATGCCGTCACGCAGGCTGCGTACCGGCTTGCGATCGGTGAACTGTTCGGCGGCCTTGGCGATCGCATCCGGATAGATGCCGATCGGGTATGCGGCCACTTTAAGGAAGCGGTTGTACGCGTGCACCATGCCGTCTTCGCTCGAGGTGCCGTGCTGGCCGCGCTCGATAAAGTCGACGAACGACTGGCGATCCGCCTCAGTCTGGAAACCGACCACGTCGTAGCTGCACATTGCTTTGACCAACTCCTCGTGAGGCGGAATCGTACGGAGTACTTCCGGAACTGGAAACGGAATATGCAGGAAGAAACCGATTGGATTCTTCACGCCGAGCTCGCGCAGACAGCGCGCGAACGGGAGCAGATGATAGTCGTGCACCCAGATGATGTCGTCGGGCTTGAGCAGCTCCTTGAGCTGCCTGGCGAGCGTCGCGTTGACGCGCTGATAGCCCGCATATTCCTGCCGGTCGTAGCGTGACAGGTCGTTGCGATAGTGGAACGTCGGCCACAGCGTCGCGTTCGAAAAACCGCGGTAGTACTGGTCATAGTCGCGCTTGGTGAGACCCACCGTCGCGTATGTCACATTGCCCTGCTTCTCGATCACCGGGGATGACGGCTCGCTCACCGTCTCGCCGCTCCAGCCGAACCAGACTCCGCCGGTTTCCTTCAACGCGTCCAGCACGCCGATCGCGAGGCCACCTGCCGCGGGGCGGCCTTCCTGGATTGGCGCCACACGATTCGATACCACGATCAGTCTGCTCATTGGTGCTCCACCTCGTCAGTTGTTTCGTTGCATACGGATATGTGCGTTAACGGTGCATGCAAGTCGCGTGCCGTTTTTTGAGATGTTGGAAATAAAAATGGTTACAAATGTATCGGACGAGCAAAAACGCGCAATACCGAAGTATTACGAAGAAATTTTTTCTGCTTTGTATGACGAAACCGAAACCGTTCTTACCGCCTGTCAGACGGGGTCAGGCGTCCTGTTCCGAGCCGAGATCGCGCTGATACTCCAGCCCTTCCGGGCGCACGCCACCCTGGTTGTGCTCCCCGTCTGGCGGCGCATTGGGCGCGATGCGGTTCTGCGCGGCCGGGTCTGGCGACTCAGGCGAGCTACTCTGGCTGCTGCCCGGCCGGGAATCGCGTTTTGAGTGGCGCGCGGAACGACGCAATGCTGGATGTCTCATGATCGATGCCTCCGGGGGAAGCCCGCCGTCAACGAGACGGCATCAATTCAGTGTAGGGGTCGCGACGGCAAATTGCCGGTAAAAGATGCGTCGACTTTGTAACAAGTACATAAAATCGCTGTGACGGACGATGGTGCGGCGCACTGAGCGTGTCAGAGTTGCACGGGTGCGGGTTGAGGCAGCGGGCGCCGATTGGCTTGTGGCGTTTGCGTGGGTTGCGGGGGTGGGTCGCCGATCGGCGGCGCAACCGGTTCGATCGGGTCTGGAGTCGGGCTAGGGCCTGGAATCGTGTCGGGTTCGCCAGGATTTGGTGACGGTGATGGCGATGGTGATGGCGGTTCGATCGGCTCGGGACGGTGGGCGTGTTTCGGGAGGGCGGTCGCGGCGGCGTAGTCCGGCATGTTCGTTGTCCTTGGCTTTGTGGTTGTTGTGGTGGCAGCAAGGGTTATGCCGGGAGGGGTTGCCTGCCCGGCAGGTGGGGGCCTTCGCGGCGCTTTTTGTTTTGCTTGCCCGCTTGCCTTGGTTTGCTTGTGGCCGTTGGCCGCTTCTTGGTCTTTTCTTGCTGTGTCTGTGCGTTTGCCTTCTTGGCCTTTCCTTGCTGTGTTAGTGGTTTATTAGCGTTGCCCCTGTGCGGGGCGGCACCTACTTTTCTTTGCCTGCCGCAAAGAAAAGTAGGCAAAAGAAAGCGGCTCAAACCGCTAATTCTTAAGCGGGTCCCCTGGCTTGGAGGGGGTAGTGGTGCATCTGGAATCCGTGTTCCCGCGCACTCCGCGTCAGCGACAAGGCGCTCATCAGCTCCCACTCCGCACTACGTGCGTCGCGGACGGGTCTGCCAGGGAAACCTGCGGGTTTGCTCCGCGCAGCGGGAGCCGTCGGCTTCGCCTCGGCGAGGCGCCCCCGCTCTGGTTGGCCAATCCCATTTCAAATGAATGTCGGTGCATCGATTTCGCGATCGCGATTGCTCCCGCGGTTGTGCTTCCAGCAGCGAGGCAACGGCGAGTCTGGGACGGGGACAAACGGGAGAGTGAGACCGCAGCCCGGTGGCAGCGATACAACGACGAGTCGGGGAAAGGACCAAACCGCGAAAGCAAAAATCCGGCGGGCGGTTTTATGAACCGGGTATCGGCGCGCGCAGCGCCGCGGGAGGTATGACGCCCTTGTCACCAGCGCCGAATGTGCGAGGACACAGATTCCAGATGTACCACTACCGTGGCTGTGCGGGGGACCCGCTTAAGAGTTAGCGGTTTGAGCCGCTTTCTTTTGCCTACTTTTCTTTGCGGCCGGCAAAGAAAAGTAGGTGCCGCCCCGCACAGGGGCAACGCTAATAAACCACTAACACAGCAAGGAAAGGCCAAAAGACCAACAACAGAACAGAGACAACCACCTCAGCAAGGAAAGACCAAAGGCGCACCGCCAACAAACCACAACAAGGCAACGCCAAAAGCAACCCGCCGAGCAGGCCCAACCCTAGATCTTTCAGACGTCCACATCCGCCCGCGGCGACTCATCAGCCGCATCCCCCTCATCCCTCGCATCATTCCCATACTCAACCAGCCGGTTGTACAGCGTCTTCAAACTAATCCCAAGAATCTCAGCAGCCCGCGTCTTCACCCCACCACATTGCTCGAGCGTAGCCAGAATCAACTGACGATCCGCTTCCGCAAGCGAAGTCCCAAACGGAATCGTAATCGCCGTGCCAGCCGCAGGCTTCGACAACGTGATCTGCAACGGCACCGTCGCCGTACTGTCGGAATCCGTACCCGACATGATGTGCGCGCGCTGCACATAGTTCTTCAACTCGCGCACATTGCCCGGCCACGGATACGACATCAACATTTCCTTCACCGCGGCGGGGAAATGCTTCTTCGTGCCGTGACGCTCGTTGAGTTCGTCGAGAAACGCCTGCCCCAGCAATTCCACGTCCTTGCCCCGGTCGCGCAGCGGCGGCAAGCTGATCGGAAACACGTTCAAGCGGTGGTACAGGTCGAGCCGCAACTTGCCTTCCAGCACCGCCTGCTCAGGATCGCGATTGGTGGCCGCAATCAGGCGCACGTCCGTTTCGATTTCTTTGGTCGTGCCGACCCGCATGAACATGCCGGTTTCCAGCACGCGCAGCAGTTTCACCTGCAACTCGATCGGCATCTCGGTGATTTCGTCGAGGAACAGCGTGCCGCCGTTCGCGCGTTCGAAATAGCCTTTGTGCTGACGGTCCGCGCCGGTGAACGAACCACGCTCGTGGCCGAACATTTCCGACTCGATCAGGTTCGGCGAAATCGCGCCGCAATTCACCGCCAGAAACGCATGCTTGCGGCGCAAACTGAGCTGGTGCAGCGTCTGGGCGGCCACTTCCTTGCCGGTGCCCGACTCGCCCACCAGCATGACCGAGGCGGCCGTCGGCGCAACCCGGCTAATCTGGTCGTAAACCTCCTGCATGGCCGGCGAGTTGCCGAGCATCAGCCCAAACCGGCCCATGCGGCGCAACTCGCCACGCAACGTGCCGATTTCCGCCTTCAGGTCGCCAGCTCGCGGCAGGCGCGACAGAATCGCCTTCACCCGCTGCATATTGATCGGCTTAACCAGGTAGTCGGTGGCGCCCATCTTCAGCGCATTGACCGCCGACTCCACCGTGGCGTGACCCGTAATCACAATCACTTCCACGCCGGAGCGCGGATCGAGATCTTCAAACAGATCGACTCCACTGCCGTCAGGCAGCTTCAGATCCGTAAAAACGACATCCGGCATCTGCCGGACCAGTTGAATGCGCGCTTCGCGCAAATCGCCCGCCGTGGCGGTAGTCAGACCGTCTTCCCCGATGATGGCGGCAAGCGCCTCGCGGGTACCGGCATCGTCATCGACAATCAGTACGTGTGGCATCGCGTCTCGAAAGCCCGAAAGCGTGAATGGGGAAACATGCAAAACGCATGCTGAAGTGCCGGCCGGCCGCTCGCCTTATGCTGCGCGTGCGTCGTAATGTGAGCACACGCTAACTTTCTGCGATAGCGCCGAACCCCTGACTTGACTCAATACCGCAACAATCAACGAGGGAATCGCCCGTCGCGATGCGGCATTGTTGTCTATTTACCTATTATACGGTTTTATCGGGACACGTTTGTAATGTGCGCCCGACGCCGCCCGGCGAAGCGGGCCGCTGCGGCATCACCGCGTACGCAAGGGTGTCACTGTGGCCCTTCGCTACGCGGAAACGGCCATGCACTGCCTTGGCCATTCGCATGCTGCGAGCCATTTGCGCCGTGCGCCGTGTCTGGCGCGGACGGGCCAGCGCTTGCCGCGCTCACGCCGCCGGTCGTCACCGCGCCGCCCTCGCCCTCCCAGCGGCTCAGATCACGCGCCGTCGGAATTTGTGTGGCACGGTTTCGCTGCACGTAGCGCAGAGCCAGCAACCCGCCGAGGGCCATCAGCGCGCCGAAGATGCCAATTTTGGGTCGTCCCATCGTGAACTCCTGGTTATCGTCTAGGGGATCCGCATCGAACGCGGCGCGTCAGCGCGCGGCGAGGACGCCAAGCAAAAAACCCGCGCCCGCGGCCATGCCAAGCGAGCGCCATGGGTTGTGCCGCACGTATCGCTCGGCACTGACGGCTGCGGCACGGTAGCGGTGCCGGGCGTTCCGCTGCGCATCACCGAGCGCCGCCTGCAGCGTCTCGACATGCGCCGTCAGGCGTTCGCGCAGCGCATCGACGCCCTCGCCCGGTACATTTGCGGCAAGCCGCAGCATCTCTTCCGAATCCGTCAGCAACACTCTCAGATCTTCGACAATCTTCTGGCCGCCGAGTGCGAGCTGTTGCGTGGTGTCACTCATTATTTGCTCCTATGTCTGAATCCGGCGTCTGCGTCCCACTTCCGTCCTCATTGCTGCGCGTGGCGACAGATCGAGGAACCGAAGGAACCGCAGGAATCGCAGCGGACGTCGGCGCGCCCAGCGCAGCCTCAAGCCGCCCAAAAGCGCACGCATGCCGAATTCATGCCGCAAACGCCGTGCCCGGTAAATTTGCCACGCTTGTTCGATAGCAACACCGGTTCAGGCACTTTCGACCGGACGCGCGGCGGACTATTTCTCCACCCGTCACATGGATTGCCGGAAGCAGCTTCAAAGTGGTTAAATCGAATTCTTGTGAGATAGTGAGTGAACTGGTCCATCTTGCTCCGAGGACTTGAAGGCCTGCGCGCCGCAACACCAAACCCCATTTGCACAGGACTCCCCCGTTTATGGCGTCAATCGACCTGGACCCGCCCGCCGTCTCCGCCGCACAGACGAAGCAGCGCGTCGCGGACGGCATCGCGGGACTGAAATCGTACGGGCTACTGTACGGCTCGTCGCCGGTGATGCTCGATTTGTATGAGCAGATCGAACGCGTCGCCGGCACCGACGCGACCGCGCTGATCATCGGCGAATCTGGCACCGGCAAGGAACTGATTGCCCGCACGATTCACGATCACAGCAGCCGCAAGGATGCCCCGTTTATCGCCGTGAACTGCGGCGCAATTCCCGACGAACTCATCGAAGCCGAATTGTTCGGCCACGAAAAAGGCAGCTTCACGGGTGCCGTGCAAGGCCGCATCGGCTACTTCGAACATGCGAACGGCGGCACGCTGTTCCTCGACGAAATCACTGAAATGGCGCCAGTGCGCCAGGTCAAACTTTTGCGCGCGCTCGAGACCGGCACCTTCTTCAGGGTGGGCGGCAACGAGCTGATTCATGGCGACGTGCGCGTGATCGCCGCGACCAATCGCGACCCCGCGATCGCCGTGAAGGAACACGGTCTGCGCGAAGACCTGATGTACCGGCTTGCGGTTTTTCCGTTGCGCGCGCCACCGTTGCGCGAGCGCGAGGGTGATCGCGAACTGCTCGCCCAACACTTTCTCGCCTTGCTGAATCAGCAGGAAAACGCGAGCAAGAGCTTCAGCAAACGGTCGATCGAAACACTGCGGACCTGGTCGTGGCCGGGCAACGTGCGCGAGTTGAAGAACGCGGTGTATCGCGCGTTCATTCTCGCGGAGAAAACGGTTGAACTGCCGCATCCGCATCTCGCATCGCGCGTGAAAAAACCCGTGACCCAGGGCGACGCGATGAGCGTGTGGATCGGCACTCCGCTCGCCGATGCGCAAAAGCAGATCATTCTCGGCACGCTCAAATACTGCGGTGGCGACAAGCGGCGCGCGGCCAAAGCACTCGGCGTCAGCCTGAAAACGCTGTACAACCGCTTGAGCGTATATGGCGGCGACGAAGGCGCGGAAGAAGAAAGCGAAACCTAAGCCGTACCAGGCGCTCACGCGATTCGTTCGCGTGGGCAGGTATTTTCTGCATACCGACCGCCGGCTTTTTCAGTCACCTGCTACGCGCGTTGCGCAGGCCACCTTCGCTGAAACGGCCATTTTTTGCGTATCGCTCATCTCGTAATTAATCCCTTCGCACCACCAATCAAAATCGGCTTCCGCCCACCAGAAACCGATTCGACTCGCACTATCTTTTGCAATTGCTTGCACTTTCCCACTGCCAATTACAAATGGCATCCTGCAAAATGCGGCAGCGCATAGTGCAACGATGAGAAAGGCGTGCCTTTCGCTCACACACCGTTCACAAATGTGAAGCACGCAAATAAACCATGCGTGAGCGAAGGCACTTGCAGGAGCAGAGACAGGGAAATGCAAAAAAGTATGGTGTGGGCCGAAGGGGCAAAACAAACAACTACGGCGTCTAAAGCCGCTAAATGCGGACGTCCGAATGCAACGGCGCTCGTCGCATTAGCGGTGGCGATTACGTCGGCGTTGAGCGGGTGCAGTTCGCTCTATACGGAAGGCGCCACCGCCGGCGCAGGTGTTGCAGGCGCCGCGCTCGCGGCCAAAGTCACCAACAACGCGGCGGTCGCTACCGGCATCGGTCTCGGCGCGGTGGCCGCGGCGCGCGCCGGCGTGCAGTACTCGGAGCGCGTGGTCCACAAGAATACGCAGGACGGTATCGCCAAAATCGCCGGACCGCTCGAAGTCGGCGCGATTGCGCCTTGGAGCGTGACGCATTCGATGCCGATCGAAGACGACGAACACGGTCGCGTCACCGTAAGCCGAATAATCAGCGCCGGTGCGCTCGACTGCAAGGAAATCGTCTTCTCGGTCGATCAGATCGCTACCCAGAATGTGCCGGCTAGCAGCGCGTTCTACGTCGCCTCGATCTGCCGCGACGGCGACAACTGGAAATGGGCGTCGGCCGAACCCGCCACCGAACGCTGGGGCGCGCTGCAATGAGGGCGCTGTGGCTTCAATCTCCCCGCAATGGGCGCGCGCTACCTGAACGACGTTCCAGCCACGCCAAGCGCGATGCCCTGGCTCCGCGCACGCGTACGGTGGCGCTTTCCGGCAACCGGCTGCGGCTCGCGCTCGCGGGAGCCATCTGCGTCGGCGCGAGTCTGCTGACGAGCGGCTGCTCGTCGGTTGGCGCGGCGAGCGGCGCCGCGGCCGGTGTGGCGTCAGGTCTCGTGACCGCCAACCCGGCAGTCGGCATCGGCGTCGGTATTGCCGTGCAGGCCGCGACGGATGAGGCCGTCAATCGCTACATGCGCACCATGCACACCGATCAGCAGAACATGATTGCCGCGTTGGCGGGGGCGATGCCGGTCGGCGAGACGCGGCTTTGGGCAGTCAAGCACTCGCTGCCGATCGAGAACGGACATGGCCAGGTGCGCGTGACGCGGGCGTTCAGCTCGGCGCTCGCGCTGTGCAAGGAGTTCGTGTTCTCGGTGCAGGACGGCGACGGCCCGAACGCGCACGAAGACTGGTATACGGCCAGCGCGTGCCGCCAGGACAAGGGCTGGAAGTGGGCATCGGCGGAACCGGCCGTCGAGCGCTGGGGCAATCTGCAATAAAAAAAGCGGCGGGGTCTCCCCCGCCGCTTTTTTTTTGTCTTGGGCGTCTTAATCAACCCGACTGGATTTAAGACTCCACGTCTTCCAGACTGAAAATTTCCGTCTGGTCGTTATACGAGAAGATCTCGCCATAACGGCCCCAGTTGATCACTGCGTCGAGCGTCTCTTCCGCGGCGCTGTCCGACAGAAAATCCTCCAGCTCCTGCTCGAAGCGCACACGCGGCGCGCGATGCCCCGGCCGTTCGTTCAACACCTTCTTGATCCGCGCGGCGAGCGGCACGTGGCGCAGCAGGTGTTCGGCGAACATCATTTTGCGTTCCTGCGTGCCGAATTCCGCGAACACACGCGCCGGCGGCGTCAGGAAAATATCGCCTTCACGCACATCGGCGAAGCCCAGGTGTTGCAGCACTTCGGCAACCGGGAACAGATCGTCCACCTCCAGATGCAGCGAGCGGGCGATTTCCGGCATGTCGGCGCGGCCGTGGTACGGCGCGGCCGCCAGCGTTTCGATCAGACCGGCCATCAGGTTGGTCGACACATGCGGCAGCCAGCTGCCGAGTTCGAGCCCCTTCCTCGTCGCTTCGTCGGTCTGGCGCGCGGTCATCTTGGCGTAGATGTCGTCGACCAGACGGCGGAACGCCGGATCCAGCCGGTTACGCGGATGCTTGAACGGCACCTTGATCTCGGCGATCACGCGGCCCGGGTTCGACGACAGCACCAGAATGCGGTCGCACATGAACACCGCTTCCTCGATGTTGTGCGTGACGATCAGCACCGATTTGATCGGCATACGGCCTTGCGTCCACAGATCGAGCAGGTCGGTACGCAAGGTTTCGGCGGTTAGCACGTCGAGGGCGGAAAACGGCTCGTCCATCAGCAGCAGCGTCGGATCGACCACCAGCGCGCGCGCAAAACCAACGCGCTGGCGCATGCCGCCCGACAATTCGCGCGGATACGCGTTTTCGAAACCGTCGAGACCGATCAGGTCGATCGCGGCCAGCGCGCGCTCGCGCCGCTCGCGCGCGCCCACGCCTTGCGCTTCGAGGCCCGCTTCCACGTTCTGCAGCACGGTCAACCACGGGAACAGCGCGAAGGTCTGGAACACCATCGCGACACCCTTGGCCGGACCTTCGAGCGGTTTGCCGAGGTACGTCACTTCGCCGTCGGTCGGTTCGATCAGGCCGGCAATGATACGCAGCAGGGTCGACTTGCCCGAGCCCGAACGGCCCAGCATGCCGACGATCTCACCTTCGCGCAGCGACAGGTTCACATCGTCGAGGACAAGCAGCTCGCCTTGGGTCTTGTTGAACCCGCGGCACACGTCCTTGACGCACAGAATTTCCTCACCCAGGCGCGGAGGCTTCGGCGGCATCTGGACCGGCGCGGCGGTTACGGCAGCTTTAGGATTTTGCATCGCGGTTTGCCTTAAATTTACTGTCAATCGAGCCGAAGCTTGGACTCGGCATAGGCGTACATTGGACGCCACAGCAGGCGGTTAAACAAGGTCACAAAGAGGGACATCACGGCAATACCGAGAATGATTTTCGGGAAGTCGCCCAACGCGGTGTTCTGCGCGATGTACGCACCCAGACCGTGCGCGGCGAGTTTGGTGTCGCCCCACTGAACGAACTCGGAGACGATACTCGCGTTCCACGCGCCACCGGATGCGGTAATCGCCCCCGTCACGTAGTACGGGAAGATACCGGGCAGCATCACCTTGCGCCACCACTGCCAGCCGCGAATACCGAAGTTGGTGGCCGCCTCGCGATAATCGTTCGGGTAGGAGCTGGCCCCCGCAATCACGTTAAAGAGGATATACCACTGGGTGCCGAGCACGATCAGCGGCGACAGCCAGATGTCAGGATTCAGGTGAAAACGCACGATCACGATCACGAAGACCGGGAACAGCAGGTTCGCCGGGAACGCGGCCAGAAACTGCGCAAGCGGCTGGATCTTCTCGGCGAGCGCCGGACGCAGCCCGATCAGCACGCCGAGCGGCACCCAGATCACCGACGAGAGCGCGATCAGCAGCGCCACCCGCAGCAGCGTGATGAGCCCCAGCACCAGCACGTGCCCCACTTCGTCGAGCGTCACGCCGGTGCGCACATACGCCACCACGCGATAAACGACATATACCGTCAGGAGGATCACCAGAATCCCCCACACGATGTCGCCCGCGCGCGACGATTTCTGGCGCTGCGGAATCGCGAAGCGGACACGGTCGAATGCCGGCAGGCGCATCGGCACCCGCGCGGCGTTCGCGAACACCCACCCCATCGGCACGAGCAGGCGGTGAATCAGACGGGTACGGCGGATCAGGTCGAGCAGCCAGGATTCCGGGGCATTCCCGGAACTGGTCGTTTCCATGCGGAACTTGTCGGCCCAGGCGACGAGCGGGCGGAACAGGAACTGGTCGTAGGCCAGAATCACGACCGTCATCGCCAGAATCACCCAGCCGACCGCGTGCAGGTTCTTGTCCGAGATCGCCTGCGCCAGATACGCGCCGATCCCAGGCAACGTGATCGTGTTGTTGCCTACGGTGATGGCCTCGGAGGCCACCACGAAGAACCAGCCGCCCGACATCGACATCATCATGTTCCAGATGAGGCCGGGCATCGAGAACGGCACTTCCAGCTTCCAGAAGCGCTGCCAGCCCGTCAGATGAAACCCCCGCGACACTTCATCCAGATCGCGCGGCACCGAGCGCAGCGACTGATAGAAGCTGAAGGTCATATTCCATGCCTGGCTCGTGAAAATGGCGAAGATCGCGGCGAGTTCGGCGCCCAGCACGCGCCCCGGGAACAGCGCGAGGAAGAACGTGACCGTGAATGAAATGTAGCCGAGCACCGGCACCGACTGCAGGATGTCGAGAATCGGCACCAGCACGAGGCCCGCGCGGCGGCTCTTCGCGGCGAGCGTGCCGTAGACCAGCGTGAAGGTAAGCGATGCCACCATCGCCGCCAGCATGCGCAGCGTCGTGCGCATGGCGTACTCGGGCAGGCTCGACGGGTCGAGTGAGATGACCTGGGTTTTCAGCGTCGACATCGGCGCCAGCGTCTGATGAAAACCGATCGCGGCCATCGCGATGACGCAGATGATCAACGGGAAGGCGACGAAATCCCAGCCGTTAGGCAGTAATCGCCACGCTGAAGCATTGGCGGTGCGTTTCAGGTCGAAACTGAAGTCCATCAGGCGCCCTCCTCGTTATTACAGATGTTCGAATGGACAAAGGAGGCCGCAGATTCGGCGCGGCAGTCTGAAGATCGGTCCGGAAAGCGGAAATCAGGCATGGCAAAACGCGTAGGCGCGGTAAATCGTTAGCGTTGGAGACACATAGACCGGTGCGGACGTGTCCTTGGGCGAGCTGCCCAAGGACCGGTGCCACGAAGCCGGATTCCTCTGTCGCCGCGGGCGCCGCCCTAAGGCTGGCGGGCTTTCCTTGTTTTGGACGGCACGACACTACACCATCCTATGTTTCAGGCACAACCTTTCGCGCCAAATACCGGCAAACCACAGCGTACGCCGCAACGACGGCCTTCAAACGGCCTTCATCCGGCGTCGATCCGGCGTGATACAGCACGGTATTTACCGACGTGCGCCAGCCATTTTCCCGGCAATCGCGAGCGCGGCCCGAAATGCATTTCAAACATCCGGAAAAAGCCCGCGCGGCCATTCAGAAAGCCGACACGCTGCCGTTAAGGCCCTGATGAGCGACGCGGACACACTTCGCATTCCCGCAATAACAGTGGCGTCAGGCCCCATGACGGTTAAAATCAAAAAACGACACGCTGTGTACGGTGATACCGGCACACGGCACGGTCCACACCGAGGCCGGATCGCCAGCCGCTTCCATAAGGGCGTCACAACTGGGCGAAAACAACCGGGCAAAACGGCGCCACCGCGCTGCCACGAATGAGCTAGTTGCATGTCACAGCCAGACGGAACAGAGGGTCGATGAACAGGACAACCTTGCGCCAGGCAGCCGGACCGATCAGCTTCGCGCTGATCGTGCTCGTTTGCTGGTTCGTGGCCGGCATGGTCGCGGACCGGATGGTACAGCAAGAGCTGGACGCGGCCATGCGTACACAGCGCCAGATGTCCACGTCGATCGTCGACAACATGGCCGAAGTGATTGCCAGCGACCTCTCGATGTCCCGGGCTATCCCCGCCACCATGGCCGAAATGAACGTGGTCCAGCGCGCGCTGGCGCAATCCCAGAATTATGCCGCGAACGGCGAAGCGACGGAACCCGCCCTGCGCGCCGCGTTGTTAAAGGACCCGCAGTTGCTCGCCGTGAGCAGCTTCCTGCATGATGCGCAAGGCTTCTCCGGGCTCGATCAGATCTGGCTCGTCAACACCAACGGCACCTGCGTCGCGTCGAGCAACTCCATCAATAACCCGCTCGCCGCGGAACGCTCCTTCGTCGGCGTCGACATGCGCACCCGCAGCTATCTGACCAATGCCCTGCTCGGCGCGTTTTCGGAAGCTTATGGCGTGGGCCGCTCGAGCGGCGAACCGGGCATCTTCATCGCAGCGCCGGTTTATACCGACGGCCTGCTGGTCGGCGCCGTCGTGGCCAAAGTGGGGATCGCGCGGCTGCGCCACTGGGTCGCCCATACCGGCACCTTCGTGGCCGACGAGCACGGCGTCATCATCATGGCGCACAACAGCGACCTTGAAGGCCATGCCCTGCCAGATTCTCGCGTCACGCAGATGAGCGCCGCCGAGCGCAGGGTCATCTACCGCCGCGACATCCTCCCCGACATCCGGATTCAGGTCGACGCACAAGTGCGCGAGCAGGCGCCCTGGGTACCCGCAGCCATCGCCAGCCAGTTGTTCGGCATGAGCGCGCAGCAAACGCCTGCGTTGTATCAGACACGCGGCGGCCTGAACTCGGGTCTATCGGCGCATCTGGTCGACCCGCTTGCGGCGTGGCCCGAATTGCTGCGCAATCACACGCGCGATCATCTGCTGGTGTTTCTGACGCTGGCCGGCACGGTCGCGCTCGCGTGGGTGATCACCGTGTCATACGTGCGGGAGCGGCGCCATCATCGCGCCACCCGCGATCTTGCCGAGCAACTGCAATCGGCCAACACCCTGCTCTCGGCCGAAGCGCGCCACGACGCGCTGACCGGCGCGCTGTCGCGGCGCTACTTCCTCGACCTGCTGCGTCATGAGATAGAGCGCGCGCATGCGGACAATCAGCCGCTGTGCGTGGCGATCGCCGATCTCGATCACTTCAAGCAGATCAACGACCGCTTCGGCCACGCCGCGGGCGACCGCGCGCTCGAGCATTTCGTCGATACCTGCCGCGCTGAGTTGCGCGGCACCGATGCGATCGGCCGGTTAGGCGGCGAAGAGTTTGGCTTGCTGCTGCCCGCCACGAATCTGGAGGGGGGCCGCGAAGTGGTCGAACGCTTGCGTCTGCGTCTCAAGGCGGTTCCTTCGCCGAAGCTGCCGCCTTCGGTGGGTTTGAGCGTGAGCATCGGCATCACCGAACTCTCCGCCGACGATCTGCCCGAGCGCATCATGAGCCGCGCCGACATGGCGCTTTACGCAGCGAAGACGGGTGGGCGCGACCGCACCGAAGCGCTTCCGCCCGACGACACCGCACCGCCCGCACGCACCGTGGCGAACGCCTGGTAGCGCCTGGTAACACCTGGTAGCGCTCGATAACGTTTGCTCTCACGGGTAATGCGCCGGGTCGTGCCGGATTGCAGTTCGCGCCGCCGCGCCTGTCATGCCACTGGCACCCCGAGGAACGCGGCAACTGACGCAAAGCAAATCCCTTCTCCGGAAGTTCCGTGAGGATGCAGGTATCATCAACCCTGACATTGAGGTTGCCGCTACCGCTCTAACGGGAGATTCGCATGAAGGGAAATTTGGTCATCGTCTGTCGCGATCAGGATGCCGACGCATTCGACCATTTGCTGGCCGAATATGGCGCGTTCCAGACACGCCTGTCGTCGACCGCGTGGTATCTGAAACTGGATGTCGCGCCGGAATTGATTCAGGAAGAAATACTCGCGCGTCTCGGCAAGTACACCACACACTATATTTTCGAAGCCGAAACGGTCACGTGGAATACGGTGGATAGCGACGCGGCGAATGCGTTGAACACGCTGTTTTCAGACTAGCGCAACGGCTGCCGGACGCGCGTTCCGGCATGAACGCAGCGGGGCAGACGCCTGCCGCCCTTGCCCCGCCTCACCCTACCAGACGCTTTCCGAGGCCGCCATAACACGCGGCACTACCTCGAACGGAAAGCTCATCAAGACCCGCAAGCCACGGCCTTCGTGGTTGCCGATTTCCCACTCCCCGCCCGCACGCCGCACCAGACGCTCGACGATCGCGAGCCCCAATCCGCTATGACCATTGCCGCCGCGTGCCGGGTCGAGCCGGACGAACGGCCGGCTGGCATTGATCAGGTCCTGCGCGGCGATACCGCTGCCGTTGTCGCTCACCGACAGCGTGAAACCTTGCGCCGTGCGCGCCGTGGCGACAACGATCGGCGGCGCGCCGTAGGCGTGGGCGTTGTCCAGCAGGTTCGAGAGGATCCGGTCGAGCGTCGCCGCCGGCAGCAGGAAACCGGGGCCCGCGTTGAGTTCGGTTCGCACCGTGGGCGCGCCGGCCGCGACCGCACGGTAACTGCGGACCACGCGTTCGCACTGCGCGTCCACTTCGACCGCTTCGCTGCGGTCGGCGCCGTCGTGGGCAAACACCAGAAACTGTTCGACGATGTGCGTCATTGAATCGACGTCGCGCACGACGCCGTCACGCATTTTCACTTCTTCCATCATTTCGGCACGCAGCCGCAAGCGCGCCAGCGGCGTTTTCAGATCGTGCGCGACGCCGGCCAGCATTACGGCGCGGTCGTTTTCAGTACGCGCCACTTCCTGAACCATCTGGTTGAAGCCGTGCGTCAACTGCCGCAATTCGCGCGGCCCGCGCTCGGGCACCGGCGGCACCGGCAAACCCCGCCCGAAGCGCGCGACCGCTTGGGCAAGCGAGCGCAATGGCTGCTGCAGCGCCCATGCGGCAAAAAGCGCTGCCATCACCGCAAACGAGAAAATGATCGCGAGCCACAGCACCGTGCGATCGAGCGAGCGCGGCGGCCGCAATGGCTGCACCGGCACGACGATCCAGCTGTGATCCGTGGTGGCGCGCACCCACAGCGTGGGCGGCCGGCCTGGCTGGCCGATCCGCACGAGGGTGCCGGCCGGCATGCGATCGCGTACGTCTTCGACGAAACGTTCGAGCGGCTCCGGCAACGTGCCGATATCCGGCGGCACGTCGGGGCTCGCCGGATCGACCAGCCGTACGCGCGACGGCAAGGGCTGGTCCGGTGTGCGGGCAACGTGCTGGCGCACCGCGTCCACGAGGAAGGTGGCTTCCTCGACGGCGTAGCGGGTTTGCAATTGGCTGCGCTCGAGCCGCATCAGCGCGTACCACGCGAAATGCGACAGGAGCAGCACCGCAATGACTAGCAGCGCGAGGCGGCCAAACAGTGAATCAATGGGCCGACGCATGTTGTTCGCCGTCCGGCACGAACACGTAGCCGCGCCCGCGCACCGTTTGAATGAAACGCGGCGTGGACGGGTCGGTTTCGAGAATGCGACGCAAACGCCACACCTGTACGTCGATGCCGCGATCGGTGCCGTCGTATTCCGGGCCATGCAGCAGTTCGAGCAGGCGCTCACGGGTGAGCGTGCGCATGGGGTGATTGACAAAAATCTTCAGAAGCGCGAATTCGCTGCCCGACAGCGTGAGCGGCTTGTCTTCGTGATGCAGCGTACGCGACTGGAAATCGAGCGTGAAGCGGCCGAAGTTGAACGGCTCGCGCTGCTCCGGCGCCGCCGCAGACGGCAGCGTGCGGCGCCGCCGCAGCACCGCCTGCACGCGCGCCAACAGCTCGCGCGGATTGAACGGCTTGCCGAGATAGTCGTCGGCGCCGAGCTCCAGCCCAACGATGCGGTCGACGTCATCAGCACGCGCGGTGAGCATGATCACAGGAATGTCGTCGCCCGACGCGCGCAGCTTGCGCAGCGCGGTCAGCCCGTCGACGCCCGGCATCATCAGATCGAGCACGATCAGATCGGGACGCTCGCGTTCGAGCCTGCGCTCGAGCGTGCCCGCGTCGTGCAGCACCGAGACTTCGATGCCCTGACGGGCCAGATAGTCGCGCAGCAGATCGCGCAATTCGACGTCGTCGTCAACAACAAGTATTTGAGTAGCCATGGGATGAAGTTTAACGCGCGGCAGGAGGGGTTTTCGATTTCAGACGGCCCGCAAGGGTTACCGGGTGTTACGGTGAAAGGCACACGTAATGACCCGTAATAGCCACATGCGTCGGCGTAACACAGCGTTGGACCCGTTTCTCTACGCTGTGTCTTACCGAATGCAGGCCGTCCTCTATCACCGGTTGCATCGTCGGCTATTCCATTACAAGGAGCCTTACATGTCCACCAAAAAAATCTCGCGCGTTCTCGCCGTTGCCGCCACCGCCCTTGCCATCGGCGCGGGCGCGGCCTATGCCGCTCAGCCCGCCGGTCAAGGCGGCCCCGGCGGCTGGCATGGCCACTTCATGAAGGAACTGACGCAACTGCACGACCAGCTGAAGCTGAATGCGGATCAGGAAAAGCAATGGCAGGCCGCGCTGGACACCATGAAGCAGAACCATGAGGCCATGCGCGCCAACCATGAACAGATCAGGAACCAGATGAAGGCCGCTCAGCAGCAGCCGATCCTGGATCTGAACGCCATGGCGGCCGCGCACCAGCAAGTCGAGCAAAAAGACGCACAACTGCGTCAACAAACCACGAATGCGTGGCTCACTTTCTACAACGGCTTGAACGACCAGCAGAAAACTACGGTCAGCACGGCGCTAAAGCAGCGTTTTGCGAAGATGGAAGCCCGTCACGAGAAGATGCGCGAGCGCTGGCAGCATCATAAGGGCGCGGCGTCGGCGCCGGCTGCCAATCAGTAAGCGGTATCAGTAAGCGGTATGACCCAGGCGGAAGGCAGCTTGCGCGGCCGCCTTCCAGGTGCAAAAACGCCACGGAAAAGCTTCCGTGGCGTTTCTGTTTGCGTCCAGACAGCGCTTCAGCCCGAAGACATTCGTTGCGCCCGCAACCGGCAATCGCTAACCCTCTGCCAACCATTGGTCAACCATCGGCCAGCGAATCAACAGCAGGCGACGGCTGCTTATCCGTTGAGCGGACCCAGATCGAACAGCAGGACCTCGGCATTCTCGCCCTTCTCGAGCATCACCGTATCGGTCCCGCTGAGCTTGGCGGCATCGCCGGCTTTGAGCGCTTCGCCATTCACGGTCAGCGCGCCGCGCGCCACGTGCACATAGGCGAGGCGCCCTTCCGGCAACGTGAACGAAGCCTGCTCGGCGCCGTCGAGCAACGCCGCGTAGATCGACGCGTCCGCGTGAATCGTGACGGAACCGTCCCGGCCGTCGGGCGAAGCGATCACCCGCAGACGCCCGCGCTTGTCGGCATCGTCGAAGCGTTTTTCCTCGTAACCTGGCTGGTCGCCCGCGCGTTGCGGGATCACCCAGATCTGCAACAGGTGCGCCTCGTCGTCCTGCGATGCATTGAATTCGCTGTGCATCACCCCCGTACCGGCGCTCATCCGCTGCACGTCGCCGGGACGGATGGTCGAGCCGTTGCCCATGCTGTCGCGGTGTGCAAGCGCGCCTTCGAGTACATAGGTGACGATTTCCATGTCGCGATGGCCGTGCGTGCCGAAGCCCTGCCCACCGGCGATACGGTCTTCGTTGATCACCCGCAGCGGTCCGAAATGCACGTGTTGCGGGTCGCGGTAATCGGCAAACGAGAAGCTGTGATACGAGTCGAGCCAGCCGTGATTGGCATGGCCGCGTTCGTCGGAACGGCGGATCTCGATCATGAAAGTCTCCAGTAACTAATTAACGATGCGCAGAATGTATGGGCGCGCGGCCCGCTAAACAATCGGCAACGGCGCACCGGATCGTTCCATAAATCCACGCAATCACGCGCCGGCGGGGCGCTGGGCGCGGCCAGCCCGGCTACCGGCGCCCCAGCCACGGCATTGCGGCCGCGTTGTTGGCCGCTTTGTTGGCCGCTTTGTCGGCCGTCGAGCGAACGAGTATGGACAAACACAGCCGGACCGCGTTCCGGCACCGTCGCAAATCCACAACGCATGCGCCCAGCCATCGGCCATCGACGGCGTCCCAAACTGGCGCCCCGTCCCTGTTCGGGTAAAATACCGCCCTTTTCAAGACGCGTGGGTGCCGAAGGCACGCCGACGGGCCCGGCAGCCGGGCCGCAATGGCACAGCCACGGGGTTCGCCCGCTCACCGATTTCGCTCGATACGTCGAGAAGACGGGCGCGAAAGCGGGCGAAATCCAGACGCGGCGCGACAATTTTGACCGCCTAGAATAGCGACGGCCGGCCACGAGCCGGCGGTCGTCGAGATCGGCACACCACGACGATCAGTTTGATCCAGGAGAAACATGAAGAAGGCCGCACTGTGCGTGGCGCTTGCCGTCGTGGCCACCGGCGCGATGGCGAAAGAATGGAAAACCGTGCGCATCGGGGTGGACGCCAGCTACCCGCCGTTCGAATCGAAGGCGGCCAGCGGCCAGGTTGTCGGCTTCGACGTCGATTTGACGAAAGCGCTGTGCGCGAAGATGAACGTCAAATGCGTGTGGGTCGAACAGGACCTGGACGGGATCATCCCGGCCTTGAAGGGCAAGAAGTTCGACGCGATCGTGTCGTCGCTGACCGTCACGGACAAGCGCCGCGAGCAGATCGATTTCTCCGACAAACTGTTCGAAGCGCCGGCCCGCATGATCGCCAAAGCCGGCTCGCCGCTCCTGCCCACGGCTGAATCGCTGAAGGGCAAGCACGTCGGGGTCGAGCAGGGCTCGACTCAGGAGACCTACGCCAAGGCGTACTGGGAGCCGAAAGGCGTGACCGTGGTGTCCTACCAGAATCAGGATCAGGTGTACGCCGACATCGCCTCGGGTCGTCTCGACGCCGCGCTGCAGGATGAATTGCAAGCCGACGCCGGGTTCCTGAAGACGCCGCGCGGTAAGGGCTTCGGCTGGGCCGGCCCGGAAGTGAAAGACCCGAAGACACTCGGAGACGGCACGGCCATCGGCCTGCGCAAGGACGACGTCGAGCTGAAAGCGATGTTCAACCAGGCGTTGGCGCAGGTGCATCAGGACGGCACGTTCAAAAAGCTCGAAAAGCAGTATTTCGACGTCGATATTTATCCTGGGCGTTGAACTTGACACTGAGCGGGTCACTGAGTTGACCGCTCACTCGGGGCTCGCCCGCATGGGCTTTCCCGAGGCTTCGTAATACAGTCGGCAACAGTTTCAAAGGCAGCTTCAACCCCGATTCAGAACCAGAGTCGGCAAGCGTATCGTCAAGGACCCCCTATGTTCCTTCAAGGCTACGGCCCGCTGCTTCTCAACGGCACCTGGCAAACCGTCAAACTGGCGGTGTTGTCGCTGGCGTTCGCTTTCGTGCTGGGCCTGCTCGGCGCGGCAGCCAAGCTGTCGAAGAACCGCGTGTCCTATGGCATCGGCACCGTCTACACCACGCTCGTGCGCGGCGTGCCCGACCTCGTGCTGATGTTGCTGCTGTTCTACAGCATCCAGATCTGGCTGAATAACCTGACCGACCTGCTGGGCTGGGATCAGATCGACATCGATCCGTTCGTGGCCGGCGTCGCGGTGCTGGGCTTCATCTACGGCGCGTACTTCACCGAAACCTTCCGCGGCGCCTTTCTCGCGGTGCCGCGCGGCCAGCTCGAAGCGGGCGCGGCCTACGGCATGACCAACTGGCAGGTGTTCTCGCGGGTCATGTTCCCGCAGATGATGCGCTTCGCGCTGCCCGGCATCGGCAACAACTGGCAGGTGATGGTGAAAGCCACGGCGCTGGTGTCGATCATCGGTCTCGCGGACGTGGTCAAAGCCTCGCAGGATGCGGGCAAAGGCACGTTGCGGTTCTTCTTCTTCACCCTGCTCGCCGGGGCGATCTATCTCGTCATCACCACAGTGTCCAACTTCGTGCTGATGTACCTGGAAAAGCGTTACTCGACTGGCGTACGAAAGGCGGATCTATGATCGAGATCATTCAGGAATACTGGCGCAATTACCTCTATACCGACGGCTACCGCCTGACGGGCGTGGCGATCACGCTGTGGCTGCTGGTGGTGTCGATCGGACTCGGCTTCTGCCTGTCGATTCCCCTCGCGGTTGCGCGCGTGTCGAAGAAGAAATGGCTCGCCGCGCTGGTGTGGCTATATACGTACGTGTTCCGCGGCACGCCGCTCTACGTGCAGCTACTGCTCTGCTACACCGGCCTGTACAGCCTCGACATCATCCGCAACCACGAACTGACCAACGCGTTCTTCCGTGACGGCATGCATTGCACGCTGCTCGCGTTCACGCTGAACACCTGCGCGTACACCACCGAGATTTTCGCGGGCGCGATCAAGGCAACGCCGTATGGCGAGATCGAGGCGGCGCGCGCCTACGGCATGTCGTCGTTCACGCTGTACCGGCGGGTGATTCTGCCGTCGGCGCTGCGCCGCGCGTTGCCGTACTACAGCAACGAAGTGATCCTGATGTTGCACGCCACCACGGTTGCGTTCACCGCGACCGTACCGGACATCCTCAAGATCGCGCGCGATGTGAACTCGGCGACCTATCAGTCGTTCAACGCGTTCGGCATCGCCGCCCTGCTCTATCTATGCATTTCGTTTGCGCTCGTGTGGCTGTTCCGCCGCGCCGAGCACCGCTGGCTCGCTTACCTGCGGCCGCAAGGCAAGTAATCAAGAAGAAGGGCACTGCGCCCCAGGCAAGCAAGCCCGCCAAGGAACCCGATGAACACCAGGAAGCAAAAGCTCTTCGTCGATGAGCTTCACAAACAGTACGGCGACAACGAAGTCCTCAAGGGCGTGTCGCTGAAGGCCAATGCGGGCGACGTGATCAGCGTGATCGGCTCGTCCGGTTCGGGCAAGAGCACGATGCTTCGCTGCATCAACTTTCTCGAGCAGCCGAACTCGGGGCGCATCTTTGTCGACGGTGAAGAAGTCCGCACGCAGATCGGCAAAGCCGGCGCGCTGCGCGTGTCCGATCCGAAGCAGTTGCAGCGCGTACGCACCAAGCTGTCGATGGTGTTCCAGCACTTCAATCTGTGGACCCATATGAACGTGCTCGAGAACATCATCGAGGCGCCGGTCAACGTGCTGGGTCTGAAGCGTAAGGAGGCCGAAGAGCGGGCACGCGAGTATCTGGAGAAAGTGGGCCTCGCGCCGCGTCTCGAGAAGCAGTACCCGTCGCATCTGTCAGGCGGCCAGCAACAACGCGTGGCAATCGCGCGCGCGCTGGCCATGCATCCGGACGTGATGCTGTTCGACGAGCCGACCTCGGCACTCGACCCCGAACTGGTCGGCGAAGTGCTCAAAGTCATGCAGACGCTCGCCGAAGAAGGCCGAACGATGATCGTCGTCACGCATGAAATGGCGTTCGCGCGCAACGTGTCGAATCACGTGATGTTCCTGCACCAAGGCCGCGTCGAGGAAGAAGGCCACCCGGACGAAGTCTTCAGGAACACGAAGAGCGAACGACTCAAGCAGTTCCTCTCCGGCAGCCTCAAATAAAGCTCAACTAAAGCGGTCATACAGCCCACTATCCGGGCTGTAGTCAAAGTAGCATTACAAGGCGCTTACGAGCGCCTTTTTTACTTCGCTCACCTGCCTATTCCGCCCATTCCGGCCGCCAAAACGGGCCAAACCTGGCCCGCAACGCCCTCTTTTCGCTCTACTCTGACGCATTTGACGCGTCAATAGTGGCAATCCTTAACGTTGCCCGTCCCAATCCGTGATTCCCTTGTCGCATAAGGGTTTCCCGTCTTTTTGGAGACATCGCAACGATTCCTTGTGCACATTCGTATTGCAATTTGGAGACATCCACCCGGGGCGGTACTAATTTCTTCTCCCACTCCAGGGTATTTTTGATAAATTAGTAACCAAAGTAGCAAAACAAAGTTCATTAAAAGTAGTTTCACTTCAAAGCAACAGAGGAGAACCGGTCGGCGAGGGATCGGCATGGCGCGAAGAATAGCCCGCTGAGGCTATCCGTCACGGCAGGAGACCCAATCCACCCGCTAATCTCCCTGGTACCGATTTCTGTTCGGCGCGCTTGTGTCCGAACACCATTCGCAGTACTGGGTTTCACTTTTTGACAGGGTATGGAGGAGAAGATGAAGAAAGCTTTGCTCGCCGCTGCGCTGATGACAGCCGGTGTAGTTGCGCACGCCCAAAGCAGCGTGACGCTGTACGGCCGCCTTGACGCTGGTCTCGAATACATGACGGGCGTTCCGCAAGGCGTCGGTGCAAATGGCCAGGCAACGGGCAGCACGAACCGTTGGCGCGCAGAAAGCGGCGACTGGGGTACGAGCCTGTGGGGCTTGAAGGGCGTTGAGGACATCGGTGGTGGCAACAAGGTGCTGTTCCAGTTGGAAGGCTCCTTCAACACCATGACGGGTGCAGGCCCTGGCGGCGGCGGTCTCTTCAATCGTTGGGCAACTGTCGGTTTGTCGAACGACCAGTACGGTACGTTCACGATGGGCCGGATGCTCTTCATCTCGAACGGCGTGTGGGACTTCGACCCGTTCGGTCAGTCCAACTGGTCGTCGGCTTCGCTGGTGCGTGGCCGCAACTGGCCGCAATCGAGCAACAACTTCGCTTACCAGTCGCCGAAGATCGCGGGCTTTGACTTCTACGGTCAATACGCGCTGTCGAACGCAACGAACTGGAACGGTAACAACCCGGCCGGTCAGGGTCGCGAAGCTGGCGCACAGATCACTTACACGAACTCGCTGTTCCAGGTTCGCGGTCTGTACGACGAAATCCGCAATCCTGCTAACGGCGTTCTGTACGGCCCGAGCGCAAGCACGGTCAATCCGAACAATATCGGCAGCGGCGTGTTCGCAGCATCGCGCGAATACTCGGCTCTGTTGAACGTGTTCCTCGGCCAGTTCAAGATTCAGGCTGCTTACCAGGCGATCCGTTCGGCCGGCGCTCAAGGCGTGCTGCCGGGTCAACCGACCACGCTCGATCACGAATGGGGTGGCGTGACGTGGCAAGCAACGCCGGCTGCGGCACTGATCGCAGCGGTTTATCACGTGAACGGCAACAATGGCGCAGGCAACGCGACGATCTACACGATCGGCGGCTCGTACAACCTGTCGAAGCGCACGCTGCTGGACATCCAGATCGCTACGACGCAAAACAGCAAGACGGCTAACTACGGCCTGAATGCTAACAACGCAGGTACGGCGACCAGCACGGACAACCCGCTGCCGGGTCACAGCCAGACCGGCGTGTACGCAGGTATTCAACACTCGTTCTAATCGAACGGTGTGCCCCGAAGGGATTTCCTTCGGGGTGTAGCAACGAATTCTTCAAGAGAATCTTTTTCACGCTGCTGCGAGAGGCGCGTATCGGTGCGATGTCCGAAAGGGTATCGCACCGTTTTTTATTTGCGCGCGCGGTTTTACCACTGCTTCGCCGCACCTGATCGGTGCGCACTAAGCGAGTGCCAATACCGCCGTTTTAAAGCACCGTTTCGACCGTGCGGAACAAACGGCTCACACTGCCGCTTCGTTTTCTTCACCGGTACGAATCCGGATCACACGCTCCACGTCCGCGACGAAAATCTTGCCGTCGCCGATCTTGCCGGTGCGCGCCGCTCCGATGATCGCGTCGATCACCTGATCGCACTGATTGTCCGCGACCACGACTTCGATCTTCACTTTCGGCAGAAAGTCGACCACGTACTCTGCACCACGATAGAGCTCGGTATGGCCTTTCTGCCGGCCGAAACCCTTGACTTCGGTCACCGTCAGCCCTGTCAGGCCGACTTCAGCGAGCGCCTCGCGCACTTCGTCGAGTTTGAACGGTTTAATGACTGCAGTGATGCGCTTCATGGCGGACCTCGTCTCGTGATTGGAAAGGTGAAAGGGAAATGGATGATTTTTATTCTACGCCGCGCCGGATGCGTTGCGGCGATCCGGCGGGCGCTTCAGGTCTGCTATGGGGTAAGTCAGTAAGTCCGCAGCCTTTCGCCTGAGACTCACTCCACCGGTTCCGTGTAGCGCGACGTAATCGGATAACGCCAGTCGCGGCCAAACGCGCGATGCGTGACGCGAATGCCGATCGGCGCCTGACGTCGTTTGTATTCGTTGATCTTGATGAGGCGCGTGACGCGTTTCACATCGTCGACCGCGTAGCCCGCCGCGATGATTTCGGCCAGCGAGCGATCCTCTTCCATGTACATGCGCATGATTGCGTCGAGTACTTCGTACGGCGGCAAGCTGTCCTGGTCGGTCTGGTTTTCGCGCAGCTCCGCCGACGGCGCACGGGTCAGAATCCGCTCGGGAATCACGTCCTGCTTGCCGAACGCAGTAGCCTGGTTGCGGTAATGGCACAGCTTGTAGACCAGCGTCTTGGCGATGTCCTTGATCACCGCGAAGCCACCGGCCATGTCGCCGTACAACGTGCAGTAACCCACCGCCATCTCGCTCTTGTTGCCGGTGGTCAGCACGATCGAGCCGAATTTATTCGACAACGCCATCAGCAAGGTGCCGCGAATGCGCGCCTGAATGTTTTCTTCGGTCGCGTCTTCGGCACGGCCCGCGAACTCATCGGCGAGCGAGTTGCGGAACGCGTCGAACATCGGAGCGATCGCGATTTCGTCGTAACGCACACCAACGCGGCGCGCCATCTCGGCGGCGTCGGTGGTCGAAATGTCCGCGGTGTAGCGCGACGGCATCATCACCGCGCGCACCCGGTCGGCGCCCAGCGCGTCGCACGCGACGGCCAGCACCAGCGCCGAATCCACGCCGCCCGACAGGCCGATCAGCGCGCCGGGGAAACCGTTCTTGTTGATGTAGTCGCGCACGCCCATCACGAGTGCCGCGTACACCTGCGCTTCGAGCGAAAGCTCCGGCGCGATAGCGGCAGGCAGCGGTTTGCCGCCGTCGAACTCGACAATCGCATTGCCCTCCTCGAACTGCGCCATCTTCGCGACCAGTTCGCCCTTCTCGTCGAGCACAAACGAGCCGCCGTCGAACACCAGTTCGTCCTGTGCGCCCACCATGTTCACGTAGACCATGGGCAAACCGGTCTCGCGAATCCGCGCGCGCAGAATGTCGAAACGCACCGCTTCCTTGTTCAGGTGATACGGCGAGCCGTTCGGAATCAGCAGCACCTGTGCGCCCGCTGCCTTGGCCATTTGCGCGGCCGACGCATGCCACGCGTCCTCGCAGATCACCACGCCGTATTTGACGCCGTCCAGCTCGAACACGAACGGCTTCGGGTCGGAAGCGAAGTAGCGCTTCTCGTCGAACACCTCGGTATTGGGCAAATCCTGCTTGCGATAGGTGCCGGCCACCTCGCCGTCCACGATCAGCGAAGCCGCGTTGAAGGTATCGACCGGCGGCACGCCGCGCTCGATCGGCGCGTTTGCATTACCATGGCCGTGCGCCACGCTGTGCTGCAACGGATTGTGCGTCAAGTCACGTAACGGATGGCCGACGATCACATGCAAGCCGGCGAAGGGCTTGAGCTGCGTGGCCAGATCGGCCAACGCGGCGGCACTTGCGGCGTAGAACGCGGGACGCAGCAACAGATCTTCGGGCGGGTAGCCGGATAGCGCGAGTTCAGGCGCGATCAGCAGCTTCGCACCATCGTTGTGCGCGGCGCGCGCGGCAGCGACAATCTTCGCGACGTTGCCGGCGAAGTCGCCGACAGTGACATTGATTTGAGCAAGAGCGATTCGGGTCTTCATGGCAGGATCGACAGGCAAGCCACAGGGCTTGCGAGTACCGCGGCTGGTCAGCTCGACGGCAACGGACAAATCGGATAAACGAACGACGCATCGCTACAGGCCTGCGTCGCTCATTGGGAACAGTCAGACAGATTGAACCAGGAACGCTTTGATTATCGCACGGGCATTCTGGCGTCGCCCTCCGAGGTAGATGCCGCGCAATGGAACGCCCTTCTCGCGCAGCAGACGCAGCCCACGCCGTTTCTGCGGCACGAGTTTTTGAGCGCGCTCTCCGCGACCCGCTGCGCGGTCGCCGATACCGGCTGGGCGCCGCAATTCGTCACGCTCACCGATCCGCGCACCGACCGGCTCGTGGCCGCCGCGCCCGTGTATCTGAAGGGGCACTCGTACGGCGAATACGTCTTCGATTGGGCCTGGGCCGATGCGTACAAACGCAACGGTCTGCCGTATTACCCGAAGCTGCTCTGCGCCGTGCCGTTCACACCGGTGCAAGGCAACCGGCTGCTGTCGGCGGATACGCATGCGCTCAAGCATCTGGCCGCGACGCTGATGGCGTTCGCCGAGCAGGCCGACGTGTCCTCGCTGCACGTGCTGTTTCCAACTGAAACGGAGGCGAGCGCGCTCACGGAGATGGGCATGATGCAACGCGAAGGCGTGCAGTTCCACTGGCTCAACGACGGCTATCGCGACTTCGACGATTTTCTCTCCACGCTCGAACAGAAGAAGCGCAAGAACATTCGCGCGGAGCGTCGCAAGGTCCAGGAAGCCGGCGTGACCATGCGCCGGATTCGCGGCGAGGATATCCAGGACGCGGATTGGCGATTTTTCAGCAAGTGCTATCGGCAAACCTACCGCGAGCACTTTTCGAGTCCGTATCTGAACCTCGATTTCTTCCGGATGATCGGCGCCTCGATGCCGGAAAATCTGCTGCTGGTGATCGCTGAATACGAGGGCAAGCCGATCGCGAGCTCGCTGGTGGTGTATCAGCGCGACGCGAAAACCGGCGGCACCTTGTACGGCCGCTACTGGGGCGCGCTCGAACATGTGCCCTGCCTGCACTTCGAAACGGCGTACTATCAGCCGCTTGAATTCTGCATCGAAGAAAAGCTCGGTGCGTTCGAAGGCGGCGCCCAGGGCGAACACAAAATGGCGCGCGGTTTTCTGCCGACTGTGACGCGCTCCACACATTGGCTCGCGCATCCGGCCTTCGCCGATGCGGTCGGCCATTTCCTCGACAACGAAAAGAACAGCATCCACGCCTATGTGGACGAGCTGCGCGAACACAATCCGTTCAAAGGCTGAAGCGTACTCATGGCGTGGTTTCTGTATCTGCTCGAATGTTCGGACGGCAGCGTCTATACCGGCATTGCCACCGACGTGCAGGCCCGCTTCGACAAGCATGTGAGCGGCGAAGGCGCGCGCTATACGCGTTCGCGCAAGCCGGTGCGGGTGCTGGCATCGTTCGAGTTGGCGAATCGTTCGAGTGCGTCGCGCGCGGAGTATTGGGTCAAGCGGCTGCAGCCTGCCGAGAAGCGCGCGCTGGCAGGCGGGCTGCGTACGCTTGAATCGGTGCTGCCCGAGCCTGAACCCGAGCCTCCGGCCGAAGCTGAAGCTGAATCCCAATCTGAATCGGCGGAGCCGACCTAACCCCTCGCCTCCCGCATCCGCTCCGTCAGCAGCCGGTGCATCAGCGCGATTTCCCCCACCGCATCCGCTTCGAGCGACGTCAACCGGTCGCGTGCGGGAAGCTCGCGCCGTATCGGCCGCAGGGTTCGATTCAAGGCCGCCTCGATGTCGGCACTCGTAGAGTCGATCCAGACGGCGAGTTCGCCGTGCCTGCTGCGCAGGTTCGTACTCAAGCGCAGTTGGGTCGCGGTGCCCGCCATTTTCCGCAACACGCTCAGTACCGTCAGCGTGACCGTATCGACCATCGAATCCTCGAGTTTTTCGAGTCGAATCCGGCCAATTGCCTCCTCGGCATTATTGCTGCCGAGGCCGGCGGCGCGGCGCAAGCGCTCCATGTCCTTCTCGCTTCGCTGCGGCGATTCCAGCGCCGCCCTCAGATACGCGAGATTGGCCCGCACCGCGTCGCCCAGATAGGCGCGATAGTCGACCTTTTCGCGCGTCGGCCACAGGTAGAAGGTTGCCAGCAGCGCCAACACACAGCCGAGCACATTGTTGCCCAGCCGCGTGAGCGCGTAGGCAAATTCGCTGGCGCCCGGCGTCGCGAAGTCGGCCACCAGCACGAAGGTCGGCGTCAGGAACAGAACGAAGAGGCTGTAGCTGACGGGGCGCAGCGTCATGGTGGCCAGCACCAGCGGAAACACCGCCAGTGAAATGCCGAGCGGCGAATGAATCGCATAGCCGATTGCAGCCGCCAGTACGCCCCCGACAATGCTCCCGGCAGCACGCTCGATACTTCTTGGCCAGGTCGCGGCAATGGACGGCTGCAGGATCAGCAGCGTCGCCATGGTTGCCCAGTAGCCGAACGGAAGCCCGAGCGCCCGGATGACCAGAAAGCCCGCCGTGGTCGTCACGCCCACTCGGGCCGCATGCCGCAAGCCGACCGACTGAACCGAGAGATTCGCCTTGAAGGTCGACCAGGTCCGCGTCAGTAGTCTGGCGGCACGGTCCCGCCACGCCAGCGACTGGTCGTACGCCGGCGCGAAATCAACCAGTTCGAAATCGAATTTGAGCGCGACAGGTTCCGTCAGTGCGGATTCGAGCCGCCTAGCGAGGCGCCGCAATCGGCGTTGCAGGTCGGCGAGACGGTCCCATTGCGCTTCGCCGGCGGCGGCGCCCACTCTGCGCAGAACCTCGCCCACGCCGGTCAGAAGCCGTGCCGCGCGCCTGGCCCGACATGGGTCCCCCGGGATTTTTTCGCAGGCGCCCGTGACTGCAATCAGATAGGCGAAGAGCGCCTCGCTCTCCGTCAACAGGCCGAGCAGATTGTCGTAGGTTTCCCGGCCGGCCGTTCGCGAACCCGGCACGTTCGCGAGCGCCTTGCGAGAGCGCTCCAGCGCGGCCCGCGCATCCGCGCGAAATTTCGCGGCATGCGTCGCCCACTCGCGAGGCGCTGCGCGCTGCTCCAGCAGGCGCACACTGTCGAATGCAATGTCAGCGAGGCGCACATAGACCGCCCGCAGCGAAGCACGGCTCGCGCCGAATGGATGAATACGCCAGACCGTCAAGCTCAGCACGACGGCAAACAGGCATCCAACCAGATAGATGCCGAGAAACGCCATCCCTTCCCGAAGGTCGCGCATGGGCTTGTCGACCATCACGACGCAGGCGGTTGCCGCGAGAATGGTCACCTGCGATGCCGCGGCGCCCCAGATCCTGCCTAGCGCACCGAGCGAGGTGAATACCAGCATGGCGAGCGCGGCAAGCGCCGTGCCCTCGCCGGACGCGAAAGCGGTCACGCCGCCGCACACTGTCGACAGAAGCGCAAAGCCCATCATCGAAGCGAAGCGCGCGCGATTCGAGCCGGCGGCGTCGGCAAGACAGGTCCAGAAAGCGCCGATCGCGGCCCAGGCGAAGGCCGGCTCGTGCAGCAGATTGCCCAGCACCAGCATCGCGGTGGACGCACAGGCGGCTCTCAGCCCCTCCGACAGATTGGCCTCGCTGGTCGAAAACGACACCATCCATATCGGCCGTTTGCGGTAGATCGCGGTGACGAGCGCGTACAGGCTCGCGTACAAACGGCTCGACCAACGTGACGACGGGTGGGACTTGCGATTCAGCATCCGGACGGTGGGCTCTCAAAACGCACGTTCGCGCTAGCTCAGCGCATTAATACGCCAGCGGCAGAAAATCTGCTGTAGCCGCCGAATGATAAGGGTTAACACTGATATATAAAAATGCCTTCGGTTCATCCAGTCGATGCGTTGTGTCTATGTGCTGGAGCAACGCCGGCCAGACGGGCGCGTTGCCTGCATGACGCAGCGTGCCGGGTTCGGGATCGCTGAAAACGCCGCCCATGAAAAAACCGCGCGGCCCTTGCAGGCTCGCGCGGTTTTTTCGTCAACTAGCAGTGCGACGCAGCTTACTTCTTGTAGTTAGCCACGCCTTCGCTGATTTCCTTGTGAGCGGCGTCGATATCCGCCCAGCCTTCGACCTTCACCCACTTGCCCTTCTCCAGCGCCTTGTATTGCTCGAAGAAGTGCTTGATCTGGTCTTTCAGGTACGCCGGCACGTCGTCGAGCGACTTCAGCGTGGCGGTCATCGGGCAGACCTTGTCGTGCGGAACGGCGACCAGCTTGGCGTCGACGCCCGATTCGTCGGTCATTTGCAGCATGCCGAGTGCGCGTGCGCGAACCACCGAGCCTGCCAGCAGCGGGAACGGCGTGATCACCAGGACATCGACCGGATCGCCGTCGCCCGACAGCGTTTGGGGGATGTAGCCGTAATTCGCCGGATAGCGCATGCCCGTGCTGATGAAACGGTCGACGTGCAGGAGGCCCGTTTCCTTGTCGGCTTCGTACTTCACCGGATCGCTTTGCGCCGGGATTTCGATGATGACGTTGAAATCTTGCGGGAGATCTTTGCCTGCGGGGACGTTATTGAAGCTCATGAGCGCTCTCTGATCAGATGGAATTCGGAACACGGCGTGCGGCGCGCGGGCTCGGGCGGCGTGAATCGTGAGTCTCTCGCGAAACTCGCCGGCACGAGCGGCGCTACAGCCGGACAGTGCGGAATACGCCATTATAGCCAATCGGCCGATGCCATTCGGCTGGGATCGGCGCGATAATCATCTGGCGTCTCTCGATTGTGCCTCTCGTTTGTGAACACCGCGCGTCCGGGCCGAGGCTTGAATTCCGCTCCCGGCAACGGCCCCGCATAGGCTGCGCGACATCTCAAGGAGCATGCATGGAAGAAGCCCGGCATTTCATCGGCGGCGAATGGTCCGCTGCATCAGGCGGCGAAACAATCGCCGTGCTCGATCCGTCGGACGGCCAGCCGTTCACCACGCTTGCGCGCGGCACCGCGGCGGATATCGACGCCGCCGTCCACGCGGCCCGCCGCGCCTTCGAAGGTGCATGGGGCGCGGCCAGCGCCGTCGAACGCGGCCGCGTGCTGCACCGGCTGTCGATGCTGGTCACCATCCATCAGGAAGAACTCGCTCTACTCGAAGCCCGCGACACCGGCAAGCCGCTCAAACAGGCCCGCGCCGATTCGGCGGCACTTGCGCGCTACTTCGAGTTTTACGCCGGCGCGGCAGACAAGCTGCACGGCGAAACGCTCCCCTATCAGGCCGGCTACACGGTGCTCACCATCCGCGAGCCGCACGGCGTGACCGGCCATATCGTGCCGTGGAACTACCCGATGCAGATCTTCGGCCGCAGCGTCGGCGCGGCGCTCGCCACCGGCAACGCGTGCGTCGTCAAACCGGCGGAAGATGCATGCCTGTCGGTCCTGCGGGTTGCCGAGCTGGCGGCCGAAGCAGGGTTGCCGGCGGGCGCGCTGAATGTCGTCACCGGCTTCGGACATGAAGCGGGCGCGGCACTTGCCCGTCATCCCGGCATCGATCACATCTCCTTCACCGGCTCACCCGAAACCGGCAAGCTCGTGACGCAGATGGCCGCCGAGAACCACGTGCCGGTCACGCTCGAACTAGGCGGTAAGTCGCCACAAATCGTTTTCGCCGACGCGGATCTCGATGCGGCTCTGCCCGTGCTGGTCTCGGCGATCGTGCAGAACGCCGGGCAAACCTGCTCGGCGGGCAGCCGCGTGCTGATCGACCGGGCCATCTACGAGCCGCTGCTCGATCGGCTGAGCGGCGCGTTTCACGCGCTGCGGGTCGGGCCCTCGCATGCCGATCTCGACTGTGGTCCGTTGATCAATGCGAAGCAGCAACAGCGCGTGTGGGACTTTCTCTCCGACGCGCAACACGACGGCATCCCGATGGCCGCACACGGCGAAGTGATTCCGGAAGCGCCCGAAAGCGGCTTCTATCAGGCGCCCACGCTGCTGCGCGATGTGCCCGCGAGCCACCGTCTGGCACGCGATGAAGTGTTCGGACCGGTGCTCGCCGCCATGTCGTTCAGCGACGAAGACGAAGCGCTCTCGCTCGCCAACGGCACGCAGTACGGCCTCGTCGCGGGGATCTGGACGCGTGACGGCGCCCGCCAGATGCGCCTTGCGCGACGCCTGCGTTCCGGTCAGGTATTCATCAACAACTACGGTGCGGGCGGCGGCGTCGAGTTGCCGTTCGGCGGCGTGAAGCATTCAGGCCACGGACGCGAAAAGGGTTTCGAAGCGCTGTATGGCTTCACGGTGCTCAAAACCATCGCCATTCGTCACGGCTAGGCACTGCAGCGCGGCAGCACGCAGCACCATCCACAACAAACAACGGAGACATCATGCGCTTGACAGGTAAAACAGCCATCGTCACGGGTGGCGGCTCGGGTTTCGGCGAAGGCATCGCGAAAACGTACGCGCGCGAAGGCGCAAATGTGGTGGTCAACGATCTGAACGGCCCGGCGGCCGAACGGGTGGCGAGCGAAATCGCGCTGGCCGGCGGCAAGGCGATCGCGGTGGCCGGTAACGTCACGCTGCGCGAGGATTGGCAGACACTTCGCAAGGCCGCGCTCGAAGACTTCGGCAGCGTGCAGATCGTCGTCAACAACGCTGGCACCACGCACCGCAACAAACCCGTGCTCGACGTGACGGAGGCCGAGTTCGACCGCGTCTATGCGGTGAACGTCAAAAGCCTCTACTGGAGCGTGCAGGAATTCGTGCCGTATTTTCGCGAGCAAGGCGGCGGGAGCTTCATCAATATCGCGTCGACGGCCGGCGTGAGGCCGCGTCCGGGACTCGTCTGGTACAACGGCAGCAAAGGCGCGGTGATCATCGCCAGCAAATCGCTCGCCGTCGAACTGGGTCCGGACCGCATCCGGGTGAACTGTGTGAACCCGGTCATAGGCGAGACGGGGCTGCTGTCGGAATTCATGGGCGTCGAAGACACGCCGGAGAACCGCAAGCGCTTTCTCGCCGGCATTCCGCTCGGGCGCTTTTCGACGCCGCAGGATATCGCCAACGCGGCGCTGTATCTCGCCTCGGACGAAGCCGAGTTCATCACCGGCGTGTGCCTCGAAGTAGATGGCGGGCGCTGCGTGTAAACGCCAAGCAAACCAAACCATTCAGCAAGGCTAGAATCGCGATCGACGGCGGTACTTCATTTCCACAAGAAAAGAGGAGACACCATGGCTAGTCCCGCAGATCCGCTCCACCATCCCGGCGCGGGTGCGCCACCTTCCACGTTCGAAGAAGCGACCTACCGCAAGGTCACCTGGCGGCTCGCGCCGCTCCTGATGCTCTGCTATGTGGTCGCGTACCTCGACCGCGTCAACGTCGGCTTCGCCAAGCTGCAAATGACCACCGATCTGGGTCTGAGCGACGCAGTCTACGGCTTCGGCGCGGGGATTTTCTTCCTCGGTTATTTCATCTTTGAAATTCCGAGCAACGTGATCCTGCACAAGGTCGGAGCACGCGTGTGGATTGCACGGATCATGGTGTCGTGGGGCGTGATCTCCATGCTGACCATGTTCGTCACCACGCCGGCCATGTTCTACGTGATGCGCTTCCTGCTCGGTCTCGCCGAGGCGGGTTTCTTCCCCGGCATCATCCTGTATCTCACATACTGGTATCCGGCGCATCGCCGTGGCCGCATGACCACCTGGTTCATGACGGCAATCGCGTTGTCCGGCGTGATCGGCGGTCCGGTGTCGGGCTACATCCTGAAGAGCTTCAACGGCATGAACGGCTGGCATGGCTGGCAGTGGCTGTTTCTGCTCGAAGGCATCCCGTCCGTGATCGTCGGGATCCTCGTGTTCGTGATACTCGACGACCGCGTCGCGAAGGCGAAGTGGCTCACCGCGGAAGAGAGGGACTTGCTCGAGCGTCAGGTGTCGGCCGAGGAAGCCACCAAGCACGACATGCCGATCCGTCAGGTGCTCACAAGCGGCCGCGTGCTGATGCTGAGCCTCACGTATTTCTCGTTCGTGATGGGCCTCTATGGTGTGAGCTTCTGGCTGCCGACTATCATCAAGGCGACCGGCGTGACGGATGCGTTCATGATCGGCCTGCTGTCGGCGATTCCGTTCGCGGCGGCGGTGATCGCAATGGTATTCGTGTCGCGCAGCGCGGATCGCACGCGCGAGCGCCGCTGGCATATCGCCTTGCCTGCCTTCGCCGGGGCAATCGGCCTCGTGCTCTCCGTGGTGTGGGCGCACAACACGGTGCTGGCAATGGCCTCGCTCACGCTCGCGACCATGGGCATTCTGACCACCCTGCCGCTGTTCTGGAGTTTGCCGACGGCGATTCTCGCCGGCACGGGCGCGGCGGCCGGTATCGCGATGATCAATTCGATCGGCAATCTGGCGGGCTTTCTGAGCCCGTACGCGGTCGGCTGGCTGAAGCAGGCAACCGCCGCGAATGACTCCGGCATGTACATGCTGGCGGCATTCATGATTCTTGGCGGTTTGCTGGCGGTCAGTGTGCCGGCGAAGATGGTCAACAAATAAAGCGGCTCGCCGAATGAAGTAACACAGGAACCTCCGTCGAACCAAAAGCATTAACTCATGAATCACGCTTGACGCTTCAACGAAAAACCCCCGCCGTCTTGCGACGCCGGGGGTTTTTTCTGACTGACTCGCCGCACGATCAAACACGTGCCGCGGCAATCAAAGCATCAAACGATATTCATCGCCAACGCGCTCTCACGATAATGCTCGCTTGCCTTAGCGGAATCGCCAAGCTGCTCATGCAAACGCGCCAGCGCGCGATGCGAACGAATCTTCAGCGTCTCGTTGTCGGCCAGTTTCAGCGCGCGTTCGAGGAACGATTGCGCCTTGCCCCACAACTGCTGATGCAAACACAAGCGGCCCAGCGCGAACATCAGATCCGCGTCTTCCGGACGATCCTTCTGCCACGCCTCAGCCTTCTGGATCAGCGGCAACGCGTCGCCACCGGCCGTGTCCGGATAACGACGCAGCAGACGCGCGTCCCAGTTCTGCGCCAGCGCCTCTTCGACGATCTTGCGCGCTTCCTGCGGACGATTCAGCGACACCAGCAACTCCGCGGCGAGATCGGCAAGACGCGGCGAGTGCCGCTCCGTGGCCGACAGCGAATTCCACAACTCCAGCAGCGCATCGGCGTTATGACGCCGGTCGCGCAGCAGGTTTTCCGCCGCGAGCTGACGCAAGCGCACCGCTACCGCCGGATGGATCGCTTCGCGCTTTTCCAGCGTTTTGACGAGCTTGAGCACTTCACCCCAGTTCTTCAATTGCTGTTGCGCACGCAACATGATCTGCTGCGCGTGAATCCGCCGCGCGCCCTGCGATTGCATTTCGGTGAGCGCGCTCAGCGCGCCGTCCGCATCGCGGCCATCGGCACGCATGTCGGCAGTCGCCATCAGGCGTGCGTCCTGCCAGTCGGCCTCGTCGATCTGCGCAAGCCATTCGTCGCGCCGCGCGTACTCGTGCATGCGATGCGCCGCGGTGGCCGCGATCAAACCGGCCGCGCCCTTGTTGTCGCCATTCGCGAGCGAATCTTTCGCGGCTTTCTCAGCGCGCGAGAAACGCCCCGCGTACAGATTGCCGATCGCGTCACGCAATGCGGCGTGCGCCTTCGCAACACGCGAGCGTGCGCGATAGGCCGCCACGCGCTGCGGCATGCGCCAGATATTGCGCACGATGCGCAGCAACGCGTAGATCAGGATGAACAGCACCACCAGCCCGACCACGAACAGATTCAGCGAGATGTCGACGCGATACGGCGGGTAGATCAGCAGCACCTGCCCCATATCGAAGCGTCCGACCACCGCCAGCACCACCGCGATCGCGAACAGTAACGCGAGCCATAGAAGTCCCCGGATTGCCATGATTAACCCCGGCTCCGGTATTGATTGACGGCCTGCAGGCTGGTGTTCAGATTCGGCAGCTCAACCGCGGCCGAACCCGCATCCACCTGCTTGACCAGGTCGATCACAGTCTGGGTCTTCTTCGAGGTATTGTCGAAGTAGCGCGTGAGTGCGGCCTGCGCCGCCTGCAGATCGGACTTCAGCGTGGTCTGGTTGCGCGAGAGCAGGGCAAGCCGTGCCGACAGCAAACGCAGTTTCAGATTCTCGCGCAGGAAGTAGCCTTGATCGGGCGTGACGAGCATGGCGTCGGCGTTGTCGATACGGCGCACCTGGACGAGACTCGTCAACTGCTGGCCGATGCCGGTCGTGACTTCGCGCCACCAGACTTTCCAGCGCGGCTCGCCGGTGGCCGCGGCCACCTTCGCCGTGTCGGCCCAGGTGGCGGCCTTCGGTGTGGCGTGCGCGATCGGCGCCTCGCCGGAGAGCGGCAGGCTGTCGACCTGGTCGATCGCGTTGTCGAGCTTGATCGCCATACCCGTCAGATCCGTGGACGGCGCGGCCTTCAGTTTGTCGATATCTTGCGCGATGGCCTTGCGCACCGTGACGGCCTGCGGGCTATCCGATGCGGCAAGCCGCGTATCCGCGCTTTGTAGCGCGAACAGCGCGAGTTGCGTATTGCCGGTGAGCTGCAATTGCTGGCTCGCGGCCGACAGCATCTGGCCGACTTCGGCCATGGTCCAGTCGTCGCGATTGCGGGCGAGATCGGTGTATTGCTGTTGCAAGGCCTGCTGCGCGGTTTGCGCATCGGCGAGCTTGCCTTCGAGTTGCGCGACCTGCGCGTCCGATTGTTTAACCGTGGCCAGCGCCTGATCGGTCTTGATGCGCAACTCGTTGGTCTGCGCGTCGTTCGCCTGCTGGCGTTGCGCGAGTTGCTGCTCGGTGCGCTCCACCTTGCGATTGAGCGCATAGCCGCCCACGCCCGCCGCACAAGCGATGATCACGACGACAAACCACAGCAGCGGTCCGCTCGCGCTGCGGCGCTTTTGCGCTTCGTAGGGCGTGAAGGGTGGATTCGGCGGCAACGCAGTGGTTGCGGCCGGCTGGGGTGAAGCGTTCGTGGATGCGTTCGTTTCAGTCATGCGTGATTTAGCCGGTGAATAAGCCGGGTTGGTCGGTACCGGTTGGACTACGGTCGGCACGGCAGCAAGCAAGGCGCGGGCAATGCGATCGTCGCCCGCGCCGGACACCGTAATGCTATCAAAACCCAATGCCCGCGCGGTCTGCGCGATGCGGGGGTGAGGCGTGACCAGGTTGGCGCGCTTCAGTTGCACGATTTCATCCGCGGTCAGATGCTCCTGCGCGAGTTCGTGCAGATTGCGCACCCCTTCCGAACTGGTGAGCAGCCATGCGTGCGGCGCGCCGGCCAGCAGCGCGTGCACGCGTGCCCAGCCGCCGATCGACGGTTCCGGCACGAGGCGGCGATAAGCCGCCACCGTTTCGACTTCCGCGCCCGCTTCGCGCAAACGGTCGGCCAGCCATTCGCGGCCGCCGTCGCCGCGCACGATCAGCACGCGCTTGCCTTCGAGACTCGTTGCGCCAAGCGCGCTGTCGATAGCCGCGAACAGGCCTTCTGAATCGAAACGCGCGGTGTCGTCTTCCACCGCGGAGGAGTTGGGACTGATGACGCGGTACGCCGGCGCGGCGACGCCGTGACGCGCCAGCGCTTGCACACTGCCCGGCCCGACTACGCCAATCGGCAACGCGTGCGGCCAGATCGTATCGCGGCGGGCAAACGCGTGATCGATCGCATTGGGCGACACGAAGACGACTAACGCATAGCGCTCGAGCGCATCCAGCGCCGCGCGCAACGGCGCTTCGTCGGTAACGGGCGCAATGTCGATCAGCGGAAAGTCGAGCACGGCAACGCCCGCCGCCGCGAGTTGCGCGGCTAACTCGTTCGACTGACCGGCCGGTCGCGTTATCACGACCGTGAACGCCGCCTTGTCGACGTGTGCGGATGCGTTGCCCGGGATATCGGCCGCCATCACTCGCCGGTCGCCGCGCTATCCGGCGCGCCGTCTGACGACGCTGCCGCAGGACCGCTAGCCGTGCTCAACGCACGGACGATGTCCATCGCACCTTGCTGTTCAAGCGCGCTCGCCACTTCCTCACCAAGCGCAATCGCGCGCTCGACGGTGGGCGCCGGCGCCGATGCCTGCGCGCTCAATACACGCTGGCCGTCGGGCGTGGCGACGATGCCGCGCAGATGCAACGCGCCGTCATGCCATTGCGCGTAGGCCGCGAGCGGCACTTCGCAGCTGCCGCCGAGGGCGCGCGAGACCATCCGCTCCGCTTCGACGGCCGCTGCCGTATGTTCGTGATGCAGCGGCGCGAGCCATGCCGCGAGGTCCGCGCGATCGGCGCGAATCTCGATGCCGAGCGCGCCCTGGCCGGCTGCGGGCAAGCTGTCTTCCGGATCCAGATTTGCGCGGATGCGCTCGCCGAGACCCAGACGCTTCAAACCGGCCGCCGCCAGAATGATCGCCGCATAGTCGCCGCGATCGAGTTTCGCGAGGCGGGTGTCGAGATTGCCGCGCAACGGGCGCACTACGAGATGCGGATAACGCATGCGCAGCATGGCCTCGCGGCGCAAGCTGGACGTGCCGACCACCGCCCCTGCCGGCAATGCGGCAAGCGAGTCGTATTGGTTGGAAACCAGCGCGTCGCGCGGATCTTCGCGCTCCATGATGGTGGACAGTGCAAAGCCCTCAGGCAGCTCCATCGGCACGTCTTTGAGCGAATGCACGGCCAGATCGGCGCGGCCGTCGGCCAGCGCCGCTTCCAGTTCCTTGACGAAAAGGCCCTTACCACCAACCTTCGACAAAGTGCGATCCAGAATTTGATCGCCACGTGTCGTCATTCCGAGGATTTTTACGTCACAAGATGGATATAATTTGTGCAGCGCACATCGCACATGCTCCGCCTGCCACATGGCAAGGCGGCTTTCTCGCGACGCAATCACAAGCGTGTGGGGTGGCGTAGAAAACGTCTCGGTGTTCATTAGCTTGCTGATTGAATGACGGGGTGTAATAACAATCAATGTTAGCACGCGCCCTTGTGTCTCAAGGCACAGCGGAGCGCCGTGCCGGCGCGGTATCGATGGAGGAGACGGGCCTCGGCGCAGCGCGCCTGCCCCATCCCTGCCTGTTCAAGCACGGTCGTTCGCGCACCGGAGCGCGGCATGCGGGATGATGCAATGCGGCGCAACGTGCCCGGCAGACAGGCCAGGCATCTCGTGCGCTTTGTGCAAATGCTCGCGGCTCCCTCTCCGGCGTGTTGTCATCGGCGGCCATCGGCCGCATACCGCTTCGTACTGGTTTCGCGCAGTTCACGTTGCAACTCATACGCAGTTCCGCAGTAGCAGTTCATCACTCAACAGACCCTGGCTTCCCTGAGGAAACCCATCGTGACGTCTTCCGGATCGGCGCGCCCTGCCCGCCGCAACACTGCATCGCCCAACGCTCAAGCGGCCGACGCCGCCGCTTCTGCTTCCGCTTCCGTCTCCGCCGCCACGGCTGCCCAGTCCACCCCGGCCAAACGCGCCGGCAAAGCCGGCAAGACAAGCCAGCCTGCCAACGTCGCCAAAACCGCCAGGTCCGCCAAAACCTCCGCGAAGGCCAATAAAGCGGTGAAGGACGTCAAGACAGAAAAGGTAGCGCAAGCCGCGAAAGCGCCCAAGCTGCAAGCCGTTTCGCAGGACGCGGCCGTGCCCGCGCCCGCGCCGAAAAGCAGCGCCCGCACGCGCGAAGACAAGGATCATCCGCTGTTTCAGGACATCCGCTATCTGGGACGCCTGCTCGGCGACGTGCTGCGTGAACAGGAAGGCGACGCGGTGTTCGACGTCGTGGAAACGATCCGTCAGACCGCCGTGCGTTTTCGCCGTGAAGACGACAACGCCGCCGCCCAGACGCTCGACAAGAAACTGCGCTCGCTGAGCCCGGAGCAAACGGTCAGCGTGGTGCGCGCGTTCAGCTACTTTTCGCACCTTGCGAATATCGCCGAAGACCGCCACCGCAATCGCCGTCACCGGATTCACGCGCTGGCCGGCTCGACCTCGCAACCGGGCACCATGGCGCATACGCTCGAACGGCTGGTCGCCGCGGGCGCCGCCGCGACGCCGGTTCTGCAGCAGTTCTTCAACGAAGCGCTGATCGTGCCGGTCCTGACCGCGCACCCCACCGAAGTGCAGCGCAAGAGCATTCTCGACGCACAGCACGACGTCGCGCGGCTCTTGGCCGAACGCGATCAGCCGTTGACCGACCGCGAGCGCGCGCATAACGAAGCGATGCTGCGCGCCCGCGTCACGTCGCTGTGGCAAACGCGCATGCTGCGTGATTCGCGCCTCTCCGTGGCCGACGAAATCGAGAACGCGCTGTCGTACTATCGCGCCACCTTCCTCGAAGAAATCCCGGCGCTCTACGCCGATATCGAAGAAGCGCTCACCGAACACGGTATCGACGCCCGCCTGCCGCCGTTCTTCCAGATGGGCAGCTGGATCGGCGGCGACCGCGACGGCAATCCGAACGTCACGGCCGAAACGCTCGAGAACGCGATTACCCGCCAGGCCGCGGTGATCTTCGAGCACTACATGGAGCAGGTGCACAAGCTCGGCGCCGAGTTGTCGGTGTCGAACCTGCTGGCCGGCGCGAGCGATGAGCTCAAAGCACTCGCCGCCGCTTCGCCCGATCAGTCGCCGCACCGCACCGACGAACCGTACCGCCGCGCATTGATCGGCATGTACACACGGCTCGCGGCTAGCGCCCGAGTGCGCCTGGGCGAAGGCAGCGTGCCGGTGCGCAGCGCCGGCCGCGGCGCGGCGCCGATACGTGCAATACCGTATGACGATTCCGCCGATTTCGTGCGCGACCTGCACGTGCTGATCGATTCGCTGGCCGCGCATCATGGCGCGCCGCTCGCCGCACCGCGCCTGTCGCCGCTCGCGCGTGCCGCCGAAGTATTCGGCTTCCATCTGGCGAGCATCGACTTGCGCCAAAGCTCGGACATCCATGAAGCCGTGGTCGCCGAGTTGCTGAAGCGCGCGGGCGTCGAAAACGACTACGCGTCGCTCGCCGAAGAAGACAAGCTCAAGGTGCTGCTCGCCGAGCTTTCGCAGCCGCGCCCGCTGCGTCTGCCCTACACCGAGTACTCCGATCTCGTGAAGAGCGAACTCGGCGTGCTCGAGGAAGCGCGCGTCACGCGTGAAAAGTTCGGCCTGCGCGCAGTGCGCAACTACATCATTTCGCACACGGAGACCGTCAGCGATCTGGTCGAAGTCATGTTGCTGCAAAAGGAAACCGGCCTGCTGCAAGGACGTTTGGGCGACGCGAACGATCCGGCGAGAGCAGGCTTGATGGTGATTCCGCTGTTCGAGACGATCCCCGACTTGCGCAACGCGCCGCACATCATGCGCGATCTGATCGCGCTGCCGGGCATGGATGCCTTGATCGAACACCAGGGCAACGAACAGGAAGTGATGCTCGGCTATTCGGACAGCAACAAGGACGGCGGCTTCCTGACGTCGAACTGGGAGCTGTATCGCGCCGAGCTGGCGCTGGTGTCGCTGTTCAATCAACGCGGCGTGACGCTGCGCCTGTTCCACGGCCGGGGCGGCACGGTTGGCCGTGGCGGTGGCCCGACGTATCAGGCGATTCTGTCGCAGCCGCCGGGCACCGTCGACGGCCAGATCCGTTTGACCGAACAGGGCGAAGTGATCGCCAGCAAGTTCGGCAATCCGGAAATCGGCCGGCGCAATCTGGAAACGGTCGTGGCCGCGACGCTTGAAGCTTCGTTGTTGCCGCACGGGATTGCGCCCGCACAACTGCCGGCCTTCGAAGAGACCATGCAGCAGTTGTCCGACGCGGCGATGGCGTCGTATCGCGCGCTGGTCTACGAAACGCCGGGCTTCAAGGAGTATTTCTTCGAGTCGACGCCGATCTCGGAGATCGCCGAGTTGAACATCGGCAGCCGTCCGGCTTCGCGCAAACTGCAGGACCCGAAGCAACGCAAGATCGAAGACCTGCGCGCGATTCCGTGGGGCTTCTCATGGGGCCAATGCCGTTTGTTGCTGACCGGCTGGTACGGTTTCGGCAGCGCGGTGGCCGCGCATCTGGACAGTGCGCCGAGCGACGCCGAGCGCGCCCGCCGCCTTGCGCTGCTCAAGAAGATGCACAAGACCTGGCCGTTCTTCTCGAACCTGCTCTCCAATATGGACATGGTGCTGGCAAAGACCGACCTCGCGGTGGCCTCGCGCTACGCGCAGCTCGTGACGGACAAGAAGCTGCGCAAGCACGTGTTCGAGCGGATCGTCGCGGAATGGGAGCGGACCTCGAAGGTGCTGTCGGAGATCACCGGCAAGAGCGAACGGCTCGCGGAGAATCCGCTGCTCGCGCGTTCGATCAAGAACCGCTTCCCGTATCTCGACCCGCTCAATCACTTGCAGGTCGAGTTGCTCAAACGTCACCGTGCGGGGGACACCAACGCGCGCGTGCGGCGCGGGATTCACCTGACCATCAACGGGATCGCGGCGGGCTTGCGCAATACCGGCTAACGGTTGCCGGTTGCCGCGTGGCGAAGGTGCGGCGTGTTGCACCTCGCTGCGTTGGCTTGAATTGACTCGCTGCACTACGGCGGAATGTCGGTTTCGGCATTCCGCCGTTTTCTTTTAGCGTGGCTCGCTGCACCTCGTTGCCTGCCGCCTACTGCGCCTCGACCATCAGCGCGTCGAGCTTGAACGAACCATCTTCCTGCACCTCGAAATACTGGCGCACCTCGTCGGGCGAATTGCTCCACAACGAGCGAATCGCCACCACGCGCGGCTCCGGCGTGCGCATGCGCGCCACCCACGAACTGAACTCGATCGCGATGCGCCAACGCTCACGAATCGATGCCTTGAAACCGGCCGCTTCGAAAAACGCAATCCATTCGTCGGCGCGGTAGTCGCGGATGTGCGAGCCATCGCGCAATACTTCGACCGCCTGAATATGCGTGTCGAGCAGCGGATGATCGGCGCCGGCGATGTCGATGAACAGCACCTTGCCGCCTGGCTTCAACACGCGGCGCACTTCGGCCAGCGCGAGCGGCACGTCGTGCCAGTGGTGCGCGCTCATCCGGCTGATGATCCAGTCGAACGAATGGTCGTCGAACGGCAGCGTTTCCGCGGCGCCCTGCTGCGTGCGAATGTTGGCAAGGCCGCGCTCCTTCGCCGCGCCGTCGACCGTCGCCAGCATTTGCGGCGCGATGTCGTACGCGACCACTTCCTTTGCATGCGGCGCCACCGCGAAACTCGCGTGACCCGCGCCGCAGCCCATGTCGAGCACCCGGGCGCCCGGCGTCGCCGCGATCGATTCGGCCAGCGTCTGCAGGTCGGCGCCGGTGGCATGCGTCTGACTCGTCAAATACGCGGCGGCGGTCGAGCCGAAGGCGTCGGCGACCTGATCGTGATGCTTCATGGAAGACTCCCGTTGTCTATGTGGGGGTTGGTTGGGCGTGGGCCGGATGGGTCTGAACGGCGCTGGGTCGTTCCAACCGTTACCGTTACAATAGAACCGGTCGTGTACCAGTACAAGTTAAGCAATTATTCTGGTATCAATAACACTACCCCGGCACAATCCCAGCACAACCCCGACACCACCCCGCTTCCTCCAAGCGCAGCCCGACAAGAATGACCACGCCGCCCTCCGCCGACCAGCCGCCGCCACTCGACGCCACGCCTGCCCGCGCACTCGGCGATTTCATCCGCGCCCACCGTGAACGGCTCACGCCGCAAGCGCTCGGCCTGCCGCCCGGCCCGCGCCGCCGCACCCCCGGCCTGCGGCGCGAGGAAGTCGCGCAACTATGCGGCGTCAGTCCGACCTGGTACACGTGGATCGAACAGGGCCGCCCGGTCTCCGCTTCCGCCGAGGCGCTGGCGCGAATCGCCGTGGCATTGCAACTGTCGCGCGCCGAGCGGGCGTATCTGTTCGAACTGGCCGCGCAGCGCGACCCAGCCGAGCCCGATCCGGCCGCCGCCGATGCCCCCGCCACCCTGCTCGAAACCGTGCAGCTCGTGAACGCCCCGGCTTACGTGCTCGACCGCCAGTGGAACGCGCTGGCGTGGAACGCGCGCGCCGCCGACCTGTTCGTCGGCTGGCTGGACGGCACCCACGACCGCAATCTGCTGCGCTACACCTTCACCGAACCGGCCGCCCGCGAACTGATCGCCGACTGGGAAACGCGCGCGCGACGCCTCGCCGCCGAATTCCGCGCCGACTCGATTCGCCATCTGAACGACGCGCCCACCCGTGGGCTGATCGACTCGCTCACCGCCGCCAGCGACGCGTTTGCGCGTTTCTGGGCGTCGCAAGACGTCGGCGGCCGGGAAGGCGGCCGGCGCGAATTCAACCATCCGCGCGACGGCCGTATCGTCTACGACCAGATCACCTTCAAGCCCGCGCATCGCGAGGATCTGAAGCTGGTGGTGCTGGTGCGGGAATAGCGGCGCTATTGCCTGAGCAGCGCCTGGGCGGGCGGCGTCTTTGGCGCGGTCCGCCGGTGTTAAAATCCCGGTCTTTCGCTCATCCCGATGGCGCCCGCCCTGTACGCGAACGCCGTCAGCGTCCTCACCTCGTTCAAAGCCCAACACCATGACGTCCCAACTGCACAAAAAAGGCGAAGCCTGGTCGGCTCGCTTCTCGGAGCCGATGTCGGAGCTCGTCAAACGCTACACGTCGTCGGTTTTCTTCGACAAGCGTCTGGCGCTCGTCGATATCGAAGGGTCGCTCGCGCACGCCTCGATGCTGGCCGCGCAGAAGATCATCGCCGCCGACGACCTCGCCGCGATCCAACGCGGCATGGCGCAGATCAAGGGTGAAATCGAGCGAGGCGAGTTCGAGTGGCAACTCGATCTGGAAGACGTCCACCTGAACATCGAAGCACGCCTGACCGCGCTGATCGGCGATGCCGGCAAGCGCCTGCACACGGGCCGCTCGCGCAACGATCAGGTCGCGACCGACATCCGCCTGTGGCTGCGTGGCGAGATCGACCGCATCGGCGGGCTGCTGACGGAACTGCGCACGGCCCTGCTCGACATGGCGGAGAAGAACGCCTCGACCATCATGCCCGGCTTCACGCACTTGCAGGTGGCGCAGCCGGTCACCTTCGGCCATCACCTGCTGGCCTACGTCGAAATGTTTTCGCGCGACGCCGAACGCATGATCGATTGCCGCAAGCGTGTGAATCGCCTGCCGTTGGGTGCGGCGGCGCTCGCCGGCACCAGCTATCCGATCGACCGTCATGCGGTGGCGAAGACCTTGGGCTTCGACGGCATCTGCGCAAACTCGCTGGATGCGGTGTCCGATCGTGACTTCGCGATCGAATTCACGGCAGCGTCGGCGCTGGTGATGACGCACGTGTCGCGCTTCTCGGAAGAACTGGTTTTGTGGATGAGTCCGCGCGTCGGCTTCATCGATCTGGCCGACCGTTTCTGCACCGGCTCGTCGATCATGCCGCAGAAGAAGAACCCGGACGTGCCCGAACTCGCGCGTGGCAAGACGGGCCGCGTGAACGGTCATCTGATCGCGCTGCTCACGTTGATGAAAGGCCAGCCGCTCGCCTACAACAAGGACAACCAGGAAGATAAGGAACCGCTGTTCGACACCGTCGATACGGTTGCGGACACGCTGCGCATCTTCGCTGAAATGGTCGCGGGCATCTCGGTGAAGCCGCAAGCCATGCGCGACGCCGCGTTGCAAGGCTTCTCCACGGCCACCGATCTCGCCGATTACCTCGTCAAGCGCGGCCTGCCGTTCCGCGACGCGCACGAAGCCGTGGCGCTGGCGGTTCGCGTGTGCGCCGATCGCGGCTGCGATCTGGCCGACCTGACGCTGGAAGAAATGCGCCAGGAACTGCCGAACGTCGCGCACCTGATCGGCCAAGACGTGTTTTCGTATCTGACGCTCGAAGGTTCGGTGGCCAGCCGCAACCATCCGGGCGGCACGGCGCCGGAGCAGGTGCTGGCCGCGGTCAAGGCCGCACGCGCAGCGTTGAAGTAATGTAACGGTAAGGCGCGGCACCAAAACAAAGGCGAACTCATCAACGAGTTCGCCTTTTTTGTTTTCGTGACCGGACTGATCGACTGCGCAAAGCACCGCGCAAAAAAGAAAGCCCGCGCGAAGCGGGCCAAATGAAAGACTTCCACCGATGCCTCTCGAAAGAGGCCATCGAAGTGTAGGCTCGTTTTAGCCGAAGAGAAATCCGGTCATATTTCAGCCTGTTACAACGCCACCGTCTCCGGTAACGGGGTAAGAAAGCCCGCGTCGCGCAGATAGCCGATGTAAAGCCGGATCATCGCGCCGTAGTCGGTTGTCAACGCCACGCCGTGCCGCGCCAGTTCGGTCAACGTGTCGATCTGCTCGACCGGCAACGGTGCGCCGGAAAGGTCACCGGTATAGAAGTCGCGAATCAGCGCCAAACCGTTCGACGCATCGAGACCCGCCAGACGCCGCTGCCAGTCTGCCGGCGCCTGTGCTGCGGCATGCAAGCCACAAGCAGCGAGCACAGCAAACCACTGACGCAGGGACAGGGCGAACGGATTGTTCAGGTTCGCCACGCGGATGCCGGCACGCGGGTGCAACACCATTGCCGTCAGCGCGTTCGCGAGCTGATCGACCGGCATCATTTCGACTTCCCGCGCCGTTTCCGGATAGGCACCGAGTTGCAAGCAGCCCTGGGTGAACAGCCAGAAATGGTTGCGCGCGAAATTGCTAAAACCGGTGCGGCTGTCGCCGGTGATATTGCCGGGTCGTGCAATGAGCGCCGGCAAGCCGAAGCGGCGTGCGCATTCCGCGACCCGTTGTTCGCCCACCCATTTCGTCAGCAGATAGCCGTTATCCAGCAACGGGCGCGCGTTGCTCACCTGCTCGTCGATGCGCACGGCTCCCTCCAGCATCTCGCCAACCGACAGCGTCGAGACAAAACAGAACGGCTTTTGCCGCTGAGTCAGCGCGAGCCGCAGCAAAGCCTCGGTGCCGCCGACATTCGCAGCCTTCATCGCCTCGTAGCTATGCAGGTGATGGACGAATGCGCCGCAGTGCAGGATCGTGTCGACCTCCACCGCGAGTTGCCGCCAGCGCGATGTGTCGAGCCCGAGCTGCGGCGCGGCAAGATCGGCAGGAATCACCTCGACGCGGCTGAAGTCGATCGCCAGCCCCGCCTCGCGCGCCTTCTCCTCCAACACAGCTCGTCCGGCATCAGCGCTCGCGCAGCGTTGCAGGCAAATCACCTTGTCGATCCGGACGCACAACGCGTGCAGCAGGTAAATGCCGAGGAAACCGCTCGCGCCGGTCAGCAGCATCGTGCGAATCGGCGCCGGCCTGGCTGCGTCAGAGCAAGCGGGCGCGGCGTGTTCGACAACGAACGGTGCCGACGCATCGGCAATCGCGCGCTCGATCATGTCCTCGTGACCGCCGTGCGCGAGCGTCGCGATGGTCGGCGAACGGTAGAACGCAGCCATCGTGAAGTCGATGCCGAGCGTATCGCGCAATTGCGCCTGCATCCGCACGGCCAGAATCGAATTGCCGCCGAGTCGGAAGAAGCTGTCGTCGCGGCCGATGCCGGAAACACGCAGCAGCGTCTGCCAGATCTCGGCGATGCAACGCTCGACGCCTTCGCGTGGCGGCGTACCGCCTGCACGTGGGGGCGCGGGCAACGCCTTGCGATCGTGTTTGCCGTTCGGCGACGCCGGCAGCGCGTCCAGCCGGATGAAACACGCCGGCACCATGTAGTCGGGCAGCGCCTGCGACACATGGCGGCGCAGCGTGTCTTCATCGGGCACCGCACCGTCTTCGTCCGATCCGGCAACGCCGACGTAGTACGCGGCCAGATAGCGCGCGTCACCTTCGCCCCACACGCGACACGCGGCATGCGCGACACCGGGCGCGGCCGCGATGCAATTCTCGATCTCGCCGAGTTCGATGCGAAAACCGCGCAGCTTGACCTGCTCGTCGTTGCGGCCAAGGTATTCGATCGTGCCGTCGGAGAGAAAACGGCCGAGGTCGCCCGTCCGGTACATCAGCGCGTACGGTGCATCGCGAAACGGATCGACCACGAACCGCTCCATCGTCATGGCCGACTGGTTGATGTAGCCGCGCGCCAGATTTTCGCCGCCGATATAGATTTCGCCGACCGTGCCGGGCGGCGCCAGTTGCCGTTGCGCATTCAGCAGATAGAGCCGGTAACCCGGCAGCGGCTTGCCGATGATGCGGCTCGGGCCGCCCGGCAAGACTTGTCCGCACGAGGCCATCACGGTGATTTCGGTGGGGCCGTACAGGCTGAATAGCCGCGTGTGTTCACTCCACCAGGCAGCGCTCGGTTCGTCCAGCGTATCGCCGCCGAATCCAAGCAGTTGCAGATCGGGCAGCGGCTCGCGCGGCAGGCTTTGCACCACGACCGGTGCAAGCGACGCATGCGTGACACGCTCCGCTTTCAGCAGGCTGTGCAACAGGCGCGGATCGCGGCGCGCCTGCTCCGGCAGCACGATGAGCGTGCCGCCGTGCAGCAGCGCGAGAAACAGATCGAGCACGCTTGCGTCGAAATTGGTGGACGCCGCCAGGGTGCTGATGCTACCCGGCATATAGCCGAGCGCGCGACTCGCGGCGGCCACCATTCGAACCACGCTGTGATGTTCGACCAGCACACCCTTCGGCTTGCCGGTCGAGCCCGACGTGTGGATCACATAAGCGAGCGTCTCGGGAACCACAGCCTGCGGCCGGTGCGGCTGCCCCACCTGCTTCGCCAGCAGCGCCGGGGCGATCTGGTGCAATTCGCCGAGGCCGGCGGCCTCCAGCGCGAGGCGGCTCGGTTCGTCGGCGAGCACTGTATCGACCGAACAGTTTTCGACGAAGTAGCGCAGGCGTTCGGCGGGATAGGCCGGGTCGAGCGGCACATACGCGCAACCGGCCTTGAGCGTGCCCAGCACGGCAGCCACCAGCAGGACGCTCTTCTGCATGCTCAAACCGATCCGCGCACCGGCCGGCATGCGGGCTGCCAAGCCGTGAGCGATAGCATCGCTGAGCGCGTCGAGTTCACGATAGCTGAGCTGCTGCTCGCCACAGCGCACGGCAACGCGCGATGCGTGTGCCGCGACCACCTCGGCGAAACGCGCCGGGATCGACTGCGCTGCATCGGGCAGCGGCTCGCCGCACGTGAAGCTCAAACACCGCGCATGTTGCGCATCACTCAGATAGGCAAGTTGGCCGACCGGCGTGTCAGGCTGACGAGCAGCGGCATCGCAAAGCGTCATGAACACTTCCGCCATCCGCTCAACCGAACCCTCATGCAGCACCGAACTGTCATATTCCAGGCGCCCGTCCAGCCCGCCGTCGGGCCGCACATAGAAAATCGCCGACAGGTCCGCTTTCGACGTCAGCGGAGGGCGTTCCTCAGCGTAATAAGCCGCTCCGCCGATGTGGCCGTTCAGCTCAATGCCGTTTTGCAGACTGAAGATCGTGTTGAGCGCGCCGAGCTGGTCGTTGTCCGTGTCGTAAGGCGTGGCGAGCAGATGATCGCGGTCGTCGAGCATCTGCCGTTGCACCGCGCGCGCCAGTTCGCCGAACCCTTGCCGCGTGTCGATGCGCTGCACCAGCACGGTCATCGACACGAACATGCCGTAGATCTGCTCGCTGCCCGGAACATCGCGGCCCGCATACGGATAGGCACAGGCCAGTTGCTGCTGGCCGCTCACGCGCCACAGCCAGACAAGATACAACGCGAATAGCAGAGGCGGCAACGTCATGTCGTGCGCATCGGCAATCTGCTTCAGGCGCCGCATCTGGGCCGGCCGTATATGTAGCGCCAACGAGCGGTTGGCGTTCGGTTCGCGCTGCAATGCGTCGAACGGCAATTCGGTGCGCAAGGCAAGCGCATCGAGCTTGCGTGTCCAGTACTCACGCGCGGCGGCAAAACGCGGCGATTGCACTAATTGCTGCGCCCAGCGACCGTGGTCGAACCACGAGAGCCGCTCTTCTGAAACCGGCCGGCCTTCGTAGCGCAACGTCAGTTCGTCGAGCAACAGTTTGAACGACCAGCCGTCGAAAATCGCGTGATGAATGCAGAGCAGCAACGTAGTGCGGCTTTCTTGCGGGGACATGAGCAATTGCGCACGCCACAACGGCGCACGGTCGAGCGGCAAATTCACTGCGCGCATGGCGTCGGCATACGCTTCGATCGCGCCGGCATCGCAGGTCTCCAAAGCAACGGAAATAGGCGCGGGCGAATTCGTCAGTTTGGCGGAAGTGCCCGGGAGCAGCCACAACTGTCCACCGCGTTCCGCGAAGCTCGCGGTGAAGATCGGGTTATGCGCGAATACGCCGACGAGTGCCTGGTGCAAGCGCAGCGGATTCGCTGCGCCGTCGAAGTCCACCCGCATCACGATGTTGTACGCGTTATCTGCAGGCTTGCCGAGCGCGCGGGTGTGCATCATCCGCACGAGCCGGCTAGCCACGGGCGCGGACGTGGGCGGACCTGCTTGCGCGGCGAGCGGCGGCAGCGCGGTGCCCGCTTCGACGCCCTGCCGCGCGCTTGTGCAAAAGGCGTCGAACTGCGGATGCTCGAACAGCGTCTTCAGCTTGACGGGTGCGGACAGGCTCGCGCTGACACGATTGCACACGAGCGTGGCAAGCAGCGAGTGGCCGCCCAGGTGGAAGAAGTGGCTGTCCTCCCCGACGCTGTCGAGCGGCACGCCCAGCACCTCCGACCAGATCGCTTGCACGGCCAGTTCGAAAGCGTCGAAAGCGCGCTTCGCGGAGTCGGCCGGACCGGCTTGCGGCGCCGGCAATCTGCTGCGGTCGATCTTGCCGTTGAGCGTCAAGGGCAGCGCCTCGACCGGCAGCAGAAAGGCCGGCACCATGTAATGCGCGAGTCGTTGCGCAAGACGACTTCGCAGCACCGCCGGCTCCAGCGCGGCCCCTGCATACCAGGCCACGAGGGCCGTCCCACCCTGCCGTTCGCAGGTGCCGACGTAGGCGCTACGCACCTCCGGTTGTTCGACGATGCTGGCCTCGATTTCGCCCAGTTCGATCCGGTAGCCGCGAATCTTCACCTGAAAATCGCTGCGCCCGAGAAATTCGATCGCGCCATCCGGCTGAAAACGGCCGAGGTCGCCGGAGCGGTAGAGACGTCCCGGGCCGAACGGATTCGCCCGAAATTTCTGCCCGGTTAGTTCGGGCCGCAGCAGATAGCCACGCGCAACCGCCGCGCCGCCAATGCAGATCTCGCCGATGCCGCCGAGCGGCACCGCTTCGCCTTCCTCATCGAGCAGATGAATCTGATAGCCGGGCAGCGGATGGCCCAGTTGATTGGCGGGCTTGTCGCCGTCGAAGGTGTTTTCGGTCGCCATCACGGTGGTCTCGGTCGGGCCGTAGATGTTCGACAGGCGCAGCATGCCGGACCAGAAGCGGATCGTCTCGTCGTCGCTCGCTTCACCGCCGCAGAGAATCGTGTCCAGATGCGGCAGCGCGCGCCGCGGCAGCAGCTTCAGAATCGCCGGCGGCAGGAACGCATGCGTGATGCGTTCGGCGTCGAGGAAGGCGGACAGTGCGTCGGCATCGGTGCGCACCGCCTCGGGCGCGACGATCAGATGGCCGCCGTGCGTCAGCGGATTGAAAATCTCCAGCACGCTGGCGTCGAAATTGACGGATGCGAACTGCAGCCAGCGCGTGCTCGCGTCACGCCGGTAGCGGCCCGTCAGCGAGGCGATCAGATGCGCCAGCATGCCGCGCTCGATGACCACGCCCTTGGGTTTGCCCGTCGTGCCCGAGGTGTAGATCACGTAGGCGGTGCGTTGCGGATCGAGCGGCGCGCCTCGCGCGAAAGCCGATCCGGCCAACCCGGCCGCCGGGCCTTTTAGCAGATCGTCGATCCGGTATAGCGCGCAATCGACCAGCGCGCTCAAACGCTCATGGGTTGCCGCATCGACAATCACGGCGCGCAGTTGCGCATCCTTGACGATGTAGCGCAAGCGCTCATCCGGCATCTGCGGGTCGAGCGGCAGGTAGCCCGCGCCATGGGTGAGCACGCCGAGCATGGCCGGAACGATGCTCGCGCCACGCGAAATGCAGATGCCGATCAACGCGTCCCGTCCATCAGCCGTGTCCGGCGCATTCGGGGCATTCACGGCATTTGGCGCATTCGGCGCGTGCGGTTCAAGCGCGGCCAGGGCTGCGCTCACGCGTTCGGCGGCGAGCGCCAGTTGCGCGTAGGTGAACGCAGCGTCCGAGCCGCTGACCGCGGGACGCGCGGCGTGCTCGCGAGCCGCCTGCGCGAACAGATCGACCACGTCCCGCGCGGGTGCGGCAAGCGAACCGCCATCGGACCACGCCGCGCAATGGCGCCGCAACACCGGCGTATACAGATCGATCGCATCGACCCTCTGCCCGAGACTCTCGCCGACGCGCCCGAGCAGCGCCGTCAGATGCCCGAACGCGAGACGCAGGCCGTCGAGTTCCTGGGGATAGCGGCTGTGCACGTGCAACGCGATCTTCGCGCAGGTCGAGGTAGACGCCGATGTCCTCGTGCGAGAAACGGCGCGAGTACGGCGCCAGCAAGGTCGCGGACAAGGTGCCGAGCACGAGTGCGTCGTAGGGCAAGCTGTCGGTTTCGCACACCACGTTGGTCGCGCGCACGAAACCCGGTTCGCGCCGCTCGATGTCGTGCAGCACCTCAAACGCCGGAAGTTCGGCGTGAAAATCCGCCATCTCGGCGCGCGCCGCCGCGTGCCGTAGAAACTGCCGCAGCGTCATCGTGTCGTCGAAGTCGGTCTTCAGGAAGCGCCGCCGTTCGTCGAAACCGATCGTCTCGTCGCGTTGACAGCGGCCGCGCTGGTGATGCGCGGTAAGCACCGCGCGGCTGCCGGTCATGCGGCGCAGCAGCACGTGAACGCACAGTTTGATCAGCAGATCGGGGGCGACGCCGAGCGTATGAGCCTCACTGCGCAAAGCGGCGCCTGTCCGCGCATCGAGGCGCAGCGTAAAGCTGCTGTCGGCGAGCGCATTTTGCGTGCGCGGCGCGTGCCATTCGAACGAAACGTCGCCCAGTTGGCCAATCCAGAAATCGAGGCCGGTCTGCAAACGGTCATTCGCGAGGAGCTCACGCTCGGCGTCGAGCAGGCCTTGCTGATCGATGCCGAGCGGTGCGAGCGGCGCTGTGCCGCGATAGATCCGCGAAAGCACATCGAACAACGGCCTCAGCGAAAAACGGTCGAGCAGAGCAGGATGGCAGGCGAACACGAGGTAACTCTGGGTGCCGGCGCGCAGCAGCGTGAACGCCCACGGCAGCCCGGCGTCCAGCCGGAAGCGACGCGCGCACAGGCCGTCGATCAACGACAGCGCAGCGGCTTCGTCACACTCGTCACGCCGGTCGAGATCGATCACGTTCAGTTGTGCTCGCACATCGCGGCGGATGACCCAGTGCGTGCCCTGTTCGGTGTCGACGAGCCGGTACGCAAGCGGCCGGCAGTGCGCCACCAGCTGTGTCACGGCAGCGGAAAGCCGCTCGATGTCGGGACAGCCGTCGATCCGGTAGACGGCACAGAGATTGGGGCCTGCGGCGGCATGCGCCAGGGTGCGGGATTGCGTGCGCGTCAGCGCAAAGGAAGTGTGTTCCAAACGATACCTCGTTGTCGGGGTGGACGGGGCCGATCGGCTCGCACAAGCGCCGGCCGCGCGCGACTCGTGACCGCGCCGCGGCGCTTCGCCAGATGGTCGGGCCCACGCTATTGACGTGAGGTTGTCGTCACCATAGGAAAACTCTTAGAACTCCTGCTGTGTGTGGATCGGTATTAACACTCGTTGATCAAACACGGCTTATGTCAGGCGGATCGCATCAGACTGAATGCGCTCATGCAGACGACAGAAAGGCAATGGAAAGAACACCACGCGTACCGCGTAGGCGAACCGGACTGCGGGGCACCGGACCGGCATACAGGGCGAACGACAATTGCATCCTGGCGCTTTTTGACTACCATCAAGTTAGACCCTGTCCCAATGCTTTCCACAACGATGCTCATCGGTATGCGTCACCTTCGCCGCTTGACCGGGCCCTGCGCTTGCCGCGTCGGCGGATCGCTATTGCAGGCGCATCGGGCGATGTCGGTATCCGTTTTGACCGTGGCGTCGACGCTGGTGCTTGCGGTCATGGCGGGCTGCACCATCACACCGCCCGATCGGCCGCTCGTCATCACGCCGGCCGCCGCCGTCAATAGCGCGACGCTCGATCAATACCGCAGCGCGGTCGCCAGACGCATCATCGAGCGCAGTCCGTCCTATGTGCTGCACGGCACACCGCAAGCCATGCTGCGCTCGCTGGTGGTGGTGTCGTTCACGGTGGATCGCAATGGCCAGGTGCTGCAGTCGTCGGTGTATCGCACCAATGGCGACGACGAAGCCGAGAGCACCGCGCTCGCCACCTTGCGGCGCGCCTCGCCGCTGCCGCAACCACCTGGCGCATTGCTGAATGGCCGCGGGCAGCTCGAACTGTTCGAGGACTGGCTCTTCAACGACAACGGCAAATTCCAGTTGCGCGAGTTCGCCTCGCCGCAAGCGCAAACCATCGAGTAAACGCAGCGCCGACGCAGCGAAAGCGGCAGGACGCGAGACCGGCCTCACCCTGCCTTGCTCCGTTGTGCGCCCGCTCGCTATAATTTTCCGATTCCCCAAGCCGGATCCCTCCGGCATGGCGCGCGCCGCCCGCTTACCCGTTGGTGCGGCGCGCGCCCGATTGCAGCACCGCCGCGCGACCCGCGCAGGCCGCCTGCCTGACATACGAACGACGCTGACGGCTCACTGCTGCCGTTGTAAGCTGTCGCATCGTCGCCCGCGCCGGGCATGGCTTCAACCGCCAGCAAGACGCGCCGAAGCGCACGAACCTAAACAAACATGCCGGCTGATCACGCGCCGCCCGCACATAAAAGTACGGCGTCCAACGGCATCACGACACTCGGAGACCCTGCATGTCCACTTCGCCGATTTCCGCGGCCCAGCCCCATTCGAGCGGGCAGAACAGCAGCGCGCGGATCATCTTCGCGAGCTTCATCGGCACCGCGATCGAGTTCTACGATTTCTACGTCTACGCAACCGCCGCGGCGCTCGTCATCGGGCCGGTATTTTTCCCGCACGGCTCGGCGACGGCCCAGGCTTTATCGGCTTTCGTCACGTTCGGCATTGCGTTCGTCGCGCGCCCGATCGGCTCGTTCCTGTTCGGTCACTTCGGCGACCGGATCGGCCGTAAATCGACCCTGGTGGCTTCGCTTCTGGTGATGGGGGTATCGACCACGCTTATCGGATTCGTGCCCGGCTACGACTCGATCGGCAGCCTTGCGCCGATCCTGCTGTGCATCTTGCGCTTCGGCCAGGGTATCGGCCTTGGGGGCGAATGGGGCGGCGCGGCGCTGCTCGCCACGGAGAACGCGCCGGCCGGCAAACGCGGCTGGTTCGGGATGTTTCCGCAACTCGGGCCGTCGATCGGTTTTCTGGCGTCCAACGGCCTGTTCTTCGCGTTGGCCCTGTCATTGAGCGACGAGCAATTCCGCAGCTGGGGCTGGCGCGTGCCGTTCCTCGTCAGCGCGGTGCTGGTTGCGCTCGGCTTGTACGTGCGCCTGAAGATCGCCGAGACGCCGGCCTTCCAGGCAGCCATCGAGCGCGAGGAGCGCGTGAAGGTGCCGATCGCCACCCTGCTCTCGCAGCACTGGATGCCGACTCTGCTCGGCGCGCTCGCCATGGTGGTCTGCTACACGCTGTTCTACAACGCCACCACGTTTTCGCTGTCGTACGGCGTGTCGGTGCTGCATATTCCGCGGCCGACTTTCCTCGGCATGCTGTGCATCGCGGTCGTGTTCATGGCGCTCGCCACGCCGCTGTCGGCCTGGGCGAGCGACCGTTATGGCCGCAAACCGGTGCTGATCGTCGGCATCGTCGCGGCGATCCTGTCGGGCTTCACGATGGCGCCGTTGCTCGGCAGCGGGCAGACGCCGCTGGTGCTGCTGTTCCTCGTGATCGAGCTGTTCCTGATGGGGGTGACTTTCGCCCCGATGGGCGCGCTGCTGCCGGAACTGTTTCCGACCAACGTGCGCTATACCGGTGCAGGCGTGTCGTACAACCTCGGCGGGATTCTCGGTGCGTCCGTCGCGCCGTATATCGCACAGGTGCTGGCCGCGCACGGCGGGCTGCCCTGGGTGGGCGCGTATGTGTCGATTGCGGCGGCCGTCAGCATGCTCGGCGTGCTAAGCATGCGCGAGACGCGCGATGCGCACTTGATGTAACGGGAGCGAAGACGCGCTGGGTAAATTCCCTGCCTTGCGCGTCTTTTTGACTTGCCTATACTCGAAATAAATAACCCTAAGGCAAGCAGGGAGGCTCTGATGAATATTCACCTTCACAACGCGGATATCGTGATGATCATCGCGCTGGCGCTGCTATGTTCGCTGCTGCTGGCTTTGCGCTTTCGTCCCGCGACGTGGAAGGGCATCGTTGTGGAAGCGCTCGCCGCGAACGCAGCCGCGATTACCGCAGTGATTGCTTTTGAAATGCTGCTTGCCTGAGCAGTCGACCATACCGGCGCCAGTGCCAGTGCCCGCGCGCCATGGCCGGTCGAACGCGGCCTGCGTCTGAACTCATCCAAAGAAGCCGTTGAACGGCTGCCCTCGCCGATGCCGGTGAGCGGCAGCCGTCACGATCATGTGCTGCGTCTGGCCCAATCCGGGCCGCAAGCCATTACCGGTAGTAGTAGCCGTGATGGTAGTAGCCGCCGCCGTAGTAATAGCCCGGCGCCGGTGCAACGATGCAGCCCCCAAGCGCCGTTGCCAGCAGCGTGCCTGCGATCAGGGTCAGGATTAAGCGTTTCATATTGTTCTCCTTCGAGTCAGATTCATTCGAGCCGAAACCCCGAATGACTCGATTGAACACGACCCTGCCTCCCGCGACCGTTGCCATTTGTAAGGGAAGATCACGTGGGTGTTACACGTTTGCGCCCCTAAATCCGGCTGCGCCAAGCCATCGCGTGAACAGATTCACATCAGAGGAAAACAGCACCTATACTGGGTTGGATATGCGAGCCACGTGCAAGCCTTGTCCGTGGCGGACGCGCGGACCGGAACTCGGACGGCGAGTATTGAATCGGCGCTTCACGTGCCGTAACCAGGCCGGCAACCGCGCGCGAAACCGCGCGGACAGCCAATTAGGCGCCCTACGAAAAGCGACAGATTTAACAGGTATGTAATGCGCAATGGTTGGTCCAGGTGCAGAGCGCGGTCGTCAAAGACCGGCATCGGGACACTGGTAAGCGGCCGACGAATCTCACCGCACGCGCGCGGCATGCCTCAATGAATGCGTGATTGAACTCGACCGCCGGCCGGCGGTCTGTTTAGGACTGGGTCGATCACCCGAGGTGGTCGCCCGGTGTCTGAGTCAGTTTGTTCATTGAAGTGATTCCTCTTCGCCCGTAGTTCCCCGACGCGGGCGTTTTTCGGAGGCGTTCCGTGGCAGCGCTCGTTTGATTGGGCGACTGTGCGTCGCGCCTCTTTTCTTTTGACCGAACGATTTGCCAAACGATTGCGCAAAAGCGCGGCGAAATTACGCTCAGGCCGCGGCTGATCCGTGCTGCATGGCAACGGGGTGCGATTCGCCCTGCACGTAATCGATCGCCTTCAGCACCTCGGCGACCGCTGGGACTGACCGGCCGTCACCGATCGAAATCGAGCGGAAAGGCGCGCCGATGCCGCAATGCGCCGGCGAAGTCGCCACAAAAATCATGACTGTGCGCTTCTGCAATGCATGCGCCAGATGAACGAGCCCCGTATCGGCCCCGACCACCAGCGCGCAGCCGTCGATCATCTGCGCGATTTCGGTCACGCTCAGTTTCGGCAGGACGGTCGAGCCCGGCACCTGTGACGCGATCTGCTCCGCCTCGGCACGCTCGCGTTCCGAGCCCCACGGCAACACCACCTGAAAGCCACGCTGCACCAACTCACGCCCGACCGCCCCCCAATGGGACAGCGGCCACTTCTTGTCGTCTTTGGAGGTGGCATGAAAGAGCGCCGCGACCGGGGCGCCGCTAGCCGCGAACGGCAGCCCGGCCGGTGTGGGCAGGCGCAGATTGTAGGCCGGCGGTCCCTCGACCTCATAGCCGAGCGCCTCACCCGCGCTGATGCGCATGCCATGCCATGCATCGCAGGACGGCCTGGGACCGAAACGCCCGGTGTAGGCAAATGCAGCGCCGCGCTCTCCCAGATCCCGGGACTGATAGCCAATACGTTTAGACGAGCGAGCCAGAAAGGCGATGATCGCGCTCTTGTACACCCCGTGAATGTCGATGATGAAATCGTAGCGGTAGGCACGCAATTCGGCGATCGACGTCGCGATCGCCTTGAAATCGCTCCAGCGGCGCGCCTTCTTGAAGCGGCGCAGCGGGGCGCAAAGCACGCGGTCCACGCTTTCGCTCCAATGCACCACTTCGGCGAATGCTTCGTCAGCCGCCCAATCTACTGCAACGCCGGGAAAAGCGCGTTTAATGTCGGCAACGACCGGCAACGCCTGCACGATATCGCCGAGTGAAGTGACCTTGACGATAAGAACTCGTTTCATTGAGGACCTGTTAGTTGTTCGAACGTCAAACTATTTTAGCCGACGATGGGAATAATCTTTGCTAAACGCTACAGGGCGCAATCCGGTCATCAATACAGACCGTTACGCTGGAAAACTTACAAATATGTTCTTTACATATTTTCAGATCGCCTTCATAGCGTTCGTCGATGCGGCACGCTTTATAATCCACCCTTTGCGCCAGCACATCCGTCATGTCCCGGGCTTTCCCTCCGCGCTCTTCCAGCATCGTGCGTCGCGCCAGACGCCTGTGGCGACAATACGGCGTCTTCTGGCTCGGCGCGATCGCGGTCGGTCTGGTGGCGGTTCTGTATGCGAGGCTAATCGACTGGGGCTACGGCGCATTTCGCGCCATGCAGCATCAGCACGTGTGGGCGCCGTTGATCGTCACGCCCGCGGTCGCCGCGCTCGCTGTCTGGCTCACGCGCAAGTTCTTTCGCGGCGCCGAAGGCAGCGGTATTCCTCAAGTCATCGCCACCCTGCATGCCAGGCCCGGCGAATACGGCGCACGGCTGCTGTCGTTCCGGATTCTGTTCGGCAAGATCGCCGTATCGTTTCTGGCCATTCTCGGCGGCTTCACGATCGGCCGCGAAGGACCCACCGTGCAGGTCGGCGCGGCACTGATGTTCAACCTGCGGCGGCTCTACCCGCGCTCGAATGCGCTGATCGAACGGCAACTGGTGCTCGCGGGCGCGGCAGCGGGCTTGTCCGCGGCATTTAATACGCCGCTGGCAGGCATCGTGTTCGCAATCGAAGAGCTCACCCGCAGCTTCGAAGCCCGCGCGAGCGGCGTGCTAATCACGGCGATCATCATTGCCGGTGTGATCGCGCTCGGCCTGAACGGCAATTACACCTATTTCGGCACCATTCAGATCGGCGCGCATTTCCCCGATCTGCTGGCGGTAGCCGTCGTGCTCACGGCAATCGTCACCGGGATTGCGGGCGGCGTGTTCGGCTGGCTGCTGCTGAACACCGCACGCTGGATTCCCGCGCCGCTGCGTCAGTTGCACGGCGAGCGGCCGGTCGCATTCGCCGCGTTGTGCGGCTTCCTGATCGCAGTGGTCGGCCTCGTCTCCGGCGGCACGACCTTCGGCAGCGGCTACGCGGAAGCGCGCGGATTGCTCGACGGACACGAGCACCTGTCGGTGTTCTATCCGTTCCTGAAGATGATCTCGATGGTCGGCTCTTATCTGCCGGGTATTCCAGGCGGGATCTTCGCGCCGTCGCTGTCGATCGGCGCGGGCTTCGGCAATCTGCTGCACATGGTGTTCGGCTCGATGCAATTGCCCATGCTGATCGCCCTCGCGATGGTGGGCTATCTGGCGGCCGTCACGCAGTCGCCGATCACCTCATTCGTGATCGTGATGGAGATGATCGATGGTCATGCGCTGGTGATCTCGCTGATGGCCACCGCGTTGATCGCGAGCCGCGTATCGCGTTTGCTCGCACCGCCGTTGTACGAGTCGCTGGCGGAACGCTATATGGCGCCGCTGCCACAGCCCGCCCCAGCACCGGTGCCGGAAGTTCCCGAAGTCGAGGCGCCCGAGGCCGCAGTCGCCGATGAGACCGACGACGGTACTCGTGCTGAAGACGGCGCCCCGCGTCAGTAAACAACCACCCCCGGCGCGTGCACATAAACTGGCCGCGCCGGCACCACTACGCAGCCGGCCAGCACGACCGCCAATGCGGCGATCAGAAGCAGATTCTTTTTCATCACGTGTTCCTGAGAAACGCAGGCGAGCGCGGCGCCTGAGTCGTCAAACTGGAGAGAACGGCACGAACGCGGTCAACCGCGCCGTGCCGGACAGTGCTGGCGTCTGGGGACTTAAGCCGCCCAGTGGCCTTCGACCCAGCGATAGTTCGGACCGTGCTGGACCCAGTGGCCCGGCACCCAGTGGAAGCCGACACGCTCGGCTTGCCAGTGGCCCGCCACCCACACATAGCGGCCGTGATCCCAGCGCCAGTGACCGTGATCCCACACGTAGCCGACGCGCGGCGCCGGCACGGCTTCGTAGCGCACGGCCGGCGGTGCGGACGGTGCGATCACAACGACTTCTGCGGCCGAAGCGGACGCGATGGCGGATGCACCAGCGGCGATCAGCACAGCGTTGGCGATCAGCAAGCGAAAGGTCTTGTTCATGTTTTCCCTCTGTAGTTGGACACCGAATCCGGCGTTATCCGTTTAATGCGCGAGGGATCAAAAGCGCTGACTGCCGCCGTGTAACGGCACACGCTGAAGTGCAACGGATTATTTCGCCGCACGGCATAGCCACGTGCGGACATACGCGGCCATGCACAACGGCGCGGCGCGTTCGGGCAGCAAACAGAGGATAAAGAGGCAGACGGCGCGTAGAACCCACATCCGCGCGTCTAATTGAACAGCAGAAGGACACCACCGGGAGGACAGCGTCTACGCGCCCCATCCCGTCACGTCAGATCGACACAACGAAGCAGAGCGCGCAGCGCGTTACGCGGAACCCGCCTGCGGTATTTCAATCTTGACCTCGAGCACTTCAAGATCGTCCTGGCGCTCCAGGCTCACGCGAATATCGTCGTTGGAGATCTTCACGTACTTTGAAATCACGGCCACCAGTTCGCGTTGCAACGCAGGCAGGTAATCGGCAGGCGCATGGCCGCCGGCGCGCTCGTGCGCGATGATCAACTGCAGGCGTTCCTTCGCTACCGACGCGGATTTCTTCTTCTCGCCCAGCAAAAACGAAAGAATCGACATTACGTGCGCTCCCCTTACTTGGTGCCGAAGAGGCGCTGCAGCAGCCCTGGCTTCTGGTAATCGGTAAAGCGAAGCGACTTCTGCTCGCCGAGGAAACGCGACACGACATCTTTATAGGCTTCGGCGACGTCGGTACCGTCGAGGTGGACCGCCGGCAGCCCCTGGTTCGACGCGTGCAGCACCGCTTCCGATTCCGGAATCACGCCGATCAGGTCGATGCGCAGAATTTCCTGGATGTCGGTCAACGACAGCATTTCGCCCTCGCTGACGCGCTTCGGGTTGTAGCGGGTGATCAGCAGGTGCTCCTTGATCGGCTCCTTGCCTTCGATCGCGCGCTTGGTCTTCGACGACAGAATGCCGAGGATGCGGTCCGAGTCACGCACCGAGGAGACTTCCGGATTCGTCACGATCAGCGCTTCGTCGGCGAAATGCATGGCAAGCAGTGCGCCCGATTCGATACCGGCCGGCGAGTCGCAGACGATGAATTCGAAGTCCATTGCGATCAGGTCGTTGATGACCTTCTCGACGCCTTCCATGGTCAGCGCGTCTTTGTCGCGCGTCTGCGAAGCCGGGAGAATAAAGAGGTTCTCGCACTTCTTGTCCTTGATCAGCGCCTGGTTGAGGTTCGCTTCGCCCTGAATCACGTTGATCAGGTCGTACACCACCCGGCGCTCGCAGCCCATGATGAGGTCGAGGTTACGCAGGCCGACGTCGAAGTCGATCACGGCGGTTTTGCTGCCCCGCAGAGCGAGGGCCGATGCAAAACTCGCGCTCGTGGTCGTCTTGCCCACGCCACCCTTGCCCGAAGTCACCACAATGATTTTTGCCATTACCCTTACCTTGTGTTCGTCAAATTCGTCAATTATGTGCGGCCCGCTTTGCCGTGGAACGCCGCCTGCCGTGATGGTTCAGGGCAGCGTGCGCACCACGCCGATCAGGTGAGTCGCAGTGGTTCGATCATCAGTTTTTCTTCTTCGAGCCAGATCTGCACCGGCTTGCCGAGCACATCGGCCGGCAGCGGGTTCTCGGTCGTACGATAGATGCCCGCGATCGAGATCAGTTCCGGTTCGAGACACGTGCAGAAAATGCGCGCGTCGTGATTGCCCTGCACGCCGGCCAGTGCCCGGCCGCGCAGCGGCGCGTAAATGTGGATGTTGCCTTCCGCGATGACTTCCGCGCCGTAGCTCACCAGACCGAGCACGACCAGATCGCCCTTTGCGTAGATGCGCTGGCCTGAGCGCAGCGGCTTGTCGACCACCATGGTTTGCGACGAGGTGGCGAGACGGACGGGCTCGGCAGCGGGCGCCGGCTCGACTGCGGCGGCCGTGGCCGGGGTGCCGTTTTCCGGCGCCCCGCCGGCGTCGGCAAACAGATCGGCCGGCGGCGTGGCGGTCGCGGCGGTGGCCACCGGCGCCGCAACAGCGGGATTGGCGCTTTCTTCGTCAGCGGATTTTGCGGCGGCGCCGCGGCGGTCGCGCGCTTCGAGCAGCGGCAGCGCGGATTCGGCCGCCCACGTCTGCTGAGCGTTGGCGACCACGCCGACCGGACGCATGCGCACGCTGTCGAGCAGTTGCGCGATGTCGGCGAGCGGCACGCGTTCGTTGTCGGCGAGCCGACGCACGTCGATCGCGACGACGTCGTTAGCGAAAAATTCGGGGGTCGCCTCGAAGCGCCGGGTCAGTTCGGCGCGCATTGCATCGAGGTCGGTTGTCTTGACCACAAACAGGAGCGTGTCGACAGAGCCGCTGCGGAGTTCGAAAAAGGGCGATTTCTTGGGCGACATAGCGTTCGGCAAAAAATTTTGCGTATTTTACAGGCGTACAGGCGGGGAGCGAGTTTTTTTGCCGGGAGAACGCGCCCCCGCGGCCTGAATACCCGTGACATAGCCACGCCTCGGCCGTTCAGGCCGCGCTTGGGGCGCTCATTTGGCCATGAACCCGGCCATGAACGCTGCGGCGACGCGGAAGGGATGTGAGCGGCAGGCTGACGCGCCGCTCGTGAGATCACTGCTGAAACACCTGCGACGTGGTCGGCACGTGGCGCACCAGCAGGCTTTCGGCCTGCTCGGGCGCTCGTGCGACACGCCGATGCTCGCCGGTCGGACCGAAGCCGAGCGCCTCGTAAAAACGCATTGCATTGCGGTTGGCGTCGGCGACCCACGCGTAGATTTCCATCGCGCCTTCGCCGGCGAGCCAGGCGCTGGCGGTGTCGACGAGCAACTCGCCGCCGCGCAGATGACGCACGGCCGGCGCGACCCACAACTCGCAGACGAACGCGCGGCGCGCCGCCGTATCGTCGAAATGTGCTTCGATCAGTCCGGCCGGATGGCCTTCGGTATAGAGAATGAAACTGGTGGCGATAAACGAAACGGCGTGTTCGGCAGCGGTGGCGTCGAACGTGGCGGCATCCGCCGACAACGCGTCCTCGAGCGTTTCGCCGAAGGCATAGGGCGCCTCCCGCAACGACGCAGTGCGGAGTTCGCGGAAAACGGCGCCCTGATCAGCGGCGATACGGCGAACGGTCAATGACGGACTCATGCAGACGAAAACCCCTTGAAACCCTAACGCATAGCTTTAACCGAACCGGCGCGCGAGTCAAATGCTTATTTACTGGATCGGACCGTGGCGCCGCTCCCTGGCGTTGGCGCCGCGCACCGATTGCGCGGCCATTCACCCGCCCACCGCCTTGATAACCGGCTCGCGAAGCTCGCCGGCCACTGCGTTCAGGGCGCTTCGTAAGTGCCGGTGCCGTCCGGCCACGGCGTCAGCAACTCATAGCCGTCTTCAGTCACGGCGATCATGTGTTCCCATTGCGCGGACAGGGAGCGGTCTTTGGTGACCACCGTCCAGCCGTCGCGCTGCACCGCGGTGCCGGCACGGCCCGCGTTAATCATCGGTTCGATCGTAAAGACCATGCCCGGTTTCAGACGCACGCCCTGCCCCGGCTGACCGTAGTGCAACACCTGCGGGTCTTCGTGGTAGACCTTGCCGATGCCGTGGCCGCAGTAGTCGCGCACGATCGAGAAGCCGTCGCGCTGCGCGATTTTCTGGATCGCGTAGCCGACGTCGCCCAGCGTGGCGCCCGGCTTTACCTCGCGGATACCGGCCAGCATAGCTTCATAGGTCGTGTCGATCAGCTGGCGCGCCACCGTGCTCGGCTGGCCGACGCAATACATGCGGCTGGTGTCGCCGAAATAGCCGTCTTTGATAATCGCAACGTCGATATTGATGATGTCGCCATCTTTCAGGATTTCGCTGCGATTGGGAATACCGTGGCACACCACCTGGTTGACGGACGTGCAGACCGTCTTCGGAAATCCCAAATAACCAACATTTGCCGGAATAGACTTTTGCGTATTGACAATGTAGTCGTTGCACAGCGCGTCGAGCTCGTCGGTGGAGACGCCGGCCTTGACGTGCTCGCCGATCATCGCCAACACGTCGGCCGCGAGGCGGCCGGAGATGCGCAGCTTGGCGATGTCGTCGGGAGTCTTGTAGGTAATGGCCATGAATTCGGTCGAGGTGGGTCGATGATGACGAACGCCCAATTGTACAGAGGATCGCCGGACGGCCTCCGCGAGCCGGGCTGAATCTGCATCGCGGGCGGCTTCCCGCACGATTTCGAGCGATTTTCAGGGGCTGTTCACGAGCCGCTCGGTGTGGCCATTCAGGTGCCTGCTCCGGAACCGCTCACGGACCGGCTACCCCGAGCGAGACCGCCTCATTCTGCAAGCGCACACGGAAATCTTTTGTGGGCTTTGCACCGGGTAGCCCATTCGCTCCGTAAGGGCGTTGATGACTCGCTTTCTTCCCCCTGCATCGTTTAGTTCTTCCCGGAAGAACGAGGTCTCTTTTTGCGTCCGCGATTTGCGTTGGTGCATCGCCTGCGTAACCGCTTTCCGCGCGTGCGCGTCGCGAATCCATGGGATTGGCAGCGAACCATCTGAGGAGCATAGCCAGCTCGGAGTCCAGCAATAAATCAGCATAACTTATCGATGCATTTGACCACCGGATAGAACGGCGTCTGCAACGCAGACAGTTTTTCCGCAACGCCGGCGCACTGGGTCTGGGTCTGGTCGGTGGGACGCTGATCAGTGCGTGCGGTAGTGGCTCCGGTTCAATCGCCTCTGCCCGGAGCGCGCCGAGCGACCCGGAAATACTGAACTTCGCGCTGAATCAGGAGTATCTCGAATCGCAGTTCTACACGTACACCACAACCGGTTTGAGGGCTACCCGCGAGCATGACCACCGGGCGCTCGACCACGATCGCCGCAGTGGCCGGCGCAATCGCCGTGCTGGTGCTCAATCTTGTTCTGCTGCTGCAAATCGCCGGCATTTTGCTGTAGCCGTTGTGTCCTATGGCGACGCGCCGAGCAACTGTTTGCGTAACGTCGGCGCGCGCGTCGACGGATCGAGCCAGATGCCGAAAAATGCGCGGGCGAAAGCGAGGTCGTCGAACTCGCCGGTCATCCGGTCGCCTGCGTAAAAGCGCACGCCTTTGCCCGGCAAATAGATCGCGCTTAGCTGATCGCCTGGGCCGACATCCACCAGCGTCTGCATCATGTCCGCACGCCAGCGCGCCAATGTGTCCGCCGGAATCGGTGCATTCGCGAGACGCCTGATTTCGCTCATCCCGGTATCGACGAATCGCTCGCGCCCGATGCCGCGAGCGTAAATGATATGCAGCGCGAAGCGTTCGTCGTAGTCGACGGGTAGGCGTTCGCTCCACATTTGTGCGCGGTATAGCCTGAAGCCGAACACGCTGAAATCGCCCTCGCCCACGAGTTTCGCGGGCTGCACGTCAGCGAGCCAGTCGGCGTTGGCGGCAGTCGCCCACAGCACCAGCATCAGTGCCGCGAATGCGCGCACGTCAGTCGGCCGACGCGAGCACGAACTGCATCACGTCCGTGCGTCCTTCGTCGAAACCGGCTTCGCAGTAGGCCAGATAGAGCCGCCACGTGCGCACGAAAATCTCGTCGAAACCCTGCTTCTGGATCGTATCGAGCCGTGCCTCGAACGCACTGCGCCAGCGGCGCAGCGTCTCCGCATAATCGCGCCCAAAGGCCAGCGACTTGCGCGCCGTGAGTTTGCCGCGCCGGGCCGCTTCAATGAAATGCTGCGGACTCGGCAGCATGCCGCCCGGGAAAATGAACTCGCGAATAAAGTCGCTCGTCGTCCGATAGGCGGCGAAGTACGAATCGTCGATGGTGATGGTTTGCACGAGCGCGCGTGCGCCCGGCCGCAGACGTTCGCGCAGGATGCGGAAGTACGCCGGCCAGAATTTTTCGCCGACGGCCTCGAACATTTCGATCGAGACAATGCCGTCGTACTGTCCGGTCAGCGTACGGTAGTCCCGCAGTTCGAGGTGCACGCGCTCGCTCAGGCCTTCCTCGTGCGCACGTTTCTGGGCGAATTCGAGCTGCGCCGCGGAAATCGTCACGCCATGCACATGAATGCCCTGACGAGCCGCATGCATCGCAAAAGCGCCCCATCCGCAGCCGATTTCCAGAACACGCATGCCTTCGCGTAACCCGAGCGTATCGATGATGCGTTGATACTTGGCGTGCTGAGCGTCTTCAAGCGATTGATGGAAATTGCCGTCGAACACCGCGCTCGAGTACGTGAACGTCGGGTCCAGCCATTGCGCGTAAAACGCGTTGCCGATGTCGTAGTGCGCGTGAATATTGCGCCGGCTGCCCGAGCGCGTATTAGGTCTCAGCTTATGACGCAACCCGTACCAGAGTTGTGCGAGCCAGCCGCCATAAACCGTGCGTTGCAGCGCGCGTTCGTTGCGGATTGCCACGCGCAGCAAAGCCGCCAGATCGGGCGTATCCACCCAGAAGGCGCGCCATGCGTCGGCAAAGCCAATATCGCCTTTGCGCAGAATCGCGCCGCACGCACGCCAGTCGCGCAATTCCAGACGCGCACCCGGCGCCGCATGCGAATCGCCGAATACGCGCTGCTGTCCGTCGGGCGTGATCAGCACCAGGTGCCCAACCTGAATCCGCTCGAGTAGCGATAGAAACAGACGGCCGGACGCGGGTACGGTTCGGTGTCCGCTTAGGGTTCGTGAAAGCGCCATGGCTGGATTTCCTCAATCGGACGAAATGGGACGCGCAGCGGCGGACGGTCGAGCCTGGCCGGCAGCGGTGGGATCGGTGGATGCCTCGGCCGTGCGGCCCGGCGCGGGCTGCTTGCCGTAGAACGGCGTTCTCTTGATGGCGAGACGCAGTGCTTGCCAATGAATTCGCGCGATGACACCGACTGTCAGCATGGGCTGACGCAGCAACGCGGCAAGTGCCGCCGGGCGCGTCAAAGGCTTTAAGCGGCCACCTACTGCGGTGCGAATCAGAAGTCCGTCAGCGTCCTTGTAATCGATCGAGACCGACACACTGTCAGGCGTCTGCCGGACGCGAAATGCGTAGCGCCCCTCCACGCGGCAAAACGGCGACACGTGCAGCACTTTGCGGCACTCGAGTTCCGTTTCGGGCGTAATCGGCGCGTTCCCCGCGGCGCTCAATAGATAGCAGTGGCGGGCGCCGAAAGTATTACGCACCTCCGCCAGCAGCGCGCGCAAATGTTCATCGCGGTCGTGGCAAAACCAGAAACTAACCGGGTTGAACGCATAGCCGAACACACGCGGAAACGCTTGCAGCCAGATCTTGCCGTCCGCCTCGTCGATGCCTGCCGCGGATAGTTGCGCGCGCATCCATGTGGCGAGATCGCTGCCATCGCGCGGGCCGTGATCGCGCTGATACAAGCTCAGCAGACGCCAGCGGTCGACGCCGAACCAGCCGCTATTGAGCGACGCCAGACGATCCAGATCGCAGCGCACATAAAACACCGGATACGAGAAGCGATGACGCTTCGGCCGCAAGCGCTCGTGGATCACCTTGCCCGTCAACAGCCAGGCGGCCGGATCGAGCCCGGCTTCGACAACAGTGGAATTCATAACCTGGCCCATGCCGGCGACACATTGAAATCGGCGGCAACGCGCAGTGCCGATTTCAGACCGTCCTCGTGAAAACCGTAGCCCGTCCACGCGCCGGCGAACCAGGTGCGGTGCTTGCCTTGCAGCGACGGCAGCCGGTGCTGCGCATCGATGGCGGCCAGATCGAACAGCGGATGGTCGTAGACGAAGCGGCGCAGCTCGGTGCCCGGCGCCAACTGCGCCACCGGATTGAGCGTGACGACGAGCGGCGTCTTGAACGGCAGCGGCTGGAGCTGATTGACCAGATAGCTGACGCACACCGGATGCATGCCGTCATGTGCGCGGCTTCCCAGATAATTCCACGCCGACCATATGCGCTGACGCCGCGGCAGCAGATTCGTATCCGTATGCAGCACTGCGATATTCGGCTGATAGCGTACGGCGCCCAGCACGCTGCGTTCGTCCTGATCCGCGTCGTTGCCAAGCAGTCGCAGCGAGGTCGGCGCATGGGTGGCGAGCACCAGCGCGTCGAAGCGCTCCGTGCCCTTGTCGGTGAACACGTCGACCCCATCGGCATCGCGCCGTACGCCTCGCACCGCGCTATCGACGCGAACGTCGTCGAGCGCACCGACGATGCGCCGCACGTACTCGCGCCCTCCGCCGACCACCGTCTTCCACTGCGGCCGCCGATTCACCTGCAGCAGCGCGTGGTTCAGGCAAAAACGCAGGAAGGTGGTGGCCGGAAAAGCGAGGATATCCGCGGTCGCGCTCGACCAGATTGCCGCGGCCATCGGCAGCAGGTAGTGGCGCTGGAATGCGGAGCCATAGCCACCCGCCGTCAGCAGTTCGCCCATCGATGCGCGCGTTTCTATCGCGAGTTCCAGATTGCTCTGCGCGCTGCCGTTGAAACGCATGATGTCGCGCAGCATGCCGATGAAGGTCGGCGAGAACAGGTTGCGGCGTTGTGCGAACACGGTGTTCAGACTGGTGCCGGCCCATTCGAGTTGGCCTTCGTCGAGCGAGACCGAGAAGGTCATGTCGCTCGGATGCGACTCGACGCCTAATTCGGCAAACAACGCGATCAGGTTCGGATAGGTGCGGTCGTTAAAAACGAGGAAACCCGTATCGACCGGATGGGTGTGACCGTCGAGCGTGACGTCCACGGTATTGGTGTGGCCGCCCGCGTAGCCGGCCGATTCGAACAGCGTGACGCGATGGTTGCGCGCCAGCAGCCAGGCACTGGCCAAACCCGAAATACCGGCGCCGACAACCGCGACCCGCGAGCCGCGCGGCAGTGGTGAGGTCGGTGCGGAATGGATCATGAGCGCGTCTCCGGGTCCTGGACGCGCGCGGTGGGTTAGTTGGGTGTGGCGGGGAGTGCGCGTCCTTGCCGGGATTTACGCAGCGGGAGCCGAAATGGATGCACGTCGGGCAGATTTTGGGGGGGCACGCGCGTACGTGAGCCTGGCGGGAGCCGGCAGGAGGTACGGCACGAGCACAAACCAATGGAATTGCTTGCTGCAGTCGCCGCATCTCGACGCGGCGATACAACGTCTTTCGGATAGCCCAACCTGGCCGCCCCCAAAGCAAAAACCCCGCGAGAACTTTCGTTCTGCGGGGTTTTTAAATTTGGCGGAAAGGGTGAGATTCGAACTCACGGTACCCCTAAAGGTACACTGGATTTCGAGTCCAGCGCATTCGACCACTCTGCCACCTTTCCGGGTCTTCCAACTCACCGGCAACGAGGCCAATTCGTCAGATCCAAGCGGGTCGTTGCTTGGGAGAGAAAGATTATAGAACAACCGAATCCGCTTTCCAAGCCCCTCGTCAAAAAAATTTCAAGGAAGCCTGGCACTCGGCAACCGTATCAAGCCGCTGGCACTTCCAGCCGTTCCACACCACCGAGGTAAGGACGCAGCGCCGCCGGCACCGTCACCGAACCATCCGCGTTCTGGAAGTTCTCGAGCACGGCCACCAGCGTACGGCCAACCGCCAGACCCGAGCCGTTCAGCGTATGCACCAGCTCCGGCTTGCCCTGCGCATTGCGGAAACGCGCCTGCATCCGGCGAGCCTGGAACGACTCCGTATTCGAGCAGCTCGAAATCTCGCGATAGGTGTTCTGCGCGGGCACCCACACTTCCAGGTCGTACGTCTTGGCAGCCGAGAAGCCCATATCGCCGGTGCACAGCGTGATCACGCGGTACGGCAATTCAAGCTTCTGCAGAATCGTCTCCGCGTGGCCGACCATCTGCTCGAGCGCGTCATACGACGTTTCCGGCGCAACGATCTGCACCATCTCGACCTTGTCGAACTGATGCTGGCGGATCAGGCCGCGCGTGTCGCGGCCATACGAGCCCGCTTCCGAACGGAAGCACGGCGAATGCGCGGTCAGTTTGATCGGCAGCGTTTCCGCTTCGACGATGCTGTCGCGCACCGTGTTCGTCAGCGAAATCTCCGACGTCGAGATCAGATACTGGGTGACCGTATTCTCTTCACCGCCCTTCTCGACGCGGAACATGTCGTCGGCGAATTTCGGCAGTTGGCCGGTGCCGTACAGAATCTCCGGATTCACGATGTACGGCGTGTACACCTCGGTGTAGCCATGGTGCAGCGTGTGCGTGTCGATCATGAACTGCGCCAGCGCGCGATGCAGACGCGCAATCTGGCCGCGCAGCAAGGTGAAGCGCGCACCCGACAGCTTCGCGCCGGTTTCGAAGTCGAGGCCAAGCGGCGTGCCGATGTCGACGTGATCCTTCACCTCGAAATCGAACTGGCGCGGCGTGCCCCAGCGGCGCACTTCAACGTTGCCGGCTTCGTCCGTACCGACCGGCACGCTTTCGTGCGCCAGGTTCGGCACGCCGAGCAGCAGGTCGGACAAACGCTTCTGGATGTCGTCGAGCCTGGCCGCCGACGCCTTCATTTCGTCGCCGATACCGCCCACTTCGGCCATCAGCGCCGAGGTGTCCTCGCCCCGCCCTTTCATCCCGCCGATCTGCTTCGACAAGGTATTGCGGCGCGCCTGCATCTCTTCGGTACGGGTCTGGGTGTCGCGGCGTTCCGCTTCGAGCGCGGTAAAGGCCGCCACGTCGAGGGTATAGCCGCGGTCGGCGAGGCGTTTGGCGACGCCGTCGAGGTCTTTGCGCAGCAACTGGATGTCGAGCATGGGATGGGGCTGGTGTTCGTTATATGAAGCTGGGATTTTAGCGCACCGGCGCCGGCGGCCGGTGCGTTAGATGGTCAAGGCATGCGGAATGGCCACAAGGCAGCCGGAACAGCCGCGCAAAGTGCATGAAACCGCAGCATGAAAGCGCAAGCAAAACCGCTCAGCCCTTTTTGGGCTTGTTCTCACTGCGCCACTGCGCGTCGAGCTCGGCCAGACGCGCCATCTTGTCGCCGATCTTGCCTTCAAGACCGCGCGGCGTCGGCTCGTACCAATGCGGGTCGCGCATGTTGTCCGGCAGATAGGTCTCGCCGGCCGCGTAGGCATCGGGTTCGTCGTGCGCATAGCGGTATTCGTGACCATAACCGAGTTCTTTCATCAGCTTGGTCGGCGCGTTGCGCAGATGCACCGGCACGCCGCGCGACTGGTCCTTGCTCACGAACCGCCGTGCCTCGTTGTACGCGTTGTATCCGGCGTTCGACTTCGGCGCGACCGCCAGATAAATGATCGCCTGCGCCAGCGCCAGCTCTCCTTCGGGCGTACCGAGACGTTCATAGGTTTCGGACGCGTCGAGCGCGATACGGGCCGCGCGCGGGTCGGCGAGGCCGATGTCTTCCCACGCCATGCGCACGATCCGGCGCGCGAGGTAGCGCGGGTCCGCGCCGCCGTCGAGCATGCGGCAGAACCAGTACAGCGCGCCGTCCGGACTGCTGCCGCGCACCGATTTATGCAGCGCGCTGATCTGGTCATAGAACGCATCGCCGCCTTTGTCGAAGCGACGCAGGTTCTCGGCGAGCGCGCTGCCGAGCAAGGCGCCGTCGATTTCGGTGCTCTTCTGCTGCGCCGCCGCGCGCGCGACGATTTCCAGGTTGTTCAGGAGCTTGCGGCCGTCGCCATCGGCGGAACCGATCAGGGCGTCACGGGCTTCGTCGGTGAACGTAAGGCCGCCGAGTTCTTGCTGCGCACGCTCGAGCAGTTCGCGCTGCTCTTCGTCGGTGAGGCTTTTCAGCACATAGACGGCGGCTCGCGAGAGCAACGCGCTATTGACCTCGAACGACGGATTCTCGGTCGTCGCGCCGACGAACACGAACAGCCCCGACTCGACGTGCGGCAAAAACGCGTCCTGCTGGCTCTTATTAAAACGATGCACTTCGTCGACGAACACCAGCGTCTGATGCCCGTTCGCGCGATGAATCTGCGCGGTTTCGACGGCTTCGCGGATATCCTTCACGCCTGAGAGCACCGCGGACAACGCGATGAACTCAGCGTGAAACGCGTCGGCCATGAGCCGCGCGAGCGTGGTCTTGCCGACGCCGGGCGGGCCCCACAGGATCATCGAATGAGCTTCGCCGGATTCGAAGGCGACCCGCAGCGGCTTGTTCGGGCCGAGCAGATGCTTCTGGCCGATGACTTCGTCGATATTGCGGGGCCGCAGGCGTTCAGCGAGCGGAACATTGGCACGGGTTTCTTCAAACATGGCGTTTTAGGGATAATCTCGGCTTTTCCGGACGCGGTCCGTGTGAAGGCGGCGTGCTGCCGGTGAGCCACGCCCGCACGCGAGGCGTGCGGGCAACGTCCTGCATTATGACAGCCATGGCGCCCGGACGATGGGCGCGCCGGCCAGGCGGTAATCTCGCCGACAGCCTGACAGGCTATCATCGCGCGCGGCCTAAACGGCAATACCGGCATCGCACCTGAATTCAGACACACCACTCACATCAACTACGTTGCATGAGACCGGAGTAAGTGCTTTAAAAGGGACCGGAGTCACGCGCTAGAACGCGAACTCTGGTCGGCAGCTAAAGCGCCAACTCCGGTCGATACAGGGACAAGATCAGATGGCACAAGATCCACTCGCCGGCGACGCCGGTTCCACCTACGCACCGCTCACGCCGGTGCCCGACGCGCGCCGCGCGTTCCGCACCGGCGATGCTTTCGCACTCTGGTTCTCGCTCGGCATCGGCCTGCTGGTTGCGCAGGCGGGCGCGCTGCTGGTGCCGGGTTTATCGCTGCCGCATGCGTTGCTGGCCATCCTGATCGGCAGCGCGATCGGTGTCGTTCTGCTGGCGCTGGCCGGCGTGGTCGGCACGGACACGGGCCTTGCGGCCATGTCGTCGCTGCGGCCGACGCTCGGCGTGCGCGGCGCCTCGGTGCCTGCCGTGCTGAACGCGGTGCAACTGGTCGGCTGGGGCTCGTTCGAAGTGATCGTGATGCGCGATTCCGCCGATGCACTCGCCAAGCAGGCCTTCGGTTTCTCGATGCCGCTGATCTGGACCGTGATCTTCGGTTTGCTCGCCACGCTGCTGGCCATTAGCGGCCCGCTGTCGTTCGTGCGCCGGTTTCTGCGCACGTGGGGCATCTGGCTGCTGCTGGCGGGCGCCGCGTGGCTGTCGTGGAATCTGCTGGCGAGGCACGATCTGGCCGCGCTGATGCGCCGTCCCGGCACCGGCGAGATGTCGTTCGGCGGCGCGATCGATCTGGTGGTCGCGATGCCGCTCTCGTGGCTGCCGCTGATCGCCGACTACAGCCGCTTCGGCCGACGCCCCGGTGAGACGTTCCGCGGCACGCTGCTCGGTTACGGCATTGCGAATATCTGGTTCTACGCGCTCGGCGCGATCTACGGCCTCGCGGCAGGCGGTGGCGATGCGCTGCTGACCGGCGCGCTGGCTCAAGCGGGCGGCGGTCTCGCCCTGCTGCTGATCCTGATCGACGAAGTGGACAACGCATTCGCCGACATCCACTCGGCAGCGGTGTCGACCGGCACGTTCTGGACGCGCGGCAGCGTGCCGCTGTTGTCGGCGGCATTTGGCGCGTTGTGCACGGCGATCGCCCTGCTCGTGCCGATGGCGAAGTATCAGAACTTCCTGTTGCTGATCGGCTCCGTGTTCGCACCGCTGTTCGGCGTGATGCTGGTGGATCACTTCATCGTACGCAAGCGTCGCATCGAAGCCGCCGTGCTCGGCGACCTGCGCGGCCGTTATGGCTTCTCCGGTGGCTGGCATCTGAGCGCGTTCGCGGCGTGGGCGATCGGGATCGTGGCGTATCAGGTAATCAACCAGTGGCTGCCGAACCTGGGTGCGACCTTGCCCTCGCTGGCGATCGGCGCGGTGTGTTATCTGGCGCTGGTATCGGCTCGGAAAACCGCGTACGCCTGAGTCTCGCAAGTATCCTCGCAATACGGAAAAGGCCTGCAAATGCAGGCCTTTTCTACTTGGGCGCGGTCAGCACCCGATCAGTGCGGCCCGCGATTCATCGCTTCGACGCCCGATACTCGACGCCTGGCAGCACGCACAGCAATTCGAAGGCGAGATTCGCGCCGAGCAGCGCGGTCGTGCCAAACGGATCGTACGGCGGCGCCACCTCAACCAGATCGCAGCCGACGATATTCAACCCGTGCGAGCCGCGGATGATCTCCAACGCCTGCGGCACCGTCAAACCGGCGATTTCCGGCGTGCCCGTACCCGGCGCGAACGCCGGATCGATCCCGTCGATATCGAAGGTGATGTATACCGGACCATCGCCCATGCGTTCACGCACACGCGCCATCAGCGGGACCAGCGACTGGTTCCAGCACGCCTCGGCCTGGACCACTTCAAAGCCCTGGTCGCGGCACCAGTCGAAGTCTTCCGCCGCATAGCCCGTGCCGCGCAGACCGATCTGCACAACGCGGTCGCAGTCGAGCAGGCCTTCTTCCACCGCGCGGCGGAACGGCGTGCCGTGCGCGATCTTCTCGCCCATCATCGTGTCGTTGACGTCCGCATGCGCGTCGACGTGAATCAGACCGACCTTGCCGTGCTTGCGATGAATCGCGCGCAGGATCGGCAGCGCGATCGTATGGTCGCCGCCCAGCGTGATCGGCTTGCAGTTGTGCTGGAGGATTTCGTCGTACGCGGTTTCGATGCGCTTGATCGAATCGTGCAGGTTGTACGGATTGATCGCGACATCGCCGAGATCGGCCACGCGCAGCGAATCGAACGGCGCGGCGCGGGTCGCCATGTTGTACGGGCGCAGCAGCACCGATTCGCTGCGAATCTGGCGCGGCCCGAAGCGCGCGCCGGTACGGTTCGAGGTGCCGAGATCGAACGGCACGCCGACGAAGCAGGCGTCGAACCCTTCGGACGAACCGACGTTCGGCAGCCGCATCATCGTGGCAATGCCGCCGCAACGGGGCATGGCGTTGCCGGACAGCGGCTGCGGCCGTTCACCGGCCTCGGGAGAAATGAAGGAGGAAGTATTCATCGTGTCTCGGCAATGAAAAGGAAGCAAGGAGCAAATTTGTGCAACCGGCCGAGGGATCAATACGAAAAGCGCACCTCGCCGGGCGAATCTCGATTCTTGAGCAGTTTCACGCAAGTTAAAATACGAACAGAATAAACTTCACATTGATTCGTAGCGATGTATCCTGACGTATGTTCTCTCAACTCACCGATCTCGACCTGCGGCTGATCCGCGTTTTCCTCGCCATCGTCGACGCCGGCGGCGTCTCGCCGGCCCAAGCCACGCTGAATGTCGGCCAGTCGACCATCAGCACGCAACTCGCCACGCTGGAAACACGCCTCGGCTACCGTCTGTGCGAGCGCGGCCGCGGCGGCTTCAGCCTGACCGCGCGCGGCGAGCAATTCATCGACGCAGCCCGCGCGCTGCTATCAGCCGTCGATACCTTCGGCATGCAGGCGCGCAACGTCGGCCGCAAGCTGGTCGGCACGCTCGATATCGGCATGATCGGCCACACACCGGTGTCGGCAAGCGCGCGTATCAGCGACGCGATCGGCCGGTTTCGGGCGCGTGATCAGTCGGTGCGGTTTTCGATTCTGGTGCGCTCGCCGGGCGAGCTCGAGGAATTGCTGCTGAATGGCCGGATTCAGGTCGGCATCGGCTATTTCTGGCACCGTGTGCCGTCGCTCGAGTACACCGAGGTGTTCGCCGAAGATCAGTTCGCCTATTGCGCCAAGGGGCATCCGCTGTTCGCTTCAGCCGGCGAGGTGCCGCCCGCCGAAGCCGCGGCTCACGAATGGGCATGGCGCAGCTATCCGCTGCCCGAAGCTGAAAGTTCGACCACGCCGCAAAACGTCACCGCCGTCGCCGACAACATGGAAGCGGTCGCGATGCTGGTGCTCTCAGGGCATCATCTCGGCTATTTGCCGGGACATTTCGCGGCGCCGTTCGTCAAACAGGGCTTGCTGGCCGCGTTGAATCCGGCCCAGATGCGATATCGGGTGGCGTTCCATATGGTCACGCGCGCCCGGCAGCATCGAACGGATATCGTTGAAGCGTTTATCGACGATATGAAGGCGGCGCATCCGGCGCAAGTGTTGGAAGTGGATGAGTAAGCGGCGCTTCCGCGCGACCCCGGCGGCGCGTCCTGAAACGGACAAATAGCGCGTCTGACGCGAGCAGACGGTCCGCGATCGATCTGCAATAAAAAAGCCGCGCCAGATGCGCGGCTTTCTGCCATTCAGGAAACGCCAATCGCCGGTTTAACCGTTGATCACGTCCGCGTCCTTTGGCACCGTGAACTTGAATGCATCAGCCGGCAGCGGCGGATTCTTCTGAATGTTCGAGAAGGTCAGCAGTGTCACATTGCCGAACACATCGTGCAGTTCCATCGCCTCAAGATTGCCGTCCTTGAAGCCGATGCCGACGCGCTGAAACTGCGTGTCTTTCGCCTTAGGCGTCAGCTCGAGCCAGTCGATGCCGGCCTTCACGCCCGCGTCGCGCAGCGTGAAATTCTTGTCCAGGTCGTTGCTGCCAAACAGAATCGCCGCCGGGCTCGCGCCGAGTGCGCCGCCGAGGCTGCGCACCGTCACCTGATTCAGGTCCTTGTCGTACACGTAGAGCTTGTCGCCATCGGCTTGCAGCAATTGCGCATAGGGTTTCTCGTATTGCCAGATGAACTTGCCGGGACGCGCGAAGGTGAACGTGCCGCTAGACGTGCCGGTCTTGCCCGCTGTGGGCAGCACACCGCTCGCGGTCTGCGCCTTGCTCGGCGCGCGCACTTCCTGCTGCACAAAAGTGCCGCGCGCGGAATGCACCTGCGCGACGAACGCCTTCAGTTGCTCGGTGCCGCTCGCGAATGCCTGCGACGCAACGAGCAGCGACACGCCAATCGCCACGCTGCCGACGCCACGTGCGATCGTGCGCGCGAGTTGGCCGAAACGGCCCGGTTGAGCACTCTGTCGAGCGTGCTGCTGCGCGAATAGTTGCATGGTGTTTTTCTCCCTTGATTGAATTTGTCGAGCGGTCATGGCGGCGGGCGTTGAGCGCCGCGTCCGCCTGATCTTGGCGGCTGGCTTGCGCCGCGCCGCCGAGGGACGAACCCTCAGCCTCGAGGTCGTAGCTTAAGCAAGAAGCCTTAAACAGAGCTTATGTGCGGGACTCGTGTGCTGGGCTTATGTGGAGGACCGGCGTACGGCCCTCACGGATGATTCGCCGCCATCGCCATATGAACCGGCTATTCCGCTTCCCGTGCCGGCGCCAGAATCTCGCGGTTGCCGTTAGACGACATTGCCGACACCACACCTGAGTTCTCCATCTGCTCGAGCAGGCGCGCCGCGCGGTTATAGCCGATGCGTAGATGCCGCTGCACCAGCGAGATCGACGCGCGGCGGTTCTTGAGCACCACGTCGACCGCCTGGTCGTATAACGGGTCGGCCTCGCCATCGCCCGAGCCGCCGCCGGCGCCAGCCGAGCCTTCGTCGCCCTCGCCCGTCACGCCGCCTTCGAGAATGCCCTCGATATAGTTCGGCTCACCCTGCTCCTTGAGCTTGTCGACCACGCGGTGCACTTCTTCGTCCGACACGAACGCACCGTGCACACGCACCGGCAAACCGCTGCCCGGCGGCAGGTACAACATGTCGCCCATGCCGAGCAACGATTCCGCGCCCTGCTGGTCGAGAATCGTGCGCGAGTCGATCTTCGACGACACCTGGAACGCCATGCGCGTCGGCACGTTGGCCTTGATCAGGCCGGTAATCACGTCGACCGACGGGCGCTGCGTTGCCAGAATCAGATGGATGCCCGCCGCGCGCGCCTTCTGCGCAATCCGCGCGATCAGTTCCTCGACCTTCTTGCCGACCACCATCATCAGGTCGGCCAATTCGTCGATCACGACCACGATGTTCGGCAAACGCGTGAGCGGTTCCGGATCGTCCGGCGTCAGGCTGAACGGATTCGGCAGCTTCTCTTCGCGCTTCGTGGCTTCGTCGATCTTGTTGTTGTAGCCGGCGAGGTTGCGCACACCGAGCTTGCTCATCAGCTTGTAGCGGCGCTCCATTTCAGCCACCGCCCAATTCAGCGCGTGACCCGCCTGGCGCATGTCCGTGACCACCGGACACAGCAGATGCGGAATGCCCTCGTAGACGCTCATTTCGAGCATCTTCGGATCGATCAGGATCATACGGACCTGCTCGGCGCTCGCCTTGTAGAGCAGCGACAGGATCATCGCGTTGATGCCCACCGACTTGCCCGAGCCGGTCGTACCGGCCACCAGCAAGTGCGGCATTTTCGCGAGGTCGGCGCACACCGGCTTGCCGCCGATGTCCTTGCCGAGGCCCATGGTGAGCGGCGAAGCCGCGTCCGCATAAACCGCCGAGCCGAGAATCTCCGAGAGACTGACGGTCTGACGGCGCTGGTTCGGCAACTCCAGCGCCATGAAATTCTTGCCCGGAATCGTCTCGACCACGCGAATCGACACCAGCGACAGCGAGCGCGCCAGGTCCTTCGCCAGACCGACGATCTGACTGCCCTTCACGCCGGTGGCCGGCTCGATTTCGTAACGCGTGACGACCGGCCCCGGATACGCGGCAACCACGCTCACTTCGACGCCGAAGTCCTTGAGCTTTTTCTCGATCAGACGCGAGGTGAATTCCAGCGTGTCGGCGGAGATGGTTTCCTGCGCGGCCGGCGCCGCGTCGAGCAGCGAGATGGGCGGCAAGGTGGAATCGCCCGGCAGGTCGGTAAACAGCGGCACTTGCCGCTCTTTCTCGACGCGCTCCGATTTGGCGGGTGTCACGACCGGTGGCACGATCATGACCGGCTCGTGCTCCTCGATCCGCACACGACCCTTTTCGACCTTGCCTTCGCGCTTCACCGCGGCGGCTTCGCCCAGTTTCCGGTCGCGGCCGGCCTCGCGGCGCAGCTTGGCGAACGTGACAGCCGAGATGATCGATTCGCCGACCTTTTCCGACACCGACAGCCACGAGAACCGGAAATACAGCGACAAGCCGATGCCGAGCACGACCAGCAGCGCCAAGGTGCCGCCCGTGAAGCCCAGCGCATGCGAGATACCGCGCGCGACCGCTTCGCCGACCACGCCGCCCGGCGCACGCGGCAGTTGCACTTTCAGCGACCACATGCGCAACGCTTCGATACCGTCGCACGCAAGCAACACCAGCATGAATGCGAAGGCGTCCGCAAGCCAGCCGGCATCGCGCGGCGTGTCTTCCTGCAGTTCCTCGTGGCGGGTAATACGGCGGTAATTGGCGGAGATATGACGGCCGAGCAGCACGATCCACCAGTAGGCGGACAGCCCGAACAGCAGCAGCAGGATGTCGGACGTCCATGCGCCGACGCGGCCCGCCCAGTTGGCGATATGGTCGACCTGCGCGGCGTGCGTCCAGCTCGGATCGTGCCGGCTGTAGCTGACGAGCGCCATGAGCAGGAACACGCCGAGCGCGACCTGCAAGATCCAGCGGATTTCGGTGAAAAGGCGCGACATGCGGTGCGGCAATGCCTGCGCGCTCGCGGAATAGGGAGCTTTTGCCATTGATCCTGTTGCTTGTGTGGCCGATCTGCCGCCGCAGGCGCGGCCCGAAGCGGCCCGTGGGCGGCTCCAGACCCGATCCTGGCTGCCGGGTCCATCGATGCGACCTATTGTAAACGCAGTGCCTCACGCAAGGCTGTAAATGACGGTAACTTAGCCGATTGGCGTCACGGAAGGCGGCGAGGACCCGCCGCAAGGCTATCGCGACGATCGGAAAGCTTCATGGAGCAGGCCGGCGTGCCGCCCTTTATAATGCCGCTCTGATACCCATCTATAGTTTCAGTTCAAGTCGCGCGGCCTCGCATGGGCGAGCCGGGCGCCGTAAAAGGATTTCGATCATGCCCGCAACTTCCACGAAACACGCCAAAGTTCTGATTCTCGGTTCCGGTCCCGCCGGCTATACGGCAGCGGTCTATGCGGCGCGCGCCAACCTGTCGCCGGTGCTCGTCACGGGCCTCGCCCAGGGCGGCCAGCTGATGACCACGACCGACGTCGAAAACTGGCCTGCCGACGCCCACGGCGTGCAAGGCCCGGAACTGATGGGGCGCTTCCTGGAGCATGCCGAGCGCTTCAACACTGAAATCATTTTCGACCACATCCACACGGCCAAGCTGGACGAAAAGCCGATTCGCCTGATCGGCGATGCGGGCGAATACACCTGCGACTCGCTGATCATCTCGACCGGCGCATCGGCGCAGTATCTCGGCCTGCCGTCCGAAGAAGCATTCATGGGCAAGGGCGTGTCGGCTTGCGCCACCTGCGACGGCTTCTTCTACAAGCAACAACATGTGGCCGTGATCGGCGGCGGCAATACCGCGGTCGAGGAAGCCCTCTACCTCGCCGGTATCGCAAAGAAGGTCACGGTGATCCATCGCCGCGACAAGTTCCGCGCCGAACCGATCCTGATCGACCGTCTGCTGGCAAAAGAAAAGGAAGGCGTGGTCGAGATCAAGTGGAACAGCACGCTCGACGAAGTGACCGGCGACCAGTCCGGCGTGACCGGCCTGCGTATCAAGAACACGAAAACCGGCGACACCACTGATATCGCGGTGCAGGGCATCTTCGTCGCGATCGGCCACAAGCCGAACACGGATATTTTCGAAGGCCAGCTTGAGATGAAGAACGGCTACATCATCACCAAGGGCGGCCTGAACGGTTTTGCCACGGCAACCAGTGTGCCTGGCGTGTTCGCGGCGGGCGACGTGCAGGATCACGTGTATCGTCAGGCGATCACCAGCGCGGGCACGGGCTGTATGGCCGCGCTCGACGCCCAGCGCTATCTGGAAAGCGTCGAAGAAATTGGCGAGCACGTGATGAGCGCGGAAGCCGAGCGTTGATCGTCAGGTGAATCAGCCTCCCGCGAATCTGCGAGGATAAGCGCGACGGTAAAATGGTGGCTGGGTATGACCCGGCCACCTGCTTGACAGAAGGCCGCGGCGGGTAAGCCGGCGGCCTTTTTTGCGTCCTGACGCGTGTCATCTGCGTCGCGTGATCGATCTACTTCTCTGTGTATTACCCCTATGCCGAAGAATCAGCCCCACCCCAGCGAACCGAAGCGCGCCCGTGCAGTTGTCCGGCCCGCGCCCGAGGCGGCCGCACCCGCCGCCAAACCGAAGATCGAGCCGGCCGCGGGTCTCGCCGGCCTCGGCGCGTTGCGCGACGCGTTAAAGGGCGATGCGCAACGGCGTGAACGCGAGCGCACGGCCGCCGTAGCGGCGCAGCGCGAAGCCGCGGCGGACGCCGATCTGTTTCGCCGCGAGATCGGCGCGGTTGCGCCGCTGGCAATCCCGCCACGCGCCAGCTTGCCGCGCAATCCGCCGCCGCCGCTGCCGGTGCAAACCCGGCTTGACGAAGAAGCCGTGCTGCACGAAGCAATCTCCGACGAGTTCGATCCCGAGATCCTGCTCGACACCGACGAAACACTCTCCTATTGCCGCCCCGGCATCAGTCAGGAAGTCGTGCGAAAACTGCGGCGTGGCGACTGGATCGTGCAGGCGCAAATCGATCTGCATGGCATGCGCCGCGAGGAAGCGCGCGAGGCGCTGGCCGAGTTCATTCGCGAATCGGTGAAACGTGGCCTGCGGTGTTTGCGCGTGATTCACGGCAAGGGCCTTGGGTCGATCGGTAAAGAGCCGGTGCTGAAAGGCAAAGTACGCGCGTGGCTTGTGCAGAAGTCCGAGGTCATCTCTTTTTGCCAGGCCCGTCCGCATGACGGCGGCGCCGGTGCCGTGGTGGTGCTGTTGCAGCCGGGCGCAACGCCGGCTCAGCCCAGGTCCTGACGGAGTCCCGGTGATTCATCCGAGGCTGACGCTGGCGCTGGCCATCATGGAAGCGCTGGCTATTTTCGCGTACGCGATTTCCGGGTTTATCGAAGCCCGAACCCGGCGGCTCGACGCGGTGGGAACCTTCCTCGTCGGGATCGCGACCGCCTTCGGCGGCGGCACCCTGCGCGACGTGCTGTTGGAGCGGCGGCCCTTCTACTGGGTCGAGCATCAGGGCTATCTGATCGCAATCTTCGTGATGTCGCTGTTCGCGCCGACGCTGCTGAAAATGACGTCGCGCCTGCTTTCCGAGCGGGTTTTACTGGTGGCCGATGCGGTGGGGCTGGGTTTGTTCAGCGTGGCCGGCACGTCGATCGCACACGACGCGCAGATGCCGTGGTTCACGTCGGTCATGATGGGTGTGTTGACGGGCGTATTCGGCGGCGTGATCCGCGACGTACTGTGCAACGAGATGCCGCTGATCCTGCGCGATTCGCGGCCGTATGCGACATGCGCGTTTGTCGGCTGCTGGCTGTACGTGCTGCTGGACTACCTGAACGTCGATACGGTCTATAGCGTATTGGGCGCCACCGCCTTCATCCTGCTCGCGAGACTGGTGACATTCAGGTTCGACGTCCGTCTGCCTCACTAGGTTTGCTTCACTGCGCTTGCTTCATCGCACCTGTGTCGAATAAACCCGCCTCAAAAAAACGCGCGCCGTCTGAAACCAGGTGGCGCGCGTTTTGATCTGGCAGCAGCCTTACTTGTTGGTCGCCAACGCCCCCGCACTCTTCGAGCCGCCGAACAGCGCCGTCAGGTACTGGGAATTGTTGTTCATCGTCGCCATCAGCGTGTTGAGCGCGGTGAACTGATTCTGGTACTGCTTCGTCAATTGCGCGCTGTAGTTGGCGAGCGTGGTCTGCTGAGCCGTGATGCTCTTCAGATCGGCGTTCAACGCGGTGTTGCGCGTGTCGATGAGGCCGCCCGTCTTCACGAAATCGGTAATGCTCCTGTTCAGCTTGACGCCGATACCGTCAGTCGAGTTGAACAGCGTGGCAACCTGCGCCGGATTGCTGTTCAGCGACGCAGTCAGCTTCTTGCTGTCGATCACCAACGTACCGTCTGCCGGATCGCCCTTCAGCGAGATGCCAATCGCCCCCAGCGTCGCCATTGACCCTTTCGGACCGACGCCGCTGCCGATAATCGACGCCAGCGAGTTCTTGATCGTCGTCAGCGTCGAGTCGCCCAGCAGCGCGCCGCCGGTCTTCGACGTCTTGTCGTACGAGGACAGCGAGTTGATCGTCGTGACAACCGTGTTGTAGAGATTGGCGAAGTTCGTGATCGCAGTATTCCGCGCGGCCGTATCCGTCGCAATCGTCAATGTCTGCGTGGTGCCGACCGCGGCGCTCGACAGATTCATCGTAACGCCCGCGATCGCCGTCGCGACTGCGTTCGTGGCGCTGCTCGCCTCGATTCCGCCGACGGTAAAGAGCGCGTCCTGAGCGGCCTCGCTTTGCCGCCATGCCTTATTGGTATCCGACGACACGATCGTAGACCCCGCGCCATTCGCGCCGGGCGTCGAGCTTACGCCGAGGCTCGACAGTCCGTTGTCGTCCGCCACACCGCTGGTGGACACGTTGATCGTGTTGGCCGCGCCGGTGGCAGCCGAGCGCAGCACCAGGTGGGCGCCGCCCGTGCCGGTCACGATCGTGGCCGTGACGCCGGGATTGTTGCTTGCCTTGTTGATCGCGTTGGCGATGCCGCTCAACGTGTTGTTGCTGCTGTCGATCGTGACATCCATCGACTTGCCGCCGACCTGAAGCGTCAGCTTGCCGGTGCCCAGCCTGGCGGTGGCGTCGAATGCCGCCGAGGACAGGCTCTGCGACGCGGCGATCTGCTTGACGTCGATCGTGTAGCTGCCGGCCACTGCGCCGGCGCCGGCCACCGGGTCCAGGCCCTTGCCGCTCGCGGTGGCGCCAAAGGTCGACAGGGTGGTGCCGTCCGAGAGATTCTTGATGGCCGCCTGCAAGGCGGTCAGCGCCGAACTCAGCGCGCCGAAGGCGGACAGGGTCGTGCTGTCGCTCGTCTGTTTGGCCTTGAGCGCCGCCGTCTGGCCGGCCGTCTTGGCATTCACGAGGACCGACACCAGCGACGCCACGTCCATCGCCGAATTGCCGGTGGAACCGCTGATAATCGATTGCGCCGCTTGCTGCACCAGATTCTGCGCGTTAGCAGTCGCGCTATTCACAGACGTAGTGATCGTTGACATGCAAAGGCTCCGTGCGTCGAATTATTCGTTGTTTATTGCGTGACGCCCCGGTGGTCAGGCTTATTACGGCGGCAAACCGGCTACGTCGTGGCCACATCGTTTTATTACAATTTTTTCAAATATTACACTAACTTTCTTGAAAGGTTGTGACACTTCCGGGAATGAACCCGGTTCCGCAACGGGATCCGCACCAAAGTCGCGGGACGCTCCGCTGCATGCCTGAAGCCCTGGCGAAACACGCTATACGCCGACGCAGCGCCATGTCGACACACTCCGGTTCAGGCCGTCGATCTGCGTTTGCATACGCGTTGAGATCGCCAGCCCTGCTGCGTCGTCGGCCGCACGGTTGAGCCTGGGAGCGACCAACCCTGGGTCATCGTACCCGCACTATTACAATTGTTTCAAATGTTACGCGATATTTCACGACAGTAACGTGGAGTTTTGTCGTAGGAATGCGCTGGCGCGCAGACCCGGCGGATGGCGGAGAGTTGCCGGTGATTGTCGATTTCCGGCGTTACCGTTCGTCGTGCTGTAAACGGCCACTCCGACCGTCAGCGCGCTACTGCGCACCTCGCAACCGCCACAGGTGACCACGATGACCCTGAAGCTCTACGCCCACCCTTTCTCCTCGTACTGTCAGAAGGCGCTGACCGCGCTTTACGAAAACGGCACGCCGTTCGAGCTGCGCCTCCTTGCGCACGACGACCCGCAGGTCATGGCGGAATTCGCAGCCCTCTGGCCGATCAAGCGCTTTCCCGTTCTGGTCGACGGCGACCGGACCGTGATGGAGGCAAGCATCATCATCGAGTATCTCGGTCTGTATCACCCCGGACCGGTGCCGCTCCTGCCGGCTGACGCCCGCGCCGCGCTGGAAGTGCGCAGCATGGATCGCTTCTTCGACAATTACATCTCCACGCCGCAGCAAAAGATCGTCTACGACAGCCTGCGCGCCGAAGCGGAGCGTGATCCGCGCGCCGTGGCCGAGGCCCGCGACATGCTCGACACCGCCTACGGCTGGCTCGACAAGGTGATGGCCGGGCGCGAATGGGCGGCGGGCGATACGTTTAGCCTCGCCGACTGCGGCGCGGCGCCGTTTCTGTTCTATGCCGACTGGACGCATCGCATCAGCCCGGCTTTTGAGCACGTGCTCGCCTACCGCAAACGGCTGCTGGCCCGGCCATCGTTCGCCCGCGCGGTCGACGAGGCACGCCCGTACCGCCCACTATTCCCGCTCGGCGCGCCCGACCGGGACTGAACGCACCCGCCACGCAGCGGACATAAACGCACAAACAAGCCAAGGCTATTTCCAGGCGATACACTTCACTTCGAAACCCACTTCAGCCCATCACTCACAAGGCAAAACATGGACCGTTTCGAAGCGATGGAGATATTTACGCGGGTGGTTGAAGCGAACAGTTTCACCAAAGTATCCGAGTCGCTCGACCTCCCCCGCGCCAAAGTCAGCCGTACCATTCAGGCGTTGGAAGAGCACGTCGGCGTGCGGCTTCTGAACCGTTCGACGCGGCAGGTCAGCGTCACCGAAGACGGCGCGCTGTTCTACGAGCGTTGCGTGCGCATCCTCGCGGAGGTCACCGACGCGGAATCGTCTCTGTCGAACAAGCGCGAGAATCCGAGCGGCACGATTCGCGTGGATACCTCCGGCACGCTCGCCCGCGCGCTGCTGCTGCCCGCGCTCGACGATTTCTACCGGCAATACCCCGAGATCGACGTACGCCTCGGACTGGCGGATCGCAATATCGATCTGATTCAGGACGGGGTGGATTGCGTGATCCGCATGGGCACGCCGGAAGAGTCGAGTCTCGTGGCGCGGCACATCGGTCAGGCGCGGATCGTCACCTGCGCGTCGCCCGCCTATCTGGAGAAATTCGGCACGCCCGCCACGCTCGACGAGCTCAGCGAGCATCGCGCGGTCAACTACATTTCCGCGCGCAGCGGCAAGACCTTTCCGTTCGAATACGAGGTGGACGGCGAGATCGTCAAGGTCACGCTGAAGAGCGTGCTCGCGGTCAACGACGGCAGCGTCTACATCGGCGCGGCCGCGCTCGGTCACGGCATCATCCAGCCGTCACGCTTCATGGTCGCCGATCTGATTGCGCAAGGCGCGCTCAGGGAAATTCTCACGGACTATACGAGCCCCAGCACGCCGCTGTCGATCTTGTACGCACATCGCCGCAATCTGAGTTCACGGCTTCGCGCCTTCACCGAGTGGGTCACCGAACTTGCGCACAACAATCCGGATCTGCGCATCAAGGACGTTTGACGTCATCATGCGAGGGCGCCGCGTTCATCTTGCGGCGCCGATGCCAGCCTCGCCTGGCAAAAAGAAAGCCCCGTGCGGCTGACAACGCACGGGGCTTTCTTCAACTCGAATCGTCTGCCTGAGAACCCGCTTCAGGCAATCCGCTCTTCATTGGTCGGATCGAACAGCACGGCCTTCGAGGCATCGAACAGCAATGTCGTGGTCGACAGGGGCTGCGGATTCGAAGCCGGGTGCACGCGGCTCACGATGCGCTTGCCGTTCACCTGCGCGAACACCAGCGTATCCGGACCGGTCGGCTCGATCACGTCGACCTTCACGTCGATCGCCTGCAGGTTCGCGTGGTCGCCATGCGCACCGCGTGCGTCGGTGATCCGCTCGGGGCGTAGGCCGAGAATCACTTCGCGCCCGACGTGCGATTTCACCTTCGCTGAATCGAACGGCAGATTCAGCACGTTGCGCGCCGAGCCTGTATCCAGCTCGATGCCGACGCCCGAACCTTGCTCCACCAGCTTGCCCTGGATGAAATTCATCGGCGGCGCACCGATAAAACCCGCCACGAACAGATTCGCCGGCGAGTCGTAGATATCCTGCGGCGCGCCGAACTGCTGGACGATGCCGTCTTTCATCACCGCGATGCGGTCGCCGAGCGTCATGGCTTCGATCTGATCGTGCGTCACGTAGACGATCGTCGTGCCGAGACGCTGATGCAACAGCTTGATTTCCGAACGCATCTCGATCCGCAGTTTCGCGTCGAGGTTCGACAGCGGTTCGTCGAACAGGAACATCACCGGATCGCGCGCGAGCGCCCGGCCCATCGCCACACGCTGACGCTGGCCACCGGACAGTTGACCCGGCTTGCGGTCCAGCAGGTGCGTGATCTGCAGTGTGTTCGACACACGATCGACGATCTGCGCCTGCTCCTGCTTCGGCACCTTGCGGATGTTCAGACCGAACGAGATGTTCTCGCGTACCGTCATGGACGGATACAGTGCGTACGACTGGAACACCATCGCGATGTCGCGATCTTTCGGCGAGAGGTTGTTCACCGTCTTGCCGTCGATCTGGATCTCGCCCTTGGTGACGGTTTCGAGGCCGGCGATCATGTTGAGCAGCGTCGATTTCCCGCAGCCCGAGCCGCCGACGAGAATCAGGAACTGGCCGTCTTCGATGTCGATATTGACACCCTTCAGAACCGGCACCCCGTTCGGGTAAGTCTTGTACACGTCACGGATGGAAAGGCTTGCCATGCTGTGAATCCTCTTGTCTCTGGTACCGCTTGAAAACTCTGGTCGGATGACGGCGGCGCACTGTCAACGAAGCGCCGCCGCGATGCGTATAGGTTTGCTTCGGGCTTAGCCCTTGACTGCGCCCGCCGTCAGACCGCGCACAAAATAGCGGCCTGCGACGATGTAGACCAGCAGCGTCGGCAACGCGGCGATGATCGCGCCGGCCATGTCCACGTTGTATTCCTTCACGCCGGTCGAGGTGTTCACGAGGTTGTTCAGCGCCACCGTGATCGGCATCGAATCGACACCGGAGAACACAATCCCGAACAGGAAGTCATTCCAGATCTGCGTGAATTGCCAGATCAGGCACACCATGAAAATCGGCAGCGACACCGGCAGCAGAATCTTCGTGAAGATCGTGAAGAAACCCGCGCCGTCGATCCGCGCGGCCTTCACGAGCTCAGCCGGAATGCTCACGTAGAAGTTGCGGAAGAACATCGTCGTGAAGGCAATCCCGTAGATCACGTGCACCACCACCAGACCGGTCGTCGTGTTCGACAGGCCGAGCATGCCTTCGAAACGCGCCATCGGCAGCAGGATCGCCTGGAACGGAATGAAACAGCCGACCAGCAGCATAGTGAAGATCGGATCCGCACCACGGAAACGCCAGTGCGTGAGCACATAACCGTTAAACGCACCGATGATCGACGAGATCAGCACGGCCGGAATCACCATGCGCACGGAGTTCATGAAGAACGGTTGCATGCCGTCGCAACGCACGCCGGTACATGCACCGCTCCATGCCTTGATCCACGGGGCGACCGTCCAGTGAGTCGGCGGCGTGAGCAGGTTGCCGGTGCGCAACTGGTCGATGTCCTTGAACGACGTGGACAGCATCACGTACAGCGGAAACAGGAAATACAGGGCGAACAGAATCAAGGCCGCATAAATGACGGCACGGCTGATCGTCATCTTAGGCTGCATTGCGGGTGCTCCTCGATTCCAGATACATCAGCGGCACGAGCACGGCCACAACGGTCGCGAGCATCATCATCGACGATGCCGCGCCGACGCCCAGCTGCCCGCGATTGAACGAAAACGTGTACATGAAAATAGCCGGCAGCGATGAAGACGTACCCGGGCCGCCCGCGGTCAACGCGACGACCAGGTCGAAGGTCTTGATCGTGATGTGGCAGAGAATCAGCAGCACGGAGAAGAACACCGGGCGCATGCTCGGAATCACGATCTTGCGGTAAATGGTGGGCAAGCCCGCGCCGTCCATCTGCGCGGCCTTGAAGATTTCACCGTCCACGCCGCGCAAGCCCGCGAGGAACAGCGCCATCACGAAGCCGGTGGATTGCCACACGGCCGCGATCACGACGCAGAAAATCGCCTTGTCGGGGTCGCCGAGCCAGCTGAACGAGAAGCTCGTCCAGCCCCAGTCGTGGAACACTTTCTCGAGGCCGACGCTCGGCGTCATGATCCATTGCCACGCCGTACCCGTTACGATGAACGAGAGCGCCATCGGATACAGGAACACGGCGCGCAGCGCGCCTTCATTGCGAATCTGCTGATCGAGCAGGATCGCGAGGAACAGGCCGAGGCCGATACAGATCGCGATAAACGGAATGCCGAACCAGCCGAGGTTGGCAGCCGAGGTCCAGAACACGTCGTTATCGAACAGTTCGCGATAACGATCGAGACCGGCAAAATCGTAACGCGGCATCAGTCGCGAATTCGACAACGACAGATAGCCGGTAATAGCGATAAAGCCATACACGAAGATCAGGCTGATCACGACGCTGGGTGCGAGCACCAGCTTCGGAATCCAGCGATCGGCAAGGGCCGCCATCGGCGACGCGCGGCGGGCCACGGAAGCCGTGGTTTTCCCGTTTCCGCTGATAGAAGCAGTCACTACTCGACTCCTGCTGAAACTGTACCGCCGGGCCGCCCGCATGGAAAACGCGGGGCCGCAACGGCATAGGTGTGACTCGATGAAACCAGGGGTGAGGTCTCTCGCCCTAAGTAACGCAACTGCTGCAAGCACTCTGAAGCGTGCGCCCGGCGCCCACCAGGGGAACCGCCTGGCGCACTGCTTCACCTACACGGCTTACTTGGTCTTCGCTGCCTTCGCGAGCGCGGCAACCGCGGTCTTCGAATCTTCCTGCGAGTTCATGAACTTGGTGACCACGTCCGAGATCGCACCGGCTGCTGCATCCGGTTGCGCCATGCCGTGTGCCAGCGATGGCACATAGCCGCCCGACTTGATCGCCACCTGTTCATCCGCGTACGACTTCTTCGCGCAGTCGTCGAACTTGGCCATCGACACGCCCAGGCGAACCGGGATCGAGCCCTTGTACAGGCTGAACTGTTCCTGGAACTCCGGCGACATGATCGTCTTGGCGAGTGCGAGTTGACCCGGCGTTGCGCTCTTCTGCCCCTTCTGCTGGAAGAACACGAACGAGTCGACGTTGAACGTGTACGACTTTTCCGTACCCGGCACGGCGGCGCAGACATAGTCCGAGCCCGCCTTCTTGCCGGCGTTGGCGAATTCGCCCTTCGCCCAGTCGCCCATGAACTGCATGCCGGCCTTGCCGTTGATGACCATCGCCGTTGCCAGGTTCCAGTCACGGCCCGTGCGGCCCGCGTCGAAGTAACCCTGGATCTTGCGGACCGTGTCGAACACGCCAACCATCTGCTCCGACGTCAGCGTCTTCTCGTCGAGATCGACCAGCGCCTTCTTGTAGAAAGCCGGGCCTTGCGACAGCACGACGTCTTCCCACAGCGTCAGGTCTTGCCACGGTTGACCGCCCATCGCGATCGGCTGGATGCCCGCGGCCTTCATCTTGTCGGCGACCGCGAAGAACTCAGGCCACGTCGTCGGCACCTTGCCGCCTGCCTTGTCCAGTGCCGCCTTGTTGATGTACAGCCAGTTCACGCGGTGCACCGAGAACGGCGCGGCAACGTAATGGCCGTCTGCGTGCATGATCTTGTCGATTTCCGGCGGCAGATTCTTTTTCCAGTCGCCCGCTACCGAGTCGATCGGCACCAGCACGCCTTGCGAAGCCCAGTCCTGGATCAGCGGACCCTTGATCTGCGCGGCGCTCGGCGCGTTGCCCGAGATCACCTGCGTCTTGAGTGCCGTCATGGCGGCCGCACCCGCGCCGCCAGCAACCGCGAAGTCCTTCCACGTGTAACCTTCCTTCGTCATGTCGTCCTTGAGGACGCCGACGGCTTTCGATTCGCCGCCCGACGTCCACCAGTGCAACACTTCGATCGACTCGGCAGCCTGTACGGCCGAGACGCCACACATCAGACCTGCGGCGCACAAAGCGCCCATGATCGCGCGAAATTTCATTGCTTATCTCCTCCAGACACCTGAACAAAAAAACAAATGGCCCCTGATGTCGCCAGGGTGCTGTGGTTGGTTCAAACAGGCAAAACACTGGGCGATCGAGCACGGTCGGGCGCATGCTTCATGCATGTGCCGGCGGACCGATATCCGGCCGCTGGAAGCTCAAGAGATGAGTGGTTCGGGATGCAACTGACTGTCTCCTCTTTTGATTTTTGCCTGCCCGCGTCGCGCGCGGCAGACTCGAGGTGCCTCACACGTTAACCCTGACGCCAGACCCGCCTTCCGGCTTTCCGTAAGGGCCGCCGGGGGCATGCTGGCACGTGTCCGCACGCAATGTCCGTTAACATGCAGGTGACGCCTGCCGATTCGGGAAAACGCGCATCTAGCCTTACAGCGCACGCTTTTTTCATCGAATTAGCGCTACCTCTTGATTTGGATTGTAGTTAAACTACAATTCAGTGTCAAAAAATATTTTATCGGACTACGGTCGCCCTTCCTGATCACCACGGCGGCCCCAGGATATCGACGGAGACTCATGCAAACCGATTCAAGCTTCACCTTCGTTCTGTTCGGCGGAACCGGCGATCTGTCGATGCGCAAGATCCTGCCGGCACTGTTTGAAGCGCACCGTGCAGGTGGCATGCTGGCCGAAAGTGGCAAGATCTTCGCGGTGGCGCGGCATGTGGCGGATCGCGCCGGCTACCTGGAATGGGTCAATGAGCACGTCAAGCCGCACGTGTCGAAGAACGGTCTGGATGAAACCGCATGGGCGAGCTTTCTCGACCGTATCGAGTTCGTGAAGATCGACCTGGGCAAGCCCGAAGACTTCGTGCTGCTGCGCGACGCCATAAGCGGCCTGCCCGGCATTCGCGTGTTCTATCTGGCAACGGGTCCGTCGCTGTTCGTACCGATCTGCCACGCGCTGGCGTCGGTGGGGCTCAACGAAAATTCGCGCATCGTGCTGGAAAAGCCGCTCGGCTACGACCTCAAGTCGTCCAACGCAATTAATGATGCAGTCGGTGAAATCTTCGCCGAAGAACAGATCTACCGGATCGACCACTACCTCGGTAAGGAGCCGGTGCAGAACCTGCTCGCGCTGCGCTTCGGCAATGTGCTGTTCGAACCCTTGTGGCGTCGCGAATGGGTAGAGAGCATTCAGATTACGATTGCGGAAGAACTCGGCGTGGAAGCACGCGGCGACTTCTACGACAACACCGGCGCATTGCGCGACATGGTGCAGAACCACTTGCTGCAACTGCTTTCCATCGTCGCGATGGAACCGCCGCATTCGATGGACTCCGACTCGGTCCGTGACGAAAAGCTACGCGTGCTGCGCGCGTTGAAGCCGATCGATCCGCGCGATATCGGCAAGGTCGCGGTGCGCGGCCAGTATCATGCGGGTGTGATCCGCGGTCATGCGGTGCCGGCGTATGCAACCGAACCTGGCGTGAAACCGGACAGCACGACTGAGACCTTCGTCGCGCTGAAAGTGGAAATCGAGAACTGGCGCTGGGCCGGCGTGCCGTTTTTCCTGCGCACCGGCAAGCGTCTTGCGGATCGTGTCGCTGAGATCGTGGTGAATTTTCGTGCGGTGCCGCATTCTGCACTGGGCGCGTCCGCGTTGCGCGGCGGTGCGAACCGTCTCGTGATCCGTTTGCAGCCGAACGAGACCATTCGCCTTTACTGTCTGGCGAAGCAGCCGGGCGAAGGCATGAACCTCGCCAGCGTTCACCTCGACCTCGCGTTCGACCGGTTCTTCCGCGAAGGGCAGATGGAGGCGTATCAGCGTCTGTTGCTTGACGTCATCAACGGCCGTCTCGCGCTGTTTGTACGGCGCGATGAACAGGAAGCCGCATGGCGTTGGGTCGAGCCGATCCTCAACGAATGGGCCACGTCGAACAAGCCGCCCAAGCCGTATGCAGCAGGCACGTGGGGACCGGCCGCGGCGAGCGCGATGTTGGCGCAGCATGGCACCTGCTGGCTCGAGGAAGAGAATTGAATCAACTGAAGCACGGCGCCGCGCCTTGCCTGATTGCTATCCCGATCGGAGCACAGCGCAGCGTCTGAGGGACCCACTGACGAACTGAACGGAATGGCGCCGGTATCACGAAGGCGCCTGCAAGTCATCCCGCTTGCAGGTATCGCGTGACAGCAGCACGGCACGTTCCGCAGATCTAACAAGAAAGCAGCACGGAGGAGAAGTGATCGAGCTTCACGCTTTCGACGATCAACGCGCCCAATCCGACGCGTTGGCGAAGGCGGTTGGCGACGCGTTACATGCGTCGCTCGCCGCACAGGCGGCCACGGCCGCAGCAGGCGCGCCACATCCTGGCACGCGCCCGGCAATGCTTGCAGTGTCCGGCGGCACCAGTCCGCGTCCGTTCCTGCAGACGTTGTCCACGCAGCCCTTCGACTGGGCGCGCATTGCCGTGACGCTGGTCGACGACCGCTGGGTGCCGGAAACGGACAGCGCGAGCAATTCGCAACTCGTGCACGACACGCTGTTGCAGAACGCCGCGAAACAGGCCGCTTTCTGGCCGCTGGTGGATACGGCGCAGGACCTGAACGCGCACGTTGCCGCGCTGAACGCCGACTCGCGCTTTAGCGCCGTGCCGGACGTCGCGATTCTCGGCATGGGCGAAGACGGCCACACCGCGTCGATTTTCGCCGATGCGCCCGAATGGGACCACGCGATCACCACGCCCGAGCGCTTTGTGGCCGTGCATCCCGGCAGCGCGCCGCATGCGCGTGTGAGCTGGTCGCTCTCCGCGCTGAAAGAAGTGAAGCATCTGTTTTTGCTGATCGCAGGACCGCGCAAGATGGACGTGCTGAATGCCGCCGCCGCTTCGCTACAAAAAAATGCCATCTCGCAGTTGGCAAACGACAAGGGAGTGAGACTCGATGTCTACTGGTGTGCAAACTAAGGCTGTTCCGGGCGCGGGCCAGCACGCCGACGGACCGAGGCTGCTCGCCGACATCGGCGGCACCAACGCGCGCTTCGCGCTCGAAACCGGGCCCGGCGAGATTACGTCGGTGCAGGTCTATCCGTGCGCCGACTATCCGGGCGTTGCCGAAGTCATCAAGAAGTATCTGAAGGACACCAGGATCGGCCGCGTGAATCATGCGGCGATTGCGATTGCGAACCCGGTCGACGGCGACCAGGTCAGGATGACCAATCACGACTGGAGCTTTTCGATCGAAGCCACGCGCCGCACGCTCGGCTTCGATACGCTGCTGGTGGTGAACGACTTCACCGCGCTGGCCATGGCGCTGCCGGGCCTGACCGACACGCAGCGCGTGCAGGTAGGCGGCGGCGCGCGCCGCCCGAACAGCGTGATCGGCCTGCTCGGCCCAGGCACCGGCATGGGCGTGTCCGGTCTGATTCCGGCCGACGATCGCTGGATCGCGCTTGGCAGTGAAGGCGGCCACGCCACCTTCGCGCCGGCCGACGAGCGCGAAGACATCGTGCTGCAGTACGCACGCAAGAAGTGGTCGCATGTTTCGTTCGAGCGTGTGGCGGCGGGCCCCGGCATCGAAGTGATCTATCGTGCGCTGGCGGGCCGCGACAAGAAGCGCGTGGCGGCGAACGTCGACACGATCGAGATCGTCAAACGCGCGCTGGACGGCGAGCCGCTCGCGGCCGAATCTGTCGATGTGTTCTGCGGGATTCTCGGCACCTTCGCGGGCAATATCGCGGTGACGCTCGGCGCACTGGGCGGCATCTACATTGGCGGCGGCGTGGTGCCGCGGCTCGGCGAATTCTTCGCGCGTTCGTCGTTTCGCAAGCGCTTCGAGGCGAAGGGTCGCTTCGAGGCTTATTTGCAGAACGTGCCGACCTACGTGATTACCGCTGAATATCCGGCGTTTCTGGGGGTGTCGGCGATTCTCGCGGAGCAGTTGTCGAACCGCGCGGGCGGCAGTTCATCGGCCGTGTTCGAGCGGATTCGCCAGATGCGCGATGCGTTGACGCCGGCCGAGCGCCGTGTGGCCGACCTGGCGTTGAATCATCCGCGCTCGATCATCAATGATCCGATCGTGGATATTGCGCGCAAGGCCGACGTGAGCCAGCCGACGGTGATCCGCTTCTGCCGTTCGCTTGGTTGCCAGGGCTTGTCCGATTTCAAGCTGAAACTGGCGACGGGTTTGACCGGCACGATTCCGGTGAGTCACAGCCAGGTGCATCTGGGCGATACCGCGACGGACTTCGGCGCGAAGGTGCTCGATAACACCGTGTCCGCGATTCTGCAGTTGCGCGAGCATTTGAATTTCGACCAGGTCGAGCGAGCCATCGATCTATTGAACGGAGCGCGGCGGATCGAGTTTTACGGGCTCGGCAATTCGAACATTGTCGCGCAGGATGCGCATTACAAGTTCTTCCGGTTTGGCATTCCGACGATTGCTTATGGCGATCTGTACATGCAGGCGGCGTCTGCTGCGTTGCTCGGCAAGGGCGATGTGATCGTTGCCGTGTCGAAGTCGGGGCGTGCGCCGGAGCTGCTGCGTGTGCTGGATGTCGCCATGCAGGCGGGGGCCAAGGTGATTGCCATTACGTCGAGCAATACGCCGCTGGCCAAGCGGGCTACCGTCGCTTTGGAGACCGATCACATTGAGATTCGCGAGTCGCAGTTGTCGATGATTTCGCGGATACTGCATCTTGTGATGATCGATATTCTGGCGGTGGGGGTGGCGATTCGGCGTGCTGTGCCTAGCGAGGATGTGGCTGAGACGGTCGCTAAGGCGCGACAGGGTGCGGATGATGATGCTACTGCTGTGCTTGACTGGTTAAGTCATGGGGCTGCGTCTTCTGCGCGGGATTAAGGGAAGGGCCTGCTCGGCGGGTTTGTTGTCGATCTGGCTTTTTGGCTCTTCCTTGCAGGGTTCGTGGTTTGTTTGGTGTTGGTCTTTTGGCCTTTCCTTGCTTTGTTAGTGGTCTATTAGCGTTGCCCCTGTGCGGGGCGGCACCTACTTTTCTTTGCCTGCCGCAAAGAAAAGTAGGCAAAAGAAAGCGGCTCACACCGCCAGCTCATAAGCGGGTCCCCCGCACAGCCGCGGTAGTGGTGCATCTGGAATCCGTGTTCCCGCACACTCCGCCTCAGTGACAAGGCAGTCATACCTCCGGCGGCGCTGCGCGCGCCGATACCCCGTTCCAAAAAAACGATCAGTCATGCAAAGCATCAGCCAGGTTTCCCTGGCAGACCCGTCCGCGACGCACGCAGTGCGGAGTGGGAGCTGATGAGTGCTTTGTCACTAGCGTGGAGTGTGCGGGGGCACGGATTCCAGATGCACCACTACCGTGGCTGTGCGGGGCACCCACTTATGAGCTGGCGGGGTGAAGCCGCTTTCTTTGCTTATCTTTCTTTGCGGCGGCAAAGAAAGTAAGTGCCGCCCCGCACAGGGGCAACGCTAATAGACCACTAACAATTCAAGGAAAGGCCAAAGCGCCAAAGCCCCAAAGCCCCAAAGCCCCCTCAACCAAAAAAGCGATAATAAGCCCACTGTCGCCGAAGGCAAAAAAACCCCCTGCCCCAAAACTCCGATGATCATCCGCCCCCATCTCCATTGGTTCCGCATGCTGCTGGCCTGGCGAGGCTCCGTCCTCCCGCGACTCCTCCCGCGGCTATCGCTGATTTTCTGCATTTCGATCGTCGCCGTGGCCGCCCACGACCACCTGCTGCCGGTCACGTTAAATCTCAACACCACCGCCCCGTTCTCGCTCATAGGCATAGCGTTAGCCGTCTTTCTAGGCTTCCGCAATAACGCCAGCTACGACCGCTGGTGGGAAGCCCGCAAGCTCTGGGGCCAGTTGCTGAACGATTCCCGCTCGCTCACCCGCCAGGCGCTCACGCTGCAAAACAAACCGCTGCCCAAAGAGGACATCAGAGAGTTCATCGCCGCTCTAGGCGCCCTCCCCCATGCACTGCGTCATCAACTCCGCAAAAGCGACCCGCGTGAAGATCTCGCGGCACGTCTGCCCAAAGCGCTTCTCGACCGCGTCATGCAGTCGCGCTACAAACCAACGACACTCCTGCTGTTTCTCGGCGAATGGGTGCAACGCCACGCCCAAACAGGCGCGCTCGATCCAATGGCGGTGCTCGCCTTCGATCGGAACCTGAATGGCCTGTCGGATGTGATCGGCGGTTGCGAACGCATCGCCTCGACGCCGCTGCCTTTCGCCTACTCGGTGATGATTCACCGCACGGTGTACTTCTTCTGCGCGTCCCTGCCGTTCGGACTCGTCGACAGCATCGGCATCTTCACGCCGGTCTTCTCGGTGTTCGTCGCGTACACCTTCATGGCGCACGAAGCGATCGCCTCGCAGATCGAAGAGCCCTTCGGCATCGACGACAACGATCTCGCGCTCGAAACCATGTCGCTCGGTATCGAAGACGCGATGCGCGACCTGCTAGGGGAACCGGCACTTGCGCAGCCGAAGCCGCAAGCCGAAACCTACGTGCTCACCTAAGCCGCGAGCGCTCAGTCGTTGCCAACGGTTTCGGATAAACGTTTGAGCGTGGCCACCCGGGCGCCGATGATATCGATGCGCCCACGCTCATCGACCAACGGCGTGGTCGCGTTGAGATACGCGGTCCAGGCCTTTTGTGCGCGTACCAGCGTCGGACGCGAACGCGTCGGCATCTTCGTTTGCAAGCGGCGGTAATAGCGGTTCAGGTCGAACATCGCGTGCTCGCATTGTGCGTCCGCATTACAGGCGCGCGGACGACGCGGCGCGTCCCCGCCGGCGTTGATCCTGGCCATGGCGCTGCGCAGCGCAAGCGCGCGATCACGCACCGGTTGCAACTGCATATCGGCTTCGGCCAGCACGTACATCGAGCCGTGCGTCGTCGCGAACACGGCGGCAAGCAACTGCTTCTCGACCTCGCGCGAGGCCTCCCAGCTCGCCTGACTCTTCTCCCACTGCTTGCGCCGGGCCCGCGGCAACTTCGCTTCAAGCTGCTGCCACGCGCCGTCCAACGCGGCCTTCCAGCCGATTCGCGCGTTGTCCATGCACTGCACCTGCCCCACCGTCGACGACATGTCGCTGCGCGCCAGACACGCGCGCATCGACGCGTCAATCGGGTCGGCGGCGGCCACTTCGGCATGCGCCGTCGCAGGCGTCACGCCGAGCGTCACCGCAAACGCCGCACCGAGCACCACCACCCAGATCGCCGGCCTTGCCGGGGCCAGCGCGCCAAACGCGCGCCGCCAGCCGCCAGCGCCCAGCAGGGACTGCACTACCCGCATCGTCAGGCGCGCACGCAATCGACGAAGTATTCGATGCGCCCGTTGATGGTTTCGCCGACCAGCCCGTGGATATCCGTGTGGAAACCCGGGAAGCGCTCGTTGAACTCGCGCGCGAAACGCAAATAATTGACGATGGTCTTGTTGAAGCGCTCGCCCGGAATCAGCAGCGGAATGCCCGGCGGATACGGCGTCAACAGGATCGACGTGACGCGGCCCTCGAGTTCGTCGATCGGTACCCGGTCGACCTCGCGGTGCGCGAGCTTCGCAAATGCGTCCGACGGCTTCATGGCCGGTTCCATGCTCGACAGGTACATCTCGGTCGTCAGGCGCGCAATGTCATTCGCGCGGTAAACGCTGTGAATCTGCTGGCACAGATCGCGCAAACCCACCCGCTCGTACATCGGATGATGCGAGACGAACTCCGGCAGCACGCGCCACAGCGGCTGATTGTTGTCGTAGTCGTCCTTGAACTGCTGCAGTTCGGTGACCATCGAGTTCCAGCGGCCCTTGGTGATGCCGATGGTGAACATGATGAAGAACGAATACAGCCCGGTCTTCTCGACAATGATGCCGTGCTCGGCCAGGTACTTCGTAACGATCGCAGCCGGAATACCCGTCTCGCCAAAGCCGCCGTCCATATCCAGACCCGGCGTAACGATAGTCGCCTTGATCGGGTCGAGCATGTTGAAGCCTTCGGCGAGCGGGCCAAAGCCGTGCCACGCGTCGTCCGGGCGCAGCATCCAGTCTTCGCGCGAGCCGATACCTTCTTCGGCGAACTGGTCCGGACCCCACACCTTGAAGAACCAGTCGTCGCCGTATTCGTCGTCGACCTTGCTCATCGCGCGGCGGAAGTCGAGCGCCTCGGCAATCGATTCTTCCACGAGCGCCGTGCCGCCCGGCGCTTCCATCATGGCCGCGGCCACGTCGCACGAGGCGATGATCGCGTACTGCGGGCTGGTGGAGGTATGCATCAGATACGCTTCGTTAAAGCGATGCTTGTCGAAGCGGCTGTTCTTCGAATCCTGCACGACGATCTGCGAAGCCTGCGAAATACCGGCCAGCAATTTGTGCGTGGAGTGCGTCGCGAACACCAGCGCGCCGATGCGCGGGCGGCCCGCGCCGATCGCGTGCATGTCCTGATAGAACTCGTGGAATTCCGCATGCGGCAGCCACGCTTCGTCGAAGTGCAGCGTGTCGAGCCAATCGCCGAGCATTTCCTTGATCATCTCGACGTTGTAGATCACACCGTCGTAGGTGCTCTGCGTGATGGTCAGGATGCGCGGCTTCAGATCCGGATTCTTCGCCAGCGCTTCGCGCGCGAACGGATTCGCGAGGATCTTCTTCTTGATGTTTTCCGGCTCGAATTCGCTGCGCGGAATCGGGCCGATGATGCCGAAGTTGTTGCGCGTCGGCGTGAGGAACACCGGAATCGCGCCGGTCATGGTGATCGCGTGAAGGATCGACTTGTGGCAGTTGCGATCCACCAGCACGATATCGCCCGGCGCCACGGTGCCGTGCCAGACGATCTTGTTCGAGGTCGAGGTGCCGTTGGTCACGAAGAACACGTGGTCGGCGCTGAAAATGCGCGCGGCATTGCGCTCGGAAGCGGCCACCGGACCCGTGTGGTCAAGCAACTGGCCGAGTTCGTCGACGGCATTGCAGACGTCGGCGCGCAGCATGTTCTCGCCGAAGAACTGATGGAACATCTGGCCCAGCGGGCTCTTCAGGAACGCGACGCCGCCCGAGTGCCCCGGGCAATGCCAGGAGTAAGAGCCTTCGTCCGCGTACTGCACCAGTTCCTTGAAGAATGGCGGTGCGAGCGAATCCAGATACACCTTGGTCTCGCGGATGATGTGGCGCGCGACGAACTCCGGCGTGTCCTCGAACATGTGGATGAAACCATGCAGTTCGCGCAGGATGTCGTTCGGCAGATGGCGCGAGGTGCGCGTTTCGCCGTACAGGAAGATCGGAATGTCGGCGTTGCGGCGGCGCACTTCGGTCACGAACGCGCGCAAGGCGACGATCGCGGCCGCCAGTTCCGGCGTCTCGCCTTCCACCACGACGTTGTCGACGTACGGCAGCAGTTCGTCGTCGTCGATCGACAGGATGAAGCACGACGCACGGCTCGATTGCTGGGCGAACGAAGTCAGGTCGCCGTAGCTCGTCAACCCGAGCACTTCCGCGCCTTCTTTCTCGATAGCTTCGGCCAAAGCCCGGATGCCGGAACCCGAGATGTTCTCGGAGCGAAAATCTTCGTCGATGATGACGACGGGAAAACGAAACTTCATGGGCGATTCTCCAAAAAGAACGACCGCTGCATTCGACTAAGCAGCGGTCACCCGAATAGCTGGTGGGTCAGTGCGCTGCCGCCGTCACGTCTTGGGCAACGTGACGCCGTGCTGACCTTGATATTTGCCGCCGCGATCCGCGTACGACGTCTCACAAATTTCGTCGCTTTCGAAAAACAGCACTTGAGCAACGCCTTCGTTCGCGTAGATTTTCGCAGGCAAAGGTGTCGTATTCGAGAATTCGAGCGTAACGTGGCCTTCCCATTCCGGCTCGAACGGCGTCACGTTGACGATGATCCCGCAACGCGCATACGTGGATTTGCCCAGACACACGGTCAGGACGCTGCGCGGAATACGGAAATACTCGACGGTGCGGGCCAGCGCGAACGAATTCGGCGGGATGATGCAGACGTCGCCCTTAAAGTCGACAAACGATTTCTCGTCAAAATTCTTCGGGTCGACGATGGTCGAGTTGATATTGGTGAAGATCTTGAATTCGTCGGCGCAGCGGATGTCGTAGCCGTAGCTCGAGGTGCCGTAGCTGACAATCTTCCGACCGTCTTCGGAAACGCGGACCTGATCTGGCGCGAACGGCTCGATCATATTGTGCGACTCGGCCATGCGCCGGATCCACTTGTCGGATTTGATAGTCATAGGTGAACGCTGCTCGACTTGAGTGACAGATGTGTGACGGGGGTGTGACGGATAGCACCCGGAGTAAGTTCCGGGCCGGCGCCGTGGGCTTGGACGCCCCCAGCTTAGCGCTCCGGGCCAGGCGCCCCCGGCTACGCGCCCCGGACTAGACGCCCCCAGCTACGCGCCCCGAACGAAAGGCGCTTATTTTACGCGATCGCGAAGTTGCCGCTACGGATGCGGTCCGAGCACCGCAGGCGCGGCCTTCACTGGCGAATCAGTCCGCATGCCAGCGCGGGGCCCGCACCATGCTGCGGATACGCATAAGGATCGGTCGCGTCGTGATGCAACAGCACGGCCCGTTGCAGCACGGAGCGGATACCGTCGAGCGACACGTCCGGCGCCACGATAAAGCCGGTGGCCACGCCGTTTGCGTCCGCGTGGATGTTGCCGAGATCGCCTTCGACCCGCGCGCCTGCCTTCAGACGCTCGGCTGCCGGCGAGAACACCGGGCCGGCGCTGGAACCGTCGGCGGCATTGCAGTCGCCGCGCTCGTGCACTTGCAAGGCGTGGTCGCTGTTGGGCGGCAAGCCCGCAAGGTTGTAGGTGACCTGCACGCCGTCCGAGCGCTCGATGAACGTTACGAGGCCGCGCGCCTGATTGCCCACGGTGGGCAGCAACTGCGCGTCGGCGCGCTTTTCCTGTGGTCTCAGGAATGTGCTGCAGCCGCATAACAGCGCGCTGCTGGCAGCCAGGACGATGAATGCCACCACCGCCTGCCCGTCGATTCGTTTTCCCATGCGATCCTCTTGCCGGCCTGGCGGCCGCCCCTGCGGCCGCCGAGCCGAACTTGTGAAGTCGACATGATACCGCGAGACCAGACGCAAATTGACGCCTTGGCCCCGCTTTGACCCCGCTTTGACCCCTTGTCCGAATGGCTACTCAGGTGTTCTGGACAACGATGCTGGGAAACTTCGAGGTCATGTCGCGAGCCCGCTCGGCAATATGGATCGCAACCTTGCGCGCGATCGACCGGTAAATCCCAGCGATACGGCCTTCCGGATCCGCCACCACGGTGGGTTTGCCCGAGTCGGCCTGCTCGCGGATGCCGATATCGAGCGGCAGGCTGCCAAGCACATCCACACCGTATTCCTTGCCCATCCGCTCGCCGCCGCCCGCGCCGAAAATATGCTCTTCGTGGCCGCAATTCGAGCAGATATGCATACCCATGTTCTCGACGATCCCGAGGATCGGAATGCCGACCTTCTCGAACATCTTGAGGCCCTTCTTCGCGTCGAGCAGGGCGATGTCCTGCGGCGTTGTGACGATCACCGCGCCCGTCACCGGCACGCGCTGCGACAAGGTCAGCTGAATGTCGCCGGTGCCCGGCGGCATGTCGACGATCAGGTAGTCGAGATCTTGCCAGTTGGTCTGCCGCAGCAGCTGTTCGAGCGCCGAAGTAGCCATCGGGCCGCGCCACACCATCGGGTTGTCCTGCTCGATCAGAAAGCCGATCGAGTTGGCCTGCAAACCGTAGCCGGTCATCGGGTTCATCGACTTTTCGTCGGGCGATTCAGGGCGGCCGGTAATGCCAAGCATCATGGGCAGCGAGGGGCCGTAAATATCCGCGTCGAGGATGCCGACCGAAGCGCCTTCGCTCGCGAGCGCCAGCGCCAGGTTCACCGCGGTCGTGCTCTTGCCGACCCCGCCCTTGCCCGACGCCACCGCGACGATGTTCTTGACGTTCGGCAACAGTTTGACGCCACGCTGCACCGTATGCGCAGCGATGTCCTGAGACACCTCGACACGTGCGTTCGCCACGCCGGGCACGGCCTTGAGCGCGTCGGCGAATTGCGCGCGAACCGCTTCAAACTGCCGTTTGGCCGGATAGCCGAGCACCACGTCGAGGCTGACCGCGTCGCCCTCCACGGTGACGTTCCGGATGTTCCTCGCAGCCGAATAGGGCTTGCCTGTGTTGGGGTCAGTGACGGCCGCGAGGGCGGCGTCGACCAAAGCCCGATCGATACTCATTGACACTCCGTGGGGAACACTTGCGGGGTGGCGGAATCCAAGCTTCGGCCACTCGCCAGAATTTGAAAAAAATTGTTAGGCAGCATTGCTAAAACCAGGCGCGCCGTGCACGCTTCGGCAGGCGGAACGCCATGGGGTCGCATCGCTGCGTCCTTCAGTCACCATTGTAGTGGCTGGCGCCAAGCCTTGCCGGAAGACCCTTCTTCACTGTCGGACCGGAACCAGGGAAGACGCAGGATTCTCGTATTTCGACCTGTGCGCTTTACGGCCGTTGCATCGGGCGGATAGATTTATCGCTTCCACCTGCTTCACTCAAGAGGAATCAAAAAATGAATGCAAAACTCATGACTCGCCTTGCCGTTTTCGCGGTTGCCGGTTCGCTGCTGGCAGGCTGCGCGACCCAACAAGGCACTAACACCGCCGTCGGCACGGGCGTGGGCGCCGGCACCGGCGCGGCGCTCGGCGCGATCTTCGGCGGCGGCAAGGGTGCGGCGATCGGCGCGGGCGTCGGCGCTGCGGTGGGCGGCATCACCGGCTACAACTGGCAAGCCATTCACAACAAGCTGTCGGGCGCCACCAAGGGCACCGGCACGCAGATCACCGAGCAGCCGGACGGCTCGCTCAAGCTGAACATCCCGAGCTCGGTCACGTTCGACACCAACAGCTACGCGATCAAGCCGTCGTTCGCGCCGGTGCTGGATCAACTGACGCAGACCATGCAGCAGAACCCGGAACTGATCGCCCAGGTGATCGGCTACACGGATAGCACGGGTCAGCCGGCTTACAACCAGACGCTGTCGGTCAACCGCGCGGAAAGCGTGACGGGCTACCTGGGGCAACGCGGCGTCGCGCCGCAACGCCTGTCGGCACAAGGCATGGGCCAGAACCAGCCGGTTGCTGACAACAACACCGAAGCCGGCCGGGCTGCCAACCGTCGCGTGGAAATCTATCTGCGCGCCACGGCTCAACACGCCACGCAATAAGCGCACAGCCTGAAAGAGGAAGAAGCAACGGGGCGGCAGGCCGCGCTTGCCGCCCCGTTGCCGCGTGTTGTCGGCGGTACCCGGCAAGCCGCAAAAGCCGCATGTGGGCAAACGCGGGCGGACGCAAAAAATCTCGCGAGAGAGCGAAAAAATTTCGAACTCTGCCGAAAATTCGCGGTCTGTCTTTACGGTACGTGGTTGGCGAAGCCGCCGCGTCACCATTCTCCTCTTGTCGTTGTTGCTCCGGGGTTAATAGCCCCGGTTTTTTTTTGGGCGCACGGTTTTCGCAGGACGCCGCTTGAGGGACACACCCCTCTTCCCCGCACCGGCCGAGGCGCGGGCAAGCCGCCCCCGCCCGCGCCTCACGGCCGCCCTGCTAGAATCATCGTTTCGTCCCACCGCAGGCTCCCACCATCCTTATGTCAGCACCCGCCACCGATCTCTCCGCAGGCGCGCCGTCAGGCCGTCGCCAGATTCTCGTCACGTCGGCCCTTCCGTATGCGAACGGGCAAATCCATATTGGCCATCTGGTCGAATATATCCAGACGGACATCTGGGTCCGGACGTTGCGAATGCACGGGCACGAGGTCTACTACGTGGGCGCCGACGACACACATGGCACGCCGGTCATGCTGCGCGCGGAAAAGGAAGGTTTGACGCCCAAGCAGCTGATCGACCGCGTCTGGCAGGAACACAAGCGCGATTTCGACAGCTTCGGGATTTCGTTCGACAATTACTACTCGACCGATTCCGAAGAGAACCGCGTGCTGAGCGAATCGGTCTATCTGGCGCTCAAGGAAGCTGGCCTGATCGACGCCCGCGATATCGAACAGGCATACGACCCGGTCAAGGAAATGTTCCTGCCGGATCGCTTCATCAAGGGCGAATGCCCGAAGTGCGGCGCAAAGGATCAATACGGCGACAGCTGCGAAGTATGCGGTTCAACCTATCTGCCGACCGAACTGATCAATCCGTATTCGGTCGTCTCCGGCGCCACGCCGATTCGTAAGACCTCGACGCATTACTTCTTCCGCCTGTCCGATCCGCGCTGCGAGAATTTCCTGCGCGCGTGGGTCAGTGGTCTGGCGCAGCCGGAAGCCACCAACAAGATGCGCGAATGGCTTGGCGACGCCGGCGAAGCCAAGCTCGCCGATTGGGATATTTCACGCGACGCACCGTATTTCGGCTTCGAAATTCCGGGCGCGCCGGGCAAATATTTCTACGTGTGGCTGGACGCGCCGGTCGGCTATTACGCGAGCTTCAAGAACCTCGCTGACAAGCGCGGCCTCGACTTCGACGCGTGGATCCGCAAAGGCTCGACCGCCGAGCAGTACCACTTCATCGGCAAAGACATTCTGTATTTCCACACGCTGTTCTGGCCGGCCATGCTCGAATTCTCGGGCCACCGCACGCCGACCAACGTGTTCGCGCACGGCTTCCTGACGGTGGACGGCGCGAAGATGTCGAAGTCGCGCGGCACGTTCATCACCGCGCAAAGCGTGATCGACACGGGCCTGAATCCGGAATGGCTGCGCTACTACTTTGCCGCCAAGCTGAACAGCACGATGGAAGACCTCGACCTGAACCTCGACGACTTCCAGGCACGGGTGAACAGCGATCTGGTCGGCAAGTACGTGAACATCGCGAGCCGCGCCGCCGGTTTCCTGATCAAGCGTTTCGAGGGCCGTGTGCAGGACAGCGCGATGCACCATCCGCTGCTCGCTACGCTGCGCGCCGCCGTGCCGCAAATCGCCGCGAACTACGAAGCGCGCGAGTACAACCGGGCGCTGCGCCAGACCATGGAACTGGCCGACGCGGTCAATGCGTACGTCGACACCGCCAAGCCGTGGGATCAGGCGAAAGACCCGGCCAATGCCGTCGCGCTGCACGAAACCTGCAGCGTGAGCATCGAGGCATTCCGTCTGCTGTCGCTGGCGCTCAAGCCGGTGTTGCCGAAGCTGGCGGAGGCAGTCGAAGCCTTCCTCGGCATCGAGCCGCTGGTGTGGGCCGACGCGAACGTGCCGCTCTCTTCCACGCGCCCGATCAATGCGTACAAGCACCTGATGACGCGCGTCGATCCTAAGCAGATCGAGGCGCTCATCGCCGCCAATCGCGAATCGCTGCAAGCCACGCCGGACGCTGCGGCAGCACCAGCGGACGCGAAGACCAAGTCGAAGGCCGCGAAAGCAGCCGCTGCCGGGAAGGACGAAACACCCGGCATTATCTCGATCGACGACTTCGCCAAAATCGATCTGCGCATCGCGAAGATTGTCGACTGCAAGGCGGTGGAAGGCTCGGACAAACTGTTGCAGTTGACGCTCGACATCGGCGAAGAAAAGACGCGCAATGTGTTCTCGGGCATCAAGTCGGCTTATCAGCCCGAGCAGTTGATCGGCAAGCTGACGGTCATGGTCGCGAATCTCGCCCCGCGCAAGATGAAGTTCGGCCTGTCCGAAGGGATGGTGCTGGCGGCCTCGGCCACTGACGAGAAAGCCGAGCCGGGCCTCTATGTGCTCGAACCGGATAGCGGCGCGAAGCCGGGCATGCGCGTGAAGTAAAGCGCGGCGTCTCGAACGCAACGGGCATCAACCGGCATCAACCGGCATCAACAAAAACGGCACGCTCTAAAAGGCGTGCCGTTTTTTTGCCGCGACGTCGGGCGGACCGCAGGCAGCCCTGCCCCCCTGTTACCAGCGGATCCGGTCGAAGCGCCGTGTGTAGAGCAGTTCGATGCCGTCGAACGTGCCGCCATAGGCCGCAACCGACCAATAGCGCGTCAGGTTCACCGTCGCCTTGATCGCATTGCTCGCCGACTGCAGGCCCTGCTCGTAGCCGACCACGAGCCACTCGTTGATGGCCTTCGACACCATCACCACCTGCGGATCGGTCAGCCCGACCTCACTTCGTCCGATCGAAAATTCGTCGAGTCCGAACGTCTGCGCGATCCGCTTGCCGCTCGCGCTGCCTAGCAAGGCGAGCGCCGTTGTCATCGTGCTTTGCTGACCGAGGTTATTACCCTGATCGGTGCCATGTCCAAACAGCAGCCACGAGAGCTTTTCGTTATCCGGCACGGTCGGCTCCGACACCAGCTTCGCGACCGGGAACTGAACCGTGCCGGTGACCTGCACGCCCGCTTCAATCTGCTGATTACGGCGCATGGCCAGAATGTTGATGCCCGGATTGGCCACCGGACCGTTGAAGGTGAAGAAACCATTCTCGATGTTGAGCTTGCGGCCGAACGCGGTATAGGTCGAGCCCTGCGTCACGCGGACATTGCCGACCGCGCGCAACGGCAGGTTCGGCGCGCTCATCGCGGTGATCGTGCCGGTCAGGCCGAGGTCCGCGCCCATGCCGCGGAACCGGAAGTTGTTGCCGAGGCTGATGTCGATATTGGCGCGTGGCGCGAACGGCCCGATCGGCTTGTTGGTCCCTTCCACCGGCGGCGGTTTCTCGCCGGCCACCGTGCCGTCGGGGCGGACGATCACGACGTCGTCGCCCAGCTTCGGCGCGGACTGCTCCGGCATATCGAACAGCGCGTGATCGACCACGAACTTGCCGTTGATCGCCATGCCGCCCTGCGCGCCCGCATTCGCAACGCTCGCGCTGCCCGACAAAGACAGATTGCGGTCCGGCGCCGCGAACAACTCCAGCTTGTCCGCCACGATGCTCGCGGACAGATCCGGCTCGGCGCCATCCAGACGCACGCGTCCGGTGGCGCGCAAGGTGCCGCTCGCGCCATGAAACTCGACCTGCTGGAAGTCCACCAGATTTTGCGAGAGCGCGATGCGCACCACCCCATCCTTCAACTGCACGCCCTGGTCGACCATCGTCGCCGACAAACCGTCGCCGAGCAGCGACCCCGTCAGGTTCGGCTTGGCGACCGTGCCGCCGAGCGCGAGTTTCAGCGCGAGATGGCCGTCGAGCAGATAGCTCGGGCCGAACAGGCCGCCGGTCGTTTTCAGCGACGGCACGTTCGCGTTCACATTGCCGGTTAGCGCGCCCTCTTCGTTGACACTCAAAAAGCCGTCGCGCATCACGAGCGTGGTGTGGGCGTCGGCGTCGATCACGCCGATCCGGCTCGCCTGCGCGTGGACCGTGGCGTTCAGCCGGTTGCCGCCACTGAACTCGGCCCGGGCGACCATATCCGTGATACCCAACGAGGCCAAACCTCGGCCGATTTCGACCGTGACGTCGCCGCCGCGGCGCTTCAACTGGATGTGACCGCTCGCAGTGCTGCCAAGCGCGAAGTCCCAGTCGCCGTCGAACACCAGATCGGTTTTGACCGCCGGTGGCGCGCCGGTGATCTCGCGCCGCAGATCCTGCAGGCGCGCCAGCGAAATGTCGGTCAAGCTGCCCGTGGACTGGATCTTGCCGTGGTCGAACGCGAACGATTTGAGGCTCAGCACCGCGCCTTCGACCGTGAGACGTGTCGCGCCGAGCGTCAGGCGGCTCGGCCCGGCGCTGACGGCAAGCGGCGACTCGAGGTTCAACGCCGGTGTGCCGCGATTCTGCAGACGGGTCACGGTGCCATCCCAGCGCGTGCCGTCGCGTGCTTCGGTCAGTTTGCCGTTGGCCGCGAGCGTCAGATCCAGTGGACGGTCTTGCAGCTTGCCGGTGGCCGTCGCCTCCAGCGTATGGTTGGCACGCGTGCCGGACAGCCGTGCCGTCAGCGTGGTCAGATCGACGCCGCCGGCGCTGAGGTTGCGCGCGTCGGTCGTGAAAACCAGCGCGCCGTTCGCGCCGTCGCGCAGTTCGGCATGACCTTCCGCATGGCCGATGCGGTTACTGCTGAACACCACGCTGTCTGCCTTGTAGTTCAGCACGACATTCGGATGCGCGAACGAACCGGTAACGTCGCCATCCGCGGCAATCAGGCCTGCAAGGCCGAAACCGAGTCGCTCGAGTTCCGGCGCGTCGACGCGGAAACGCAGCCGGTCGCCGCTGGCGCCGAAGCTGCCTTGCAAGTCCACCTGATTGCCCGCCACCGAGAGATTCGCGCGACTCGGCAGAATCCGCGAGCCGGCTAGCTGGACCACACCGCCGCCCGTCAACGGCAAACCGTCGTAGACGCTCGGGCCGAGTTTGAATTCGGCCTTGGTGGTGAACACCGGGCCGAGCATACCGGCCGCGGTGAGCGTGCCGTTCACGCGCGCCTCGATCTTGCGGGCCAGCGGCGCGGCGCGCCTCGCCGGCGGCGACGCTTTGCTCCGTTGCATCACCTCGGTCCGCACCGCGGCCTTCGCGGTGTTCTTGACCGCGGCAGCGGCTTTGTCGGCGGGGGCCGCGCTTTTCGCCCCGGCTGTGCTGCCCGCTGGCGCCGCACCTTGCGCGGGTACTTTGGTTTTGGCGTTGGCCGCTGCGGATGCCGGGCCCGCAACCGGCGTGCGCGAAGGCATCTGCGAAGTCAGCGTCAACGGATCGAAATCGGTCAACTGCGCTTTCAGGTTGTAGGTCGAATTCGCGTCGTGCTTGAGTGCGCCGGACAGATCGATGCGGCCCTTGCCGGACGTGACGCGCACGTCGTTGAAGCTGATGCGCGCGGGGTCGAAGATCACCTTGCCTTGTGCACGCAAGCCGGCTTTCGGATCGGCGAGATCGATGGTCAGGCTCTGTATGTCGTCGTTCAGACGGAAACCGATCGGGCCGGAAAGCTGGGTAGGCCGTACGGTCGCTTCGAGCGCGTTCAGGTCGAGCCCGGCGACTTGCAGGTCGAACTGGCCGCGCTTGCCGGTCAGAGTGCCGCCGCCAGTGAGCGTGGCGCTCTTGACCAGCCGCACGTTCAGGTTCGAGATGCGCTGTGCCTGAGCGTCGAGGCGCACGTCAGCCTGTGCATCGATCAAAGGCAACAGGTTCTGGTCGATCGCACCCGGTTTGGCGTTGACGATCGAGACATGGCCCGCGACAGCGAAACCCGCGGCGCCGGATGCGCCGGCGGGTTTCGCCGCCGTTGCGGCACTTGCGGCACTTGCGGCACTTGCGGCACTTGCGGCACTTGCGGCACTTGCGGCACTTGCCGCTTTGACCACACTCGCCGCGCTGGCGCCGCTTGCCCCATTTGCCCCGCTCGCCGCAGCCAACGTCGCCGCATCTGCTGCGACCTGCCCCACCGGCTGAAGCTCGGCGCGCACCGCCAGATCCGCCAGCGGCGCGCCCGGCGCAAACGCCTGCGGATTGACGTGATCGAAAGTCAGCGTGGCGCGTTGCAACGGCACGTCGCTGAACGGCGTCGCCTCGACGCGGGCATGGCCGGCGAGCTTCATGCCGCTGGCATCGAGTTCGGCGATGAGATTTTCCAGAGAGCCGCTCAAGTGTCCGCCCACCTGAACCGCTTCGTTGTTGACCTTGCCTGAATAGCCGACATCGCCGGTCAGCGGAAACGGCCGTACCCCGTCGAGTTTTGCCGCCGCCGTCACCGCGCCGAACGGCGTGTCGAGCCGCTCGATGGCCGCCTCGTGGTGACGCCCATCGCTGCGGCCATGGAACATAAAACGGGAGAACTCGGTCGTCGAGCCGCCCTCGCGCAACAGCAGTTTGTCGACCTGCACGTCGCGCACCTCGAGTTGCATCGGCGAGCTCAGGTCTTTCGGCAGCTCCAGCGGCCCGCTGCTCGACGACGAAGAGCCGACCCGGGCGTCGATCGTCCCGACGTGCAGATAGTCGATTGTGAAGCGCCACGGTTGGTGCGTGAGACCCCAGCGCCCGGCCACACGATCGATCTGGATATCGGTGCCGCTGCCGTCGAGACTGCGCCAGCGCACTTGCCGGAGTTGGACGCCGCTGGCAATGGTGCCGCTCTCGAGCGTGCCGGTCAGCTTGCCGCCCAGCAGTTTGACGGCCGCCTGCCACGCGTAAGCCGTGCCGCGCTCGGTTGTCAGCGCGCCGTACAGCAGGCCGATTGCCACCGCGACCAGCAGCACCAGCACGGCAACCGTCCACGCCAGGGTTTTCAGCAGCCACCGGCCGCGACGCCGCTCAGGCGGCGGCGCGCCGGGCGAAGGCTGCGCTCCGGGCGGATGAGCGCCCGGTGGCTGCGCGGGTGGTTGGGCGGAGGCGTCCGTGGTCATGCGGGGATCATGTAGAAGCAGGTTTCCATCAGAAGGCAATGCCGAGGGTCAGGTACGGCCGCACGCTCCGGTTGCGGATCCCATAGGCGACGTCGACATTGACCGGGCCCACCGGGCTGCGCCAGCGCGCGCCGACGCCGACGCCGGGATAAAAGACTTTCTCGCCCCACGTATCGGTGGCGGTGCCGACGTCGAAAAAGACGGCCGCACCCCAGTCGTGAGTGAACCAGTGCTGATACTCGGTCGACGCCGTCACGAGATACTTGGTGGGCAGCACGGAACCGTCGACGCTGTTACCGATGCTCTGATAGCTGTAGCCACGGATCGAATTCGAGCCGCCCGCGCGGAACAGCAGCGAAGCCGGAATCCCGCTCGAACTGCCGCTCGTGAACACGCCGCCGAGTTCGGCCCGAAACAGCACGAGGTCGTCCCGGCCGATCGGCAGGTATTGCTGGCCGCGGGCATAGCCACGCGCGAAGGTCTGGTCGGTCAGCACGCCTTTGACCGCAAACCCCGCTTCGACGTGAATCAGATTGCCCGAACGCGGGAACAACGGATCGTCCGTATTGCGGCGGGTCCACGACCATGACGGCACCAGCGCGCGGCTGGTCGTCGGTGCAGTGGCGTTCTGATCGAGCCGATCCTGGTAGTAGAGGATCGCGTAGTTGTAGTCGATGAATTGCGACGTACGGGCGCGCTGCACGCCGCCGCGGATACTGTAGATGCGGGTGTCGGACACGTCGGTCGTGGTGTAGGAAGCCAGCACGCTATTGGTCCAGGCGCGCGGCCCAGGCGGCATCGCGAGCTGAATTTGCCCGTACTGCTGGATCTGGTCGATGCGGCCGTCGACCGTGAACGGCCACGCTTTGCCGAATGTGTCGAGATAGGAATACGAACCCTGAACCAGCGGGCCGTTATCGGTCGAATAACCGACCCCGCCGCGGATACTGTTGTACGGATATTCCGAGACTTTCACGTGCACAGGCGTATCGACCGGCTTGGCCGGATCGCTATCCACGTCGATCGCAACGCTCGCGTAGTACGGCGTGTTTTGCAGCTGCCGCTGCAACTCGGCGACACGCTGCACGTCGTAGATATCGCCGGCCGAAATCGGGTTCACATTGTCGACGATCTGTTCCGGATAGCGCCGCGCGCCGGATACGTCGAGCTTGCCCATTGTGAAGGTCGGGCCGCTGTCGAACGTCACCGACAATTTCGCTTCGTGCGTGCGTGGGTCGATCCGCGCTTCGGAGTGGTAAATCTTCGCACCCAGATAGCGGCGCGCCTGTAAGGCCTTGAGGGAGGCGTTTTTTGCGTCGTCCCAGTCGCTTTGCGAAAACGGATCGCCTTCGTGCAGCGAAAACGCGAAGCGCGCGGCGTTTGCCTGCGCCGGGTCTTCGGTCAGCACCGGCCCGCGAAACGACAGTGCAATCGACGTAATGAGGGTTTGCGGGCCGGGATCGACACTCACGGTCACGCGCTTCTGATTGTCGACGGTTCGCACGTCGGTGCGGACGACCGGCGTGAAATAACCCTGCGTGGCGGCCAGATCGCGCACCTGCTGGGGCGTGGCGGTAATCAAAAATTCGAACTGGTCGTCGCTGATGTCGGGACGTTTGGCGAAGCGCGCCACGTCCAGGTGCGCTTCGAGCAGCTTGCGCAACGAGCGCGGCGTGGCTTCGATATCGACCTTGTAGCTGGCGGCCGGGCGCCGCGCCGCATGCGCGTTGAGCGCGACCAGCATGAGGACGACGATGCCGAACGCCAGCCACGCGCGCAGCCCGCGCCGATTGGGCACCAGATGCCCTGGCTCGCCGCCGGTTTTGCCGCGCCGCAGACGCGGCTCTTCGATCGCACACCCCGCCAAACGGGACCTCCGGCCGTGGTTGATGAATTCTGTCGCTTGGGCGCGCCGCGGCGGCCGAAGCTCGCTATTTGACCACATCGGCGCAGCCACGCCATCTCTAAAAGGCCGTTTGCGCCATGTGGTGCGGCGCGCCTTTCGCGCCGATACACCGTGCTCGACGCGACATCGGTTGCCGATGCGCACCCGCACGCGCAGGCCGGATTTCCGCGCCACCCAGGCCGCCATGCGCCCGCCTTTGACGCGTCGCAGCAGCATGGGTTCCGGGCGATTTTGCAGGGCGGCCGCCGCCTTCGCCACCGTTTTTCGACCGCGCGCGGCGCATGCGGTAAAATTATGGAATAGCAGCGATGCCGTGCGGATTTCCGCCTGTTCCCGCCTGGCAGCCGCCATTTCCCCAATCACGGACGTCTAGCCATGTATCAATCGGACATCACCCAGTTCCTGAACCAGCTCAAGCAACAAAAACCGAATCTGGAAGCTGAGCAGCGCCGTGGCCGGTCGCTGCTGTGGGACAAACAGCCGATCGACCTCGATGAACGCGCCGCCCAGAACGCCTCGCGCGTAGAGCAGACGCCTTACTCGTACTATCAAAACTTCTAAGCGCGTGAGTCACGCCGACGAGGCAAAGGGCGTCGATCCGGCGCCCGACGCCGCGCTTGCCGCGCCCGCTACCGATTCGACGCCGGACACGGTCGACGGCATAGCTTTTGCACGCCTGTACGGCGAGCCGCTCTTCAAGCTGCCGACGGATCTGTACATTCCGCCGGATGCGCTCGAGGTGTTCCTCGAAACGTTCGAAGGCCCGCTGGATCTGTTGCTGTACCTGATCCGCAAGCAGAACTTCAACGTGCTCGACATCCCGATGGCGGACGTCACGGTCCAATACCTCGGCTACGTCGATCAGTTGCGCCAGACCAATCTCGAACTCGCCTCCGAGTATCTGCTGATGGCCGCAATGCTGATCGAGATCAAGTCACGCATGCTGTTGCCGGTGAAAAAGGCCGATAGCGGCGACGAAGCCGAGGATCCGCGTGCAGAACTGGTGCGCCGCCTGCTCGAATACGAGCAGATGAAGCTCGCCGCCCAGCGCATCGACCAGTTGCCTCAGCTTGGCCGCGACTTTCTGCGCGCCGAGGTGTACATCGAACAAAGCATCACGCCGCGCTTCCCGGACGTGGATAGCGAAGACCTGCGCGCCGCGTGGGCCGACGTGATCAAGCGCGCCAAGCTCGTTCAGCATCACAAGATTTCGCGCGAGGAATTGTCGGTGCGCGAGCATATGAGCACGATCCTGCGGCGCCTGCAGAACGCGCGCTTCATGGAATTCTCCGATCTGTTCGACACGAGTAAAGGGGTGCCGGTGGTCGTGGTGAATTTCATCGCCATGCTCGAATTGTGCCGCGAGTCGCTCATCGAGATTACTCAGGCCGAGCCGTTCGCACCGATCTATGTGCGCCTCGCCTATCTGCCGGCCTGAAGCCGCGCAATGGGGTTTGCGCGGGGGCTTGCGTGCGCCGTTTCCGCCACGAACGCCTCGTTTCGGTGCGTCTCCTGAACAAATCCACTACAATCCGGCGCTCCGAACCTGTCATTACCAGTGAGGCCGCGGGTCACGCAAAACCTGAGTTTTTGCGCCACCCAAGTCTTGCGCCGCGCGAGGAAATCCCAGTCCGATCATGAAAGTCATCAGCTCGATCCATGAATTGCGCGACCAGTTGCGCGGCCAGAATCGCACCGCCTTTGTGCCGACCATGGGCAATCTGCACGAAGGCCACCTGTCGCTGATGCGCCTTGCGCGCCAGCACGGCGATCCGGTGGTGGCGAGCATTTTCGTCAACCGCCTGCAATTCGGCCCGAACGAAGATTTCGACAAATACCCGCGCACGCTCGAAGCCGACATCGACAAGCTGCAGAAAGAAGGCGTCTACGTGCTGTTCGCGCCGACCGAGCGGGATCTATACCCGGAGCCGCAGGAGTACCGCGTGCATCCGCCGCACGATCTGGGTGACATTCTTGAAGGCGAATTCCGGCCTGGTTTCTTCCAGGGCGTGTGCACCGTGGTCATGAAACTGATGTCGTGCGTGCAGCCGCGCGTCGCGGTGTTCGGCAAGAAGGATTACCAGCAGTTGATGATCGTGCGCCGCATGTGCCATCAGTTCGCGCTGCCGACCGACATCATCGCTGCGGAAACCGTGCGCGACACCGACGGCCTCGCGCTCAGCTCACGCAACCGCTATCTGCAGGCCGCCGAGCGCGCCGAGGCCCCCATGCTGGCCACCGAGCTCAATCGCGTGCGCGACGCGGTGCTCGCTGGCGATCGCGACTTCGCAAAACTCGAAAAAGCGGCGATGGCGGAACTGGCTGCGCGCGGCTGGCAACCCGACTACATCGCGGTGCGCAAGCGCTCGAATCTGCTGCCGCCGGGCGCAGAAGACGCGAACGCGGAGCTGGTCGTGCTGGCTGCCGCCAAGCTGGGCGCCACCCGCCTTATCGATAACCTCGAAATCTGAAGCAGTCTTAGTCTGCGCAAACGCGCCTAAGAAGCCACAAGGGATTGGTCATGCAACGCAACATGCTGAAGTCGAAAATCCACCGCGTCGCGGTCACGCACTGCGAACTGCACTACGAGGGTTCGTGCGCGATCGACGAGGACTTGCTGGAAGCCGCGAACATCGTCGAAAACGAGCGGATCGACATCTGGAACATCAACAACGGCGAGCGGTTCTCGACGTACGCGATCAAGGGCGAACGGGGCAGCGGCATGATTTCGCTGAACGGTTCGGCCGCGCGGCGCGCGCAGCTAGGCGATCTGGTGATCATCGCCGCGTTCGCGGTGGTCGACGAAGCGGAACTGAAGGCAGGCTGGAAACCGGATCTGGTATTCGTCGACGACAACAACAAGATCAAAGGCAGCCGGGATCACGTGCCGACCCAGAACTGGACCTGAGCCGAACCTGAACTGAACCCGAGCCGGCTTTGCGCCGCGCGGTTTCATCTGGCGGACGGCCACGCCGCCTGCCGATTCATCTCAAGCCTGTTTATTGGCGCCGTTGGTCCATTGGATGATCGGCTGCCACTGCTCCAGATCCTTGTCCACACGGCTTTTCGCGACGTCCCACAAGGTCAGGCCGTGCGCCGCCAGCTGCACGTAATTCTGGGTGTCGCGCAGATAGCCCAGCACCGGCAGCTTCAATCCCTCGACAAAGCGATGCAACTGCTCCGCTGAGCGCGTGCGCGAGTCGACGCGCATGCCCACCACGCCGATCTCGATCGCCCCTTTCCTGACCGCCTTCTCCTTTGCCAGCCGCTCGAGAAAGTCTTGTGTGGCGAGAATGTCGAACATTGACGGCTGCAGCGGCACGATCACCTTGTCGGCCAGATCCAGCGCGATACTCAGGCGATTGCCGTGCAGCCCGGCCGGCGTGTCGATAACTGCATGTTCGAGACCTCTGGGCGGTTTGGCGGGGTTTTCAGGGTCGACCTCCCAGGTCTCGATGGGCGGCAGTGCGGGAGGCCGCAGCGCCAACCACGCGTGCGCGGACTGCTGTTTATCCAGGTCCGCCAGCGCGACCCATTCCCCTTGCGCCGCGAAATAGCCCGCCAGATTGGTGGACAGCGTGCTTTTGCCCACGCCGCCCTTCGGATTCGCCACCACGATCACCGTCATGAATTCTCCCGGAAAGATGGCTGGGCGCCGCCAGCCGGTTTGCCGCAGTTTGCTCTGACTTGGGGGCCGGTGTGTTCTGAGCGATGCCGATTTCAGGTCCACCTGCCGATCTAGCCGTTGATAATATCGACAAATGCAGCGGGGCCGAAGCCCCCAAACGGCTATTGACCTTCCTACGTCACTGTTTTTTCTATCGAGGACCCCAGATCTCATGAGCAAACTCCGTCCGGAATACACCGTCGAGCGCCTGCACGAACGTCAGAAAGGCAAGCTTCCCGGCTTGCTGGGTGTGCAGGTTCAGGCGCTGGAGCAAGGCAGTCTGACTGCGGAACTGACCGTGCGCGACGAGTTGCTGGCGCCGAACGGCTTTTTGCACGCCGCCACCGTGATCGGCCTCGCCGATACGGCGTGCGGCTATGCCTGTCTCGCCCATCTGCCCGAGACGGCGCGTAATTTCACGACCGTCGAGCTGAAAAGCAATTTTCTTGGCACGGCAACACAAGGCACGATCCGCGCGGTCGCCAAAGCCGTGCATCTGGGCCGCAGCACACAGGTGTGGGACGCCACCGTCACCGATCCGAACGGCAAGGCGATCGCGCTGTTTCGCTGCACGCAGATCGTGTTGTACTGACTGACGCCGGCTGACGCCGACTAACGCGGAGCGCACGGCGCAGGGCCGGAAATGCCCGAAGTGCCCGGCGTCCGCGCGATAAAAAAGCACGCAGCCTCACGGCGCGTGCTTTTTGTTGTCCGGTGGGGCGGAATACCAGCCTTACGCCGCCCACCGGCGGCACCGTGCGAAAGATTCAGGCGGCCACTGCGCGCGGCGCCTTCGCGCCGCTCAACGCGAGCGCACCGGCGCCGAGCAGCGACTGCACCACCAGGGTCACCGCCCAGAAAGCCGGATATTCCCAGCCACCGTGCGGCGATGCGAATCCCCAGCCGTTATGCAAGTGCTGCGACATCGCGCCGAGCATGAACGGCAACAGCACGAGCGCGACCCAGCGGACCTGCACGCCGAGTAGCAGCGCGATACCGCCAATCAGTTCGACGAACGCCGTCACATAACCGAGCCAGCCCGGCAAGCCGAGCGAAACAAAAAACTGCGCCGTTCCCGGCAACGTAAAGACAAAAATCTTCTGCAAGCTATGCGCGAGATACAGGACGCCCAAGGCCAGACGAAGGAGCAAAGCGGCCAGATCGGCGGAACGGTTAGAGTTCATGACGAGTCCTTTACGAGAGACGGCCCGCAGCGGGCGTCGACGTCAAGACTGTATTCGAACCAAATGGAGCGAAAAACCGTCTTTCAGGCTTTGATTATTTCCCAACGAGATTTAATCATCGCATCCACCTGCTCTTCGTCACCCAATCGCGGCAAAAAGCTTCGACAGATCGAGATGCTCGGCCAGCGTGTCGGCGAGGCGGTCCAGAGAAGCCTCGCGCAACGCCGGGTAGTCGATTTTCCCGGCGTCGCTCAAGCCCGCCCACGCGAGCAGTGCGGCGCATGCGGCCGGCGTGTCGAACAGGCCGTGCACATAGGTAGCGAGGATTTGACCATCTGCCGAAATCGCGCCGTCGGGATGAGCGTGTTGCGCGGCACCCAATTGCAGCGCGGGAGAACTCAGCGCCGGGCCTTGCGTCTCGCCCATGTGGATCTCGTAACCGGCGACCTTGGGTGAACCGGGCAAGGCGAGACGTCCTGTCACGTTCTTAAGCGTTTTCTCGCGCGTCAGCACAGTCGAGTAATCGAGCCAGCCGAGCCCCGCGCTCGTCCCGGGCGCGCCCTCCACGCCATGCGGATCGGCCACCTCGCGGCCCAGCATCTGCATACCGCCGCAAATTCCAATGACGTGGCCGCCGTAGCGCAAATGCCGTTGCAGCACCGCGTCCCAGCCTTGCGCGCGCAGAAACGCCAGATCGCCCGGCACATTCTTCGAGCCCGGCAAGATGATCAGATCGGCTGGCGGAGGCGGCGTGCCGCTTCGCACATAGTGGAAATCGACCTGCGGATGTGCGCGCAGTGCATCGAAATCGGTGTGATTGCTGATGTGCGGCAGCACCGGCACAACCACCCGCAACGTCCGGCCCGCATCGCTGTTTTGCGCGGCGCGCAACTCGGGTGGCAGCATGTCTTCGGCATCGAGCGTCAGACCGTGCAGGTAAGGCACCACGCCGAGCACCGGCTTGCCGGTTTTCGCCTCGAGCCAGTCGAGCCCGGGTTTGAGCAAACCGATGTCGCCGCGAAAGCGGTTGATGATGAAGCCGCGCACACGCGCCTGCTCGCTTTCCGACAGGCACGCGAGCGTACCGGTCAGATGCGCGAATACGCCGCCCCGGTCGATGTCGGCCACCAGTACGACCGGGCAGTCGACCGCTTCGGCAAAACCCATATTGGCGATATCGCGATCGCGCAGATTGATCTCGGCGGGACTGCCCGCGCCTTCGACAAAGATCGTGTCGTACGCCGCTTGCAGACGCGCATACGACTCCAGCACCGCCTCGAAGGCGACCGGCTTGTAGTCGTGATAGGCGCGCGCATCGAGATTCATGCGCGCCTTGCCGTGGATGATCACCTGCGCACCGCGGTCGCTCGTGGGCTTGAGCAGCACGGGGTTCAGATCGGTGTGCGCGGCAATGCCCGCGGCCACCGCCTGCAAGGCCTGCGCACGGCCGATCTCGCCGCCGTCGACCGTCACCGCGCTGTTGAGCGCCATGTTCTGCGGCTTGAAGGGCGCGACCCGCACGCCGGCGCGGCGTGCCAGCCGGCACAAGCCCGCGACGAGCGTGCTCTTGCCCGCATCGGACGTGGTGCCCTGAATCATCAGCGTGCCGCGCGGCACGGGTACGGGGTCATGCGGGATCATGCGGGTCGAATTGGCGGTCACGGAAGCTGAGGTCCAGCGATGAATAGCAAAGAGTGCGGGCAACGAACGCGGCATTATCCCATCGTGCCGGCGCGCACTGCACGCCGGTACAATCACGCGATGATTTCCCGCGACCTCACCTTCGTTCTCGGCGGCGCCCGTTCGGGCAAGAGCATGCACGCCGAACAACTGGCGACCGACAGCGCCCTGCCCGTCACGTACATCGCCACCGCGCGCCTGATTGACGACGCCGAATTCAGCGCGCGCATCGCGCATCATCGCGAGCGGCGTCCGGCGCATTGGGCTTTGCACGAAGCGGACATCGATCTCGCCGGCGTCGTGTCACAAATCGACGCACCCGGCCACTGTATTCTGATCGACTGCCTGACGCTGTGGCTCGCCAACCTGCTGTGCCCGGCCGACGGCAACGGCTTGCCGGTCGATCAATACCAAACGCACTTTGCTGCACTGGAAGCGGCGCTCATCAGCGCCAAAGGGAAGATCATCGTGGTCAGCAATGAAATCGGGCTGGGCGTGGTGCCGCTCGGCGCGGCAACGCGCCTCTATGTCGACGAACTCGGACGGCTCAATCAGCGCATCGCCGCGTTGAGCACCCATGTCACGATGATGGTCGCGGGCTTGCCGCTCACCTTGAAAACCGCGAGCAGCGCGTGATGCTGTCGCTTCCTTTGCTCGTTACGCTGGCCACGGCGGGCGTCGCCGTCGACCGTTGGCTCGGCGAGCCGCGCACCGCGCATCCGCTGGTCGGCTTCGGCAAATGGGCGATGCGCCTCGAAAAGCGCTACAACACCGGCCGGCGCTTGCGGCTCAAGGGCTTGCTCGCGTGGTCGCTGGCGGTCATGCCGCCGGTGCTGATCGCCTGGATGCTGGTCTCCGTGCTGCCGTTTTTTGCGGCTTGCGCGGTCCATGTAGTGTTGTTGTGGTTCGCGCTCGGCGCACGCAGTCTGCACGATCACATCGCGCCGATCGCCCAGGCCCTGACGCAACGCGATCTGGCGCAGGCGCGGTTGCTGACCGCGCGCATCGTCTCGCGCGACACGACTCATGCCGACGAAGCGGCGCTCGCACGCGCCGCCGTGGAGTCGACCCTTGAGAACGGCAACGACGCGATCTTCGGCGCGCTGTTCTGGTTCGCAATCGCAGGCGGCCCGGGCGCTTTGGGGTTTCGTCTCGCCAATACGCTCGACGCCATGTGGGGCTACCGCACGTCGCGCTATTTGCGCTTCGGCTGGGCCGCGGCGCGCATCGACGACGTGCTGAACTGGATTCCCGCGCGCCTCACCGCGGCGAGCTACGCGTTACTCGGCGACACACGCACCGCGTTGCATTGCTGGCGCGAGCAGGCGCCGCGCTGGGACAGTCCGAACGCCGGGCCGGTCATGGCGTCCGGCGCGGGCAGCCTGAACGTGCTGATCGGCGGACCCGCGGTCTATCACGGCGCACTTGAACACAGGCCGACGCTGGGTTTCGGCCTCCCCGCCAAGGCCAGCCATGTCACCGCCGCGTTGATGCTGGTTGAACGCACGGTCATTCTCTGGCTGGCGGTGCTGATCGTGCTGGCTTTGCTGAGTGTGCCCTTTCATGCCTGACCGAATGGCTGCTCATAAAGTCGATATCGGCACCCCGCTCGATAAAGTGATCCACGGCGGCAATCTGCACGAGGCGGCACAGCGTTACGGCATTCCTTACGCGCAATGGCTCGACCTGTCGACGGGTATCAATCCGCACGGCTATCCGGTGCCGCCGGTTCCCGCCGACGCCTGGCGGCGCCTGCCCGACGAAGGCGACGGCTTCGCCGCGTGTGCCGCGCGTTACTACGGCGCGCCCGATGCCGCGCATGTGCTGCCCGTGGCAGGAAGCCAGGCGGCGATTCGCGCGCTGCCCTCGTTACTGCCCCGTGCGCGGGTTGGCGTTGCGCCGCTCACGTACAGCGAATATGCACCCGCCTTCGAGCGAGCCGGACACCAGGTTGTGCCACTGGACGCATCCTGGGACACCTTGCCCGAGTCGCTCATCCATGTGGTGGTCGTGAACCCAAACAATCCGACGGCTGACCATCTGAGCACCGGCAAGCTGCTGCAATGGCATGCACAACTGCGCGCGCGCGGCGGCACGTTGCTAGTCGACGAGGCCTTCGCCGATACGATGCCTTCGGCGTCGCTCGCAGCGAACACCCATCGTGACGGGTTGATCGTATTACGTTCGCCGGGAAAGTTCTTCGGGCTCGCTGGTGTGCGCGCGGGTTTCGTCCTCGGCGCACCTGCTTTGCTCGACGCATTGCGCCACAGGCTCGGCGCGTGGACCGTTAGCGGCCCGGCTCGGCATGCCGTCAAAGCCGCGTTTGAAGACCCGCTGTGGCAGCAACAGATGCGCACGCGGCTCGATGCCGAAAGTGCCCGTCTGGTGAGTCTGTTGCATGCGCAGGGTTTCGCTACACGGAGCACGCCCCTTTTCGCGTGGACCGACGACGCGCGCGCCGCGGCACTGCATGAAGCATTAGCGCAACGTGGCGTGTGGACACGCCTTTTCACGGCATCGGGCAGCGTGCGCTTCGGGCTGCCCGCGAGCGAAGCCGAATGGACGCGTTTCGAAGAAAGTCTGCGCGAGGCGATCCGATGATTCGACGCCTGCGTTTCGCCATCGCCACGGCGCTTGTCGCGATCGCCCTGCACGCGCACGCCGCCATCACCGTTACCGACGACACCGGCGCAACGGTCACCCTGTCCGCGCCCGCGCAGCGCGTCATCAGTCTCGCGCCGCATGTCACCGAGTTATTGTATGCGGCCGGCGGTGGTCCAAAACTGGTCGGCGCCGTGTCCTATAGCGACTATCCGCCTGAGGCGAAGCAGTTGCCGCGCGTCGGCGACAACAAGGCGCTCGACCTTGAACGGATCATCGCGTTGAAGCCCGATCTGATTGTCGTCTGGCGGCATGGCAACGCGCAGCGCCAGCTCGATCGCCTGCGTGAAATGCATGTGCCGCTGTTCTTCAGCGAGCCGCATCATCTCGACGACGTTGCCTTATCGCTGATCAAGCTCGGGCAATTGCTCGGCACGTCGCCGGCCGCTGATGCAGCCGCAGCGGCATACCGTCAGGACATCGCGCGCTTGCGCACGCAATATGCCGGCCGCCCGCGCGTCAGCGTGTTCTACCAGGTGTGGGATCAACCGTTGATGACGCTCAACGGCGAACACATGATCAGCGACGTGATTGCGTTATGCGGCGGCAACAATGTGTTTGCGAAACTCGAGCCGCTAGTGCCGACCGTTTCGACTGAAGCGGTGCTCGCGGCGAATCCGGAAGCGATCGTCACTGCCGCGCCCGGCGCGACCAGGCCGGATACCCCGTTGCCGCAACTCGACACATGGCGTGCGTGGCCGGGTCTGAAGGCGGTGGCAAACAACAATCTGTTCGCGATCGACGGCGATCTGATTAATCGGCCGGCGCCGCGTATCGCGCAAGGGGCCAAGCAGATGTGCGAAGACCTCGACCTGGCGCGCTCGCGGAGGAAAAGCGGCGCGCAGTGAGGTCGCGGAGAAAGCCGTGTTGCAAGCTATACCCGCTTAGTGCGAGACCGCGTCAGTCCGCTTGAACGGCCAGCGTTCGAATTCGGAAAGCCGCAATCGATAACGCGCGACATTGCCAAGATAGAGTTGATCGAGATCGGACTGGATCGCATCGACGAACAGAGAGATATCCGCTGCGTCCATCCGGCCCTGTGCGAGCGCTTCGATCTCGCCACGCGTGCCGGCAAGGCCACCGCGAATCACCTCCTGCACGACCTCGATCAACGCATTGCGATACTTGAGACGGAACGCGTCCGGCTCACCGATCGATTGCCGAATCGCGAGATAACGCTGGCAGGAACGCTCATACGCCCAGATAAAAACATCGCGCAACAGCTCGACACGATTGCCTTCGTACACGCCGAGCGTGCCGTCCACGTAGGCCTTTTCGGGAACGTCGATGAACGACAGCGGACACAGATTCTTCCGGACGAGCGGAATATTCGCGGTCAGACGCGAGACCCGCTTGTTGACATCTTCGAACGGCTGCAGATACGGCAGGTGCACCATGCCGAAGAAAGCCTGCTCGAAGGGGTCTTCGATCTGGGCGGCCTTGTTTAACACTGCCTCGAAACACTCCGCGATCTGCTGGGGCACCGCGAGCGGAAAAAATACCGTGCCGCTGATCTCCACTTCGCGCGCACGCAAACGGCCGCTCGCGAACGGATCGGACATCAGGTTGTCCGAGAGAATCGCATGAAGGTTCAGTACGGTGAACCGATTGAAGCCCACTTCGTCCGCGCTCTCGACGATCATTTCGATCGCGGCCTTGTGATTCAGGATCATCTGCGTTTCCTGAGCGCCCTTGCCTTCCGCGATGTGCCCTTGCTCGATTAGCCGTACGGTATCGAGCCTCGTGTAGGTATTGCCCTCCAGCCGCGACGAAGCCCATGACAAATCGATCAGAAGCCGGCTCATGATGTCGCGCGCGTACGTACCGGCCGGACGCACGTCCGAAGAGGTGCGTCCCCACTCGTGCAGGCGTGCGCGCTGCGCTTGCGACAAATACCCGTCCTGGTTTGGACGATAGCGTTCAAGAAACGCGCGGTTGTAGCCAACCGGCCGTCGTTCGTGCAGCGGCCTGTTCACTTCTGCGCGCACCTCGAGACCCGCGCTCGACACGGGTATGTAAGCCTCGCCGGCAGTGCTGGCGCCGCTGAGAACCGGCGCCGGGAACACTGCCGCCCCGGAAGCGGCGACCTGCTTATAGGCTACGGCCCGGCCGGCGCCTTCCGAGAAGATCCGGCCAGCTTCGAGCAACGCGTCGAGACGACGTTGCAGCGTGCGGCGCGGCATGGGATGACGGCGCACGGCCAGCGCGGTGGCAAGCGCACGAATACTCTGGCCCTCAGCGCTTGCAGCGACGAGTTGCTCGATCAGATCCAGTTCCTGCTTGATGCCATTGCTGTTCATGCGCGCCACCCTTGTGCCTATATGGCGCGATAAATCGTAATCGCGCCACTTTTACTTCAATCATGGCACAAATCGAGTCTATCGCGCCACTTTTACTTCGATAAGTGGCGCGATTTAAGCCTTTCGCGACAAATTTTCCGCAAAAGTGGCACGATTAAAGGGGAGGCTGTCGCAATTCAACAGAAAGAGCAGACGCATGCCTCTCAAGCATTCCACCGCACCAGCGACCATTGCTGCGAGCCTTCGTCCTTGCGCAGCCAGACGATCCCCGTCATCTCCAGCGACCAGCGCAGACAGCGCTCCAGCGGCACATCCAGCGCCAGCGAAGCGATCGCCCGCATGACGCCGGCATGCGTGACCACGTACGCCGGCGACAGTTCGCGGGTCTGCGCGAACGCGTCGAACCACGCCCGCACTCGCGCGACGAATTGCGCGACGCTCTCGCCGCCATGCGCACGCGCGTGTTCGAAATTGGCAGCCCAGTCGTCGAGCAACGCACGATCGATCGCGTCCCAGCGCTGCTGCTCCCAATCGCCGAAGTTCATTTCCTGCAGACGATCATCATGGCTGAGCGCACAACCGAAATCGTTCGCCATGGCGGCGGCGAGCGCCGAGCAGCGCATCAGCGGACTCGATATGAACACCCGTGGCGCCGGCACTTGCAGCGTGGCAAGTTTCAACGCAAGCGCGGTTGACGAAACTTCCACATCTTCGGCAAGCGCGATGTCGCTTTGGCCGTAGCAAACACCCGCGTCGAGCGCGACGGCGGGATGACGGATCAGGACGACATCCATGCAAGCCCCAGCAGATAGATGCTCAGCTCAAGAACCTGTTGTGCGAAGCCCAGACAGTCGCCGGTATAGCCGCCGATCCGCGTGACGAAATAGCGCCCCATCGCAAAGCGCAGCCCCGCGAGCACGACGATTGCCGCGCCGGCAAAACGCCAATCCGGCAGACCGGGGCCGCTCGGCCAGAGCAACAACGGCAAACCGAATATCGCTGCGCAGAGCAACGCAGACCCGCTTAAACGTTGTGCGACCGGTTTGGCTTTACCTTCGGCGCGCACGTAGTCGAGCGTGGCCAGATAGCTGATGGCAAACACACGGCTCGCCGCATGCGCGGCGATCATCAGACTCGCGGCGCGTACCGGCGGCAGTGCGGTGAGCGTTTGCCATTTCAGTGCCAGCGCGATCACGAGCGCGATGGCGCCGAACGCACCGATGCGCGAGTCATGCATGATGCGCAACACGTCCTCGCGCGTGTAAGCGCCCCCGAACGCATCGACACAATCGGCGAGTCCGTCCTCATGAAACGCGCCGGTCACGACGAGCGACGCGGCCATCGACAGCAGCACCGCCACGCCTGCGGGAAAGACCTGCAAGGCCGCGAGATAAACCAGCGCGCTCAATCCGCCGATCAACAAACCGACCAGTGGAAAATAACGCGCCGCCGCATTCAGATAATGTGGCTCATAGCCAACCCAACGCGGCACCGGCACGCGCGTGAAATAGCCGAGCGCCGTGAAGAAATAGCGCAGCTCCGCAAGCGGGTTCATGAGCGAACCGGACGCGCGCTTCTGCACGAAGGCGCTTCGTACGGTGGCGCTTTAGGCAATGTGTCAAGCATCGCGATTCGCAACCCCGGCCGATTCGAAGCTCGCCATTTCATTGACGAACGCCACCGCCGCCCGCAGCAACGGCACCGCGAGCACCGCGCCCGTGCCTTCGCCGAGACGCATATCGAGCGAAAGCAATGGCAACGCGCCGAAATGATCGAGCATGCGCCGATGCCCCGCCTCGTTCGACGCATGCGCGAACACACAATACTCGCGCACCTTCGGTGCGAACGCATCGGCTACCAGCAATGCCGACGTCGCAATGAAACCGTCGACGAGGATTGTCATACGCGCCTGCGCGGCGGCGAGATATGCGCCAGTCATCATGGCGATTTCGAAGCCGCCGAAGGTGGCGAGCACGTCGAGCGGATCGCTGGAAGCGGCATGATGCGCGAGTGCCGAAGCCACTACGTTGCGTTTTTTCGCCAGCCCGGCATTGTCGAGACCCGTGCCGCGTCCAACGCATTCGTCGATCGGCACGCCACACAGGCGGCTCATCAGACAAGCGGCCGACGACGTATTCGCAATGCCCATCTCGCCGAAGCCGATCACATTGGTGCCGAGCGCCAGATGATGCCGCACGCGTGCCGCGCCCGACTGCATCGCGGCCAGCGCCTGTTCGCGCGTCATCGCGGGTTCATGCGCGAAGTTGCGCGTGCCGGCCGCGACCGGGATATCGATGAGCCCTTCAGTGGACGGCAGCGGCGTAGCAATGCCTGAGTTGACCACTTCGAGTTCGACGCCGCACACGCGGCTCAAGGCATTGATCGCCGCGCCGCCCGCCAGAAAGTTGGCGACCATTTGCGCGGTCACTGCTTGCGGATAAGGACTCACGCCCTCCTGTGCAATGCCGTGGTCGCCGGCAAACACGATCATCGCCGGGCGTTCGACCGTGGGATGCGTCGTCCGCTGGATCAGCCCCAACTGGCGTGCGAGTGTCTCGAGCCGCCCGAGGCTGCCGGGCGGCTTGGTCTTGGTGTCGATGATGCGTTGCAGTTCGGCACGCAGCGCTTGGTCGAGCGGTTCGACATCGGTCAATCCCGGCACAGCTGATAAAAAAGTCATAGACGTTTCAGACAGAAAGAGTGTGTTTTTTTAAAGCGCTTAGCCTGCCGATATGTCATCAGCCGCAAGCGATTCGTGACCTGAGCGTGGCGCGGGAATCAACGCCTCATGCTCGCCGTCGCGAATCAGAATCAAGGGATAGCCGAACGCCCGGCTCGTCAGCGTGGGCGTCAGCACGTCGTGAACCGGTCCGGCATACGCGCCCCCCTTGCCGTCGAGCAGCAGCGCATGTGTCGCGAAGCGCCGCGCGAGATTCAAGTCATGGCACGAAAACAACACTGTACGCCGTGGCTCGCGCGTCCAGGCGCTCAGCGCTTCCAGACAGTCGATCTGGTGGTGCAGATCCAGATGCGAGAGCGGTTCGTCGAGCAGCAGCAACGGTGCCTCCTGGCACAACACGGCTGCCAGCGCGACACGCTGCCGTTCGCCACCCGAGAGCGAGAGCACGTCGCGCGCAGCAAATGCGGCGAGGCCCAAGCCGTCGAGCGCGGCATGCGCGGCAGCACGATCGGCCTCGCTTTCCCACCCCCAGCCGCTCAGATGCGGAAAACGGTTCAGCATCACGATGTCGAGCACGCTCGCGCTGAATGCGTCCGCTGCGCTTTGCGGCATCAGCGCGCGACGCTGCGCGAGCGGCAACGGCTGCCAGTCGGCGAGACGCACGCCGTCGAGTTCGACATGGCCGGCCGACGGTTGCGCCAGGCCGGCGAGCGTGGAGAGCAAAGTTGTCTTGCCCGCGCCGTTGGGCCCGGCAATGCACCAGATCTCGCCGGCGTAGAACGTGTGCGTGAACGCGTCGAGCAAGGTACGCATGCCCGCGCGCAAGGTCAGGCGTTGCGCGCTGAGCGTCACGTCGGGGAGGTCGTGCGGATTCATCATCGGCGCCTGCGCAGCAGCATCCAAAGAAACACCGGCACACCGACGATCGATGTGATCACGCCGACCGGCAATTGTGCCGGCGCAATCACGGTACGTGCGATCAGATCGGCTCCCATCACCGCGACGCCGCCACCAAGCGCCGCGGCCGGCAACAGCATGCGCTGATCGTTGCCGAACGCGAGCCGCAACATATGCGGTACGACAAGGCCGACAAAGCCGATGGTGCCCGCCGTCGTTACCGCGGCGGCAGCCGCGAGCGACGCCACCAGATAGACACGCAAGCGCAGCGGCATCACGGCGACACCGAGTGCCTGCGCAGCGGTGTCCCCCCGCAGCAGTACATTCAGCCGCGGCGCGGCGGGGACGATCGCCACCAGCACGACGGCGAGCGCAACAAGCGCCACCCACGGCATCGTACCGCCGTTCAGATCGCCGGTCAGCCAGAACAACATACCGCGCAGCCGATTGTCCGGCGCGAGGTTGAGCAGCAGGGTAATGACGGCGCCCCAACCCGCCGCGATCACCGCGCCGGTCAGCAGCAAACGCGGCGACGTATCCTGCGGCTCGCCCCGCCACAACTCGCGGCGGGCGAGCCCGAGCACCAGCAGGATCGACACGAAGGCGCCGGCGAACGCGCTGGCATCGACGATCCACCACGCGCAGCCGGCGATCATCGCGACCAGCGCGAATGTGGCCGCCCCACCCGATGCACCCAATACATAGGGCTCGGCCAAGGGGTTGCGCAACAGCACTTGCAGCAGCGCACCGGCCAACGCCAGCAACGCGCCGCATGCGAAGCCGGCCAACGCGCGCGGCAAACGCAGCGTGCGCACGATCTCGCCGGCAAGATCGGCGGACTCGACACGCGGCACATGCGAAGGCAGCAGCGCCGCCAACACGCGCGCGGGTGCAAGCGACACACTGCCAAGCGCGAGCGACGCCATCAGCACAGCCAGCGCAATTCCCGCGAGCGCGAACCAGATCGCGGCCGCGCGTTTCGCGTTCATCACGCGCATCGTGTTTGTGGGTATCGGACCCGAGCCGCGGTTCATCGACGCGTTCTCATGCCAGTACCTCCGGCACTGCTGCCTCCCAATCGTGAGATACGCACCGCGCCGCAGCGAGGGAAACGAGTAGGCTGTTTCATAGTCCTTGTTAAACAGGTTCTGGATCCGCGCGGCGACGCAGCAAGCCTTCATGATGTTGGTGTAGCGCGTCTGCATCTCTGCGTATTGCGCGCATGACAGATCCACGATCCTTCGATCCTCTGCAGGTTCACCCAATTGCCGCTCCCCGGCAGGTGAATGCCGGACAAGACTGGCGGGTAGTCGATCGGATTCGAATAGCTTGCAGTCGCCTTCCAACGCCCGGTGACGTCGAAGCCGTAGCCGAGATAGTAACTGCTCACGCAGCCAGAACCGCAATACAGGTCGCGTCATTGACCGGCCGACTCTGCCCGCCCTGGAAGAGCACACGGCACGCTTTGCCATAGCTGCCGTTGCCGTGGCGCTCGTATTCCTCGCTCGTATTTCTTTTACGGTTGAGCTTGTGACCCAGCGAAACCAGGCCGTTTTCGTTCGGCTTAGCGTTGGGTGACTGGGCCATTTTTCCGCGTTTGAGCGGGGACGTCCCTCGCCTTCCGGCCGATCTCCGGACTGGCAACACGTCGATCCCGCCTTCCCACGCGTGGCGCGCAGTGGCACACTCGCGTGTTCAGCTTCAAACACACGATCAGGATCGACCGGCATGGCGAACGCGGTCGCGGTCGCTTGCCGTTGCCGGAGTCTGCGCAGGTTCGCCCGTGCATGCGAGGCGCACGCCGGGCTTCCCGTTTAGCTGCGTGCACTGCGAAAAAAGCGCGCGGGCGCCAACGTGCGGCCAGTTTAGGAGCGGCCTCCGGGTCCGTCAAGAATGGTCAATCCATGCGCAATCTGTTCCGTTATATGCAGGTTATTGTCCGATGCGAGGGCTGCTTTTCATCATATGGTCGATAAATGCCTGCATAAAGCGATGTTGTTACGTCTCGAAACGAGACAATTGTCGGAACCTGCGACATTCCGCGCTAAAATGCAATGTCTTTAGAGGACGCAGCAGATGCTCACCGAACTCGAAACACTTTCACAGAATATCGGCAAGCTGATCGCGATCAGCCAACGCCACAACGAAGCGCGCCTCGCGCTCGAAAATCAGCTCGCCCAAACGCGTGCCGAAGCAGAGGCCACGCGCACTGAACTCGCGTTAATGCGCGAGGAGCGCGATGCACTGCAGGCGGAACGCGACGCGCTGTCGGCAAAGATCGACGACGCACAGGTACGCCTGAATGCGATCCTCGAAAAGCTGCCGCGCGCCCGCGCGCATAGCGAGCCGGATAATCAGCTCGATCTGCTCGATACCGCGCCGCAAGAGCTTGAAGCGGAGAGCGACGTCACCCGCCACGGAGAAAATGCATGATCACCAAGCAGATCGAAGTATCGATTCTCGGCGTGCCCTATCGCCTCGCCTGCTCGCCTGAAACTGAAGGCGCGCTGCTTGAAGCGGTCGCACGCGTCGACGCCGAGATGTCGAAGATCCGCAATAGCAGCAACGTGCGCGGCACCGATCGCATTGCCGTCATGGCTGCGCTGTCGCTGGCATCGGAACTGCTTAAGCTGCAATCGAGCGTGCGACACGGAGAAGCATTTCCCGCAGAGGAAATCCGGCGTACAATGCATCAAATGAACGAACAACTGGGCACTGTGATTCAGCAGTACAGCATGCAGTAAGTGCCTAGCAGTATCGAACAATTTCAAGTAGCCGGTCCTGAGATCGGCTGCGGATTCAAGCACAATGCATGAGCCAAGTCTCACGCAAGTGATTGAGTTCAATCGGTTTGACTTCCCTGCCTGGTTCGCCAAGGTCATATATTCCTTGAACCAATGCCATGTGCACGGTTGTGGAAATTTGTAGCACGGGTGTGCGCGTCACTCTGTCTGATGTACCCGAAGTGCTGCTAACTGCGACCAATTCTGAACCCCCGGTTCAGGATGCCGGCCTAGCGGCTAAGGCGGGGACCTTATTCAAGACGGCATCGGACTTCGGTCCGGTGCCGTTTTTCTTTGGGTCTCGCTTTTTCTTCTGTATTCTCAAACCTTTAACGCTCACTTCGATTCATGCGCTACTGGCTAATGAAGTCCGAACCGGACGAAGCAAGCATCGACCATCTCGCAGAGGCCCCGCAGCGCACGTTGCCGTGGACCGGCGTGCGCAACTATCAGGCGCGCAACTTCATGCGCGACATGATGCAGGTCGGCGACGGTGTGCTGTTCTATCACTCGAGCTGCCCCGAGCCGGGCATCGCCGGGATCGCGGAGGTATCGTCCACCGCGTATCCGGACCCAACTCAGTTCGACAAGAAGAGCCCCTACTACGACCCGAAGTCGTCGCAGGAAACACCGCGCTGGCTGCTCGTCGATGTGGTGTTCAAGAAGAAAATTCCACTGATTCCGCTTGCCGTGCTGCGCGAACACGAGGAATTGAAGGACATGCGTGTGCTCGCCAAAGGTAACCGCCTGTCGATCACGCCGGTGACCGAGGCCGAATGGCGCTTCATCACCAAGCATCTTGTTTGACGTTGCATATTCGGCTCGCGTCCGTGGTCGCTCGAGCCCTGCGCAAATCCTGTGCACATCCGCGCGCGCGAAAGCAAGTGTGAGCAAACGTCAAATTAGGGAACCAAGCTCAGGTTACAGGCGCCTAACGGACTCGCAAACGTTGTGCCAACGTACAGCGTTCGCTCAATTCGTGCACAACCTGTTCAAGCAAGGAGTCCAAAAATGACGAAAAACACCGCACGTGCACTCGCTCTCGCTCTTGTTTGCGCCGCCCCTGTCGCGCTTGCGCTGACGCCGGCCATCGCCCGCGCGCAGAGTGTGACGCAGTATCAGCCCGCAGGTGTGCTGTCGCTGAATGCACAGGCAAGCGCGGAAGTACCGCAAGACGTCGTCGATATCACGTTGTTCTACGAGCAGGAAGCGAACGACCCGTCCGCGCTCACCGCCACGCTGAATCAGCGTGCCGACGCAGCGCTGCAGAAGGCCAAAGGCGTGAGCGGCGTCACCGCGCGTACCGGTTCTTTCTCGATCTATCCGTCTACCGATCGCGACGGCCGTATTTCCGCATGGCGCGGCCGTACCGAAGTGGTGCTCGAATCGCACGACTTCGCTTCGGCGTCGAAACTCGCGGGCCAGATGGCATCGATCATGCAAGTGGGCAACGTGCAGTTCTCGCTGTCGCCTGAAGCCCAACGCGCCGCCGAGCAGAAACTCACCGGTGAAGCCATCAAGTCGTTCCGCGAGCAAGCCGCTTCGTCGGCACAGGCATTCGGCTACAGCGGCTATTCGATTCGTGAAGTCAACGTCGGGCATAACGGCGTTATGCCGCGTCCCATGATGATGATGAGCGCACGCGCCATGGGCGCCGATGCGAAAGCATCCGCGCCGGTACCGATCGAAGGCGGCACGTCGACCGTGACGGTCAATGTGTCGGGCTCGGTGCAGATGAAGTAACGCGATTGACGCCTGACGTACCGCAACGTAAGGCAGTAAAGCAAAAAGCCACGGCATGCCGTGGCTTTTTTTCATTGACCACCACTACGATAAAACGTAGCGATCAGTTCATCGAATTCAATTCGCACCGACCGCCGGCACGGATTGACGCCGTGCACGGCGATAGGACCACACCAGCATGCCAATGCCCACGAGGATCATCGGCAGCGAGAGCCATTGGCCCATCGAAAGGCCCATGGCAAGCAAGCCAAGGAAGTCATCCGGCTCACGCGCGAACTCTACCGTGAAGCGCGCGAGACCGTAGCCGATCAGGAAGACCGCGGAAATCGCGCCCATCGGCTTCGGTTTGCGCGAGAAGAAGATCATTACGAAAAACAGCACCACGCCTTCGAGCGCGATCTCATACAGTTCCGACGGATGGCGCGGCAGCATGTGATATTGCGCGAACACTTCGTTCAGATGCCATTGCGCGGCCAGTTGCGGATGCGTGGTGAGCCACGTGGCGTCGTCCGGTGCGGCGCCCGGAAACAGCATTGCCCACGGCGCCGACGGATCGGTCACACGGCCCCACAGCTCGCCGTTGATAAAGTTGCCGAGACGCCCTGCCGCGAGCCCGGTGGGCACCATCGGCGCGACGAAATCGGTGACCTGCAACCACGACCGCTTGCGTTGGTACGCGAACAGCACCATGGCCAGCGTCACGCCGAGAAAGCCGCCGTGAAACGACATGCCGCCTTCCCACACCTTGAAGATGTCGAGCGGATGCGCGAAGTAAAAGCTCGCCTTGTAGAACAGCACGTAGCCGAGCCGGCCGCCGAAAATCGTCCCGAGCACGCCGTAAAACAGCATGTCGTCGATATCCTTGGCGGTCCAGCCTTGCGCGGCGACGTACGGCAAGCGCAGCCGCAACCGGCCAACGACAATCGCCGCGACAAACGCAACGAGGTACATCAGTCCATACCAGCGCACAGCGAGCGGCCCCAGATGAATGGCAACGGGGTCGAAATTCGGGTGAATAAGCATCGTGTTGTTATGGGCAGTTCGGGTTCAGAAGCGGATTTCTAATCGGTTTTCAAGTGCCTGCAAGCGTTTGCACACCGTGCGGCGCATGCGTTGGACGGTTCGGTTTGCAATGCGTTCGCGGCAGCGTCGGGCCTAAGTGCGGGGCGCCGCGAACTGCGCCTCGACGGTGGCCGCATGGGCTCGCACGATCTCGATGAAGCCCGCCAATACCGGACTCACCTCCGCCGTGCGCCAGACCAGACCCGTCTCGATCGCCGGCACCGATTCCGCGAGCGGACGGTATACGACACCCGTGCGGCGCAGGTTACGCAAGGATTGCGGCACCAGTGCGACGCCCATGCCGGCCGACACGAGACTCACGATCGTCTGCATCTGGATCGCCTCCTGGCCAACCCGCGGTGCAAGCCCCGCCACGCCGTAGCAATCCATAATGATGTCATAAAAGCCTGGCGCCAAACGTCTTGGGAAGATCACAAGCGGCTCGTCGGCGACATCGCGCAGGCTGATCGGCGTGTCAAGCCATTCGGCGCACGGGTCGGCATGCGGGTGGGCGTCGGACTCCGCGGCAGCGCTCACGCGCGCCGCCGTTTCCGTCGACATCGCGATCACCAGCGGTTCGCGGGCGATCGACAGCCACGAGAGTTGGGTAGCATGACGCGACGGCAGCGGCGCGATCACAAGGCCCGCGTCGATGCGCCCGGCCACCAGTTCGTCGACCTGCACGTCGCTGGTGGCTTCGGTCAATTCGAGGCGCACCCTCGGATGGCGGGCGCCGAAATCGCGCAGCAGCAACGGCAGCAGGCCATAGTCGGCCGTGGAGACGAAGGCCAGCGACAGCACCCCCGCCTCGCCTCGCGCAAGGCTTTGCGCCAGCGGCCGCAGCCCCTCGGCGCCGGCCAGCAGGCGCTGAACTTCAGGCAACAGGTCGGCGCCCACCGGCGTGAGTTCGACCGAACGCTTGGTGCGCGCGAACAACTCGACACCCAGCGTCTCCTCCAGCGCGCGAATCGCCTGCGACAGCGGCGGCTGCGTCATGGAAAGACGTACGGCCGCTCGCCCGAAGTGTTTTTCTTCGGCGACGGTCACGAAATAGCGCAACTGGCGCAGGTCAGGTATCGCGGGCAGCATAATTAATACATTTTACGACCTAATGGAGCCCGAATAATATACTGGACACGCGCCTTGCAAAACAGCATCCTTGCGCGACGCGCCCGCACTAAACTGAACTGACGCGCCGGCCGGAAACCCGGCGGCAGCACCTTGGCAGCGTGAGCTCAGCACTTTCGCGGCAGCGCCCGAGCCCCGAACACGCAGCACGGATCAAAACAAAACAGACTGGAGTTCCCCATGGCATACAACCGTCGTTCCAAGAACATCACGCAAGGCGTGGCGCGCTCCCCGAACCGCTCGATGTACTACGCACTCGGCTATCAGAAGGACGATTTCGACAAGCCGATGATCGGCATCGCCAACGGCCACTCGACCATCACACCGTGCAACGCCGGTCTGCAGCGCCTCGCCGACGCGGCGGTTGCCGCGGTCAAGGGCGCCGACGCGAATCCGCAGATCTTCGGTACGCCGACGATCTCGGACGGCATGTCGATGGGCACCGAAGGCATGAAGTACTCGCTGGTATCGCGCGAAGTGATTGCCGACTGCATCGAGACATGCGTGCAGGGCCAGTGGATGGACGGCGTGGTCGTGATCGGCGGCTGCGACAAGAACATGCCGGGCGGCATGATCGGCATGTTGCGCACCAACGTGCCGAGCATCTACGTGTATGGCGGCACGATCCGTCCAGGCAACTGGAAGGGCACCGACCTGACCATCGTGTCGTCGTTCGAGGCGGTAGGCGAATTCACCGCCGGCCGCATGTCGCAGGAAGACTTCGAGGGGATCGAGAAGAACGCGTGCCCGTCCACGGGTTCGTGCGGCGGCATGTACACCGCCAACACGATGAGCTCGTCGTTCGAAGCGCTGGGCATGTCGCTGCTGTATTCGTCGACGATGGCCAATCCCGATCAGGAAAAGGTCGACTCGGCAGCCGAATCGGCGCGCGTGCTGGTCGAAGCGGTCAGGAAGGACCTGAAACCGCGCGACATCGTCACGAAGAAGTCGATCGAAAACGCCGTGGCCGTGCTGATGGCCACGGGCGGCTCGACCAACGCGGTACTGCACTTCCTCGCGATCGCGCATGCGGCGGAAGTGGAATGGACCATTGAAGACTTCGAGCGGATGCGCAAGAAGGTGCCGGTGATCTGCAACCTGAAGCCGTCGGGCCAGTTCGTCGCGACCGATCTGCATAAGGCGGGCGGCATTCCGCAAGTGATGAAGATCCTGCTCGACGCAGGCCTCCTGCACGGCGACTGCATCACGATCACCGGCAAGACAATCGCCGAAGAACTGAAGGACGTGCCGGGCAAGCCACGCGCCGACCAGCAGGTGATTTTCCCGATCGAGCAGGCGCTGTACAAGGAAGGCCACCTCGCCATACTCAAGGGCAACCTGGCCGTTGACGGCGCGGTCGCCAAAATCACCGGCCTGAAGAATCCGGTCATTACCGGGCCGGCCCGCGTCTTCGACGACGAGCAAAGCGCACTGGAAGCCATTCTGGCCGACAAGATCGTCGCCGGCGATGTGGTCGTGCTGCGCTACCTCGGGCCGAAGGGCGGCCCCGGCATGCCGGAGATGCTCGCGCCGACCTCGGCGATCATCGGCAAGGGGCTCGGCGAAAGCGTCGGGCTGATTACCGACGGCCGCTTCTCGGGCGGCACGTGGGGCATGGTGGTCGGTCACGTTGCGCCGGAAGCTTTCGTGGGCGGCACGATCGCGTTCGTGCAGGAAGGCGACTCGATCACGATCGACGCGCACAAGCTGCTGCTGCAACTGAACATCGACGATGCCGAACTGGAACGACGCCGTGCTGCCTGGCAGCAGCCGAAGCCGCGTTACACGCGCGGCGTGATGGCGAAATATTCGGCCCTGGCGCTGCCGGCCAACAAGGGGGCGGTGACGGGCTGAGCGCGCATCGGCACGTGTGGATTCGCATCGGATAACCGGGCGAATCGGGAGCCCTAGCCGCAGCCTGCGGCGCTTGAGTTGCCGCCTCCGCCGAAGCGACCCAAGCTCAAAACAAGTTACGACAAAGCGCAAAGGGGCGCACGGAAAAACGTGCGCCCCTTTCCTTTTATAATGCCTGCACCACGAGTCGGGCACCTGCACCGACGGAGACCAGAATGAAATCAATGTCGTTTGCGGCGCTTGCAGCAGCCGGCGTGCTAGGCGCTATGTCAAGCGCCGGCATTCCGGCGGCGCATGCTGAGGCCTCCGCCGGTCTCGCTCTTGCCCAGCAGCAGAATTGCATGAGTTGCCACGCGGTGTCGCGTCCGGTCATGGGGCCGGCGCTGCATGACGTCGCCGCGAAGTATGCCGGCCGCGAAGATGCCGCCACCTATCTGAAGCGCAAGATTCTGGATGGCAGCACGGGAGTGTGGGGCCAGGTGCCCATGCCCGCGAACACGCAGCTCACGCCCGATCAGGCGGCTACGCTGGCGAGTTGGGTGATGACGCTCAAATGATTGACGCTTGATTGACGGCCTGAGAGCGCCAATGATCGCGGCCCGGTGAGCGCAGCGAGCGCGCCCCGAAAAAGGAGCGGCCCGCCCTCTGCCATACTCAGGCGCTGCCCGAGCGCCGCGCCAGTTCCTGATCGACCGCTTCCTTGACCCAGCCGGTCATTTCAGTTTCCAAAGCCAATGCCACTTCGCGCGTGATCTGGTTGACCAGCCACGTGGTGTGATCCTGCAAAGCGTCGCGGCAGCGTGCTTCGACAATGCTGCGCCCCTCACCGGCCAGAAAACTCGTGAACCGTCCGCGCAGACGTTCGGCGATGACATCCGCATCGAGATTCGGCTGCGACGGTGCGGGCGCCTCGTGAGCAATATCCGGCGGCACGATTGCGCCCGCCTCGATCGGTGCATGCGGCTCGGCCCGATCGAATACGCCCGCTGACGGCACAGCGACGGACTCATGCTCATCGTCGTGTGCGTGCTGGCGATCGGCGGCGTGAGCGTGATGCGCCCTTAAGCGTTTTCTCGGATGAGCGTGTTCTGCTGAGTACCCATGCTCGCGCGCAACCGCGGGCTCGGGCGCGTGCGTCGGTTCCCGCGTGGCAGCAGGATCGGGCACAGGCTGCGCCGCCGGGGTCGCTGCGCCGCCGGGCGCATGCCGCGCCTCGGCAGGCCTGCCCTGCACGAGAATCTCGTGCAGAACCGGGATGGAACTATCGTCGTTAGGATCGGACACGCGCACTCTCCGTGTTTGAGTCCAAGCTGCAGCATGCCGCGCACGCGTCGAATCCACACGACAGAACACCATGCGACGCGTGCGGAACGAAGCCTAGCTGCCTTGCTTGTAGTTGTTCAAAGCATAGCCGCGATCGCGATAGAAACGATAGCGTTCGCGGCCCGCTGCGAGCTCGTTGTGTGCGTTACCGACCACTTCCAGCAATCTTTCAAAGCGCGCGAATTGCGCCGGCACCGTAGCGCCGAGATTGAGCAGCACCTGATGGTGCGGCACATTGTCGAGGTTCGATGTCAGCACGATGGGTGTTTGCGCGGCGAGCGGCGTGCCCGCCATGCAGTGCGGCACGAAATCGAGAGGCGAGAAGGTCCACAACTGCTCGTCGAAGGCCCGCAGGCGCTCCGGCTCAGCCAGCACGATGGTCGGCTGGCCCGCCTGATACGCCTTGCGGATCAGGCGGCACGCATACAGCAGCGAATCGCCGACGTTCGAGTGAAAATCGATTCTCGTCATCGGCGGCTCCGCCTGGCGTCTGCCACGACGCCCGCAACTTTACTGCAATGCGTCATTGCGCGCCGCGACCGTCGGAGGCCCGATCGATCAGGAACTGCGCGAGCAACGGCACCGGACGGCCAGTCGCTCCCTTCGCGGCGCCGCTCTTCCATGCAGTGCCGGCGATGTCCAGGTGCGCCCACGGGTACGCGTCAGTGAAACGCGACAGGAAGCACGCAGCCGTGACGCTGCCCGCCGGACGGCCGCCGATGTTCGCGAGGTCCGCGAAGTTCGACTTGAGCTGATCCTGATACTCGTCGTCGAGCGGCATGCGCCAGGCCGGGTCGGACGCTTCACGCGATGCGTCGAGCAGTTCGCCCGCCAGCGCGTCGTCTTTCGAGAAGAGGCCGCTGTTGTGGTGACCCAGCGCGATGATGCAGGCACCCGTGAGCGTGGCGATGTCGATCACCGCAGCCGGCTTGAAGCGTTCGGCGTAGGTCAGCGCGTCGCACAGGATCAGCCGGCCTTCGGCGTCCGTGTTCAGCACTTCGATCGTCAGGCCCTTCATGCTCGTGACGATGTCGCCCGGCTTGGTGGCAGTAGCCGACGGCATGTTCTCGACCGCCGGGATAATGCCGACCACGTTGATTTTCAGACCCATTTCGGCGACGGCGCGCAACGTGCCCAGCACCGAACCGGCGCCGCACATGTCGTACTTCATCTCGTCCATGCCTTCGCCCGGTTTGAGCGAAATGCCGCCGGTGTCGAACGTGACGCCCTTGCCGACCAGCACGACCGGCGCGGCTTTCGCGGCGCCGCCGTGATACTGCAGCACGATGAACTGGGCGGGTTCGACCGAGCCGGCCGTAACCGACAGGAACGAGCCCATCTTGAGCGCTTCGCACTGCTTCTCGCCGAGCACTTCGACTTTCAGCTTCCAGTCTTTGGCGAGTTTTTTCGCCGTGTTGGCGAGGTAGGTCGGCGTGCAGACGTTGCTCGGCAGATTGCCGAGGTCGCGCGTCAGGTCCATGCCGTTGGCGAGCGCGGCGCCCTGCTTGGCCGCGAGCTTGGCGGCCTTTTCGTCGCCGGTATTGACGCTGAACACGATGCGCTTCAAAGCACGCGGGGCGTTGTCCGGCTTGCTCTTCATCTGCGTGAACCTGTAGGTCAGCTCACGCAGTGCGAGGATCGCGGCGCGCACGCCCCAATCGGCCGAGCGCTCGAGGATCGGCAATTGGGCGAGCGTGAAGGTGACCTGGACGATCTTGGTGCCCAGCAGTGCGCGCCAGGCGGCCCGCACGGCTTCGCCGTAGGCTTTCTGACTGAAAGCATCCTGCTTGCCGAGGCCGACGAGCAGCACGCGCGAAGCGCCGATGCCCGAGACTTCGTGCAGGAACAACGTGGTGCCGGCTTTGCCGTCCATGTCGCCGGCTTTGATGATGCGGGTCAGGAGGCCCTTGGTGGCCGCATCGATCTCCAGCGCAGCGCCCGAGAGCGTTTGCGACTCGAACACGCCGATTACGATGCAATCCGATTTCCCGGTCAGGAAACCGTTTGACGAGCCTTTGGTCCAATCACAGGCTTTTATGCTAAAGTCCATCGCGCTTGTCCTCGGATAAAATCTGGGCTTAGGATGAAAGCCGCAATTATCCGCTATTTTTCCCGCGGCGGCTGCACCGGAGGCGTGACGGGAACTAACCCGTGCGTCACTGAGAGCGCCCCCTCCCATCATCAATAATGATCTTCGAACGCTCCCTCCAGCGCGAACTCGCGTATACGGCTGGTGCCGTGTTCATGGTTCTCCTCACGCTCGTGCTGACGACGATGATGATCCGCATCGTCGGCCTCGCGGCCTCGGGCGAGATCGATCCGCGCGACGTGCTGGTCCTGATCGGCCTGACCGTGATCGGCTACCTGGCCATCATGCTCGTCGCGACCCTGTTCGTGTCGATCCTGTTCGTCCTGACCCGCTGGTACAAAGACTCCGAGATGGTGGTCTGGCTTGCCTCGGGTGTCAGCCTGACCCGTTTCATCAAGCCGATCGGCATTTTCGCCACGCCGATCATCATTCTGATCATGTTCTTCGTGTTCGTCGGCTGGCCGTGGTCGAACCAGCAGAGCAAGCTGCTGCGCGCGCGCTTCCAGCAGCGTGACGAAGTCTCGCTGCTGGCGCCGGGCCAGTTTCGCGAATCGGCTGCCAGCCACCGGGTGTTTTTCATCGAAAAGATGTCGCCCGACCAGGCACGCGTCGAGAACGTATTCGTGACCAGCACGGAAAACGGCAAGGTCAACGTGGTCGTGTCGAAAACCGGCCACACCGAAACGCACAAGAACGGCGACCGCTTCGTCGTACTGGAAAATGGCCGCCGCTATGACGGCGAGCCGGGCCACCCCGATTTCCGCATCATGGAGTTCGAGCGCTATGGCGTGAAGATCCAGAGCCAGCCGGTCATCAATACGCCGACCACGACCGGTTTGCCCACGCTCACACTGCTGCGCAACCCGACCAACGAAAACCTCGCCGAGTTCGCCTGGCGCGCGGGCCTGCCGCTGATCGCAATCAACCTGATGCTGCTGGCGATTCCGCTCGCGCATCAGAACCCGCGGCGCAGCCGCACCATCAACCTGGTGATGGCGGTCCTGATCTATTTGACGTATTCGAATCTGCTGAACGTGGTCCAGGCGTGGATCGAACAAGGCAGGATGTCGTTCGCGGTGGGGCTGGTGGCGCTGCACATCATCGTGGCGGCGATTGTCGTGTTCATCTTCTGGCTGCGTGTGCGCAACCGGCCGCTATTCACGCGGGCGATGTTCCGCCGTTCGCAGGGGGCATAACCGATGCGCATTTATGAAAAGTACTTCGCGCGTCAGGTCTACCTCACGTTCATCTTTATTCTGTTCGCGTTCTCCGGTCTGTTTTTCTTCTTCGACCTGATCAACGAGTTGAACTCCGTCGGCCACGGCAACTACAAGCTCCAGTACGCGGTGCTGCGCGTCGCGCTGCAAACGCCGTCGCGTTTCTACGAAATCATTCCGGTTGCCGCGCTGATCAGCGCGATCTATGTGTTCGCGCAGATGGCGGCGAACTCCGAGTACACGATTTTCCGCGTGTCCGGCCTCGCCACCAATCAGGCGCTGCGCTCGCTCATGAAAATCGGCATTCCGCTGGTATTCCTGACCTACCTGATCGGCGAAGTAGTCGGTCCGTACACGGATCAGTTGTCGGAACGCGTGCGGCTTGAGGCGTTGGGGTCGTCGGTATCGAGCAACTTCGAGTCGGGCGTGTGGGTGAAAGACACGCTCACCGCGCGCGCGGATGGCGAGCAGGTGACGCGCTTCGTGAATGTTGGCGAATTGAAGCCGGACGCGACGATCAGCAACGTGCGGATTTACGAATTCGATTCGCAGTTCCGTTTGTCCAATGTGCGGACGGCGAAGAGCGGCACCTACCAGCCGCCGGGTCATTGGCAACTGACTGACGTGACGGACACGCAACTGATCGACGTGCCGCCTCCTCCTGGCACGCCGGCCGATGCGTTGAATCCGGTGTATCGCGCGAAGCAGACGACCTTGCCCGAGTATTCACTGCGTTCAGAGTTGACACCGCAGATTCTGTCGGTGTTGCTTGTGTCGCCGGACCGGATGTCGATGTTCAACCTGTTCCGCTACATCCAGCATTTGACCGAGAATCATCAGGACACGCAGCGATATGAAATTGCGCTGTGGCGCAAGCTGTTGTATCCGTTTGCGGTGTTCGTGATGCTGGTGCTGTCGTTGCCGTTTGCGTATCTGCATACGCGCGCCGGCGTGGTCGGTGTGAAGGTTTTCGGCGGGATTATGCTGGGGATGAGTTTCCAGTTGTTCAACACGCTGTTCTCGCACATCGGCACGTTGAATACGTGGCCTGCGCCTTTGACTGCGGCTACGCCTGGGCTTGTTTATCTGGTGCTGGGTCTGGTCGGATTGAAGTGGGTTGATCGCCATTAGGAGCCTGGGTTATGGCTACGCATGGGATGGTGTTGTTCGCGCATGGCGCGAGGGATGTACGCTGGCGCGAGCCGTTTGAGAGGCTTGCCGGGAAGGTTCGTGCTGCGCGCGGTTCTGATGCTGAAGCTGGGCCGGTTTTGCTGGCTTTTCTTGAGTTGATGGAGCCGGATTTGCCGACTGCGGTGGGGTCTCTTGTCGCCGACGGGTGTTCTGTTGTGACCGTTGTGCCGGTGTTTTTTGGTCAGGGCGGCCATGTTCGCAGGGATCTGCCGGAAGTGATCGAGCGGTGTCGCGGGATGTATCCTTCTGTCAGGATTCAGTGCGCTGGCGCGGTTGGGGAGGATGAGGCTGTGTTGGAGGCTGTGGCTGAGTATTGCCTCCGGCAGGGGTGAGTTTTTTTTGCCTGTTCGGCGGGGTTGTTGTTGAGCTGGCTTGTTGGCCTTTCCTTGCTTTGTTCGTGGTCTATTAGCGTTGCCCCTGTGCGGGGCGGCACCTACTTTTCTTTGCCGGCCGCAAAGAAAAGTAGGCAAAAGAAAGCGGCTCACACCGCCAGCTCATAAGCGGGTCCCCCGCGCAGCCGCGGTAGTGGTGCATCTGGAATCCGTGCCCCCGCACACTCCGCGCTAGTGACAAAGCGCTCATGAGCTCCCACTCCGCACTGCGTGCGTCGCGGACGGGTCTGCCAGGGAAACCAGCGGCTTCGCTTCGCGCAGCGGGGGCCATCGGCTTCGCCTCGACGAGGCAGCAATGCGGGAGCAAAACGGCATTCTCGAGGTGCATCACTCCACGGCGCGGCGCGAAACGCAGCGGGTGGTGTTCTGAACTGGGCGTCGGCGCGCGCAGCGCCGCCGGAGGTATGACGGCCTTGTCACTAAGGCCGAATGTGCGAGAACACAGATTCCAGATGCACCACTACCGTGGCTGCGCGGGGGACCCGCTTAAGAATTAGCGGTTTGAGCCGCTTTCTTTTGCCTACTTTTCTTTGCGGCAGGCAAAGAAAAGTAGGTGCCGCCCCGCACAGGGGCAACGCTAATACACCACTAACAATTCAAGGAAAGGCCAAAAAGCCAGCTCAACAACAACCCCGCCGAACAGGCAAAAACCAAAACATCAAGCAGCCACCAAAACCCCACCCGCAAAGCGCCCCACCCCCACTTGCCGGGCGGCAAAAGCCTCCCCAATCATCAAAAGACTCGGCTGCGAAGCATCAAGCCACTGCTGGGCATCGCCACAAGCGAGCCCTGAAAGCGTAAGAGTGAGCGTCCGCTCACGAGGCGTACTACAAGCCTCGACAATCGCCACAGGCGTCGCCCCATCGCGACCAGCATCGATCAACTGCTGAGCGATCTCAGGCCCACTATCGCGCCCCATGTAAAACACCAGCGAATCAGCATTCACCTGCTCACGGATCGCCTCAGTATCGGCCGCCCGGCTATGCGTAGCCAACGCCACACTACGAGACACACCGCGAAGCGTCAAAGACCGCTTCAAGGAAGCCGCACTAGCCAGCGCAGCGGTAATCCCCGGTACCACCTCATACTCGATACCCGCAGCCTCAAGCGCCCGCATCTCCTCATCGGCACGCCCGAACAACATCGGATCGCCCCCCTTCAGGCGCACCACCACTTCGTGCTCAAGCGCAGCATCCACAATCTGCTTGTTGATGAACTGCTGCGCCGTCGAAAGCTGCCCGCAGCGCTTGCCCACCGCAATCCGCCGCGCGTGAGCCGGTGCATAGTCGAGCATGGCCGGCTCGACCAGCGCGTCATGCAGCACGACGTCCGCCATGCCAAGCAGCCGCGCGCCCCGCACGGTGATGAGATCCGCGGCTCCCGGCCCTGCACCGATCAGATACACCTTACCCATTTGCCTCAATCCCTTTCGTCCGGTTCGTGCAAAATCCAGCGCGCGACGTCGTGTCAAATCGTCCAGCCGGCAACTCAGGCGGAAAACGCCCGAATCATCCCAGCCGCGACCGTGTGGTGCGTCGCCTCGTCGATCAGCACGAATGCGCCCGTGCCCTGATGCGAATCGTACACGTCGCACACCAGCGGCTTTTGCAAGGTCAGCGCCACACGGCCAATATCGTTCATCGTCAGGTCCTTACGATCGGTCGCCTGCGACAGCGTATGCACGTCGAGCACTTCCTTGATCGCCCCAATCCGCGCGAACACCGTGTTGGTGGTCTGCTTCAGCAAATACTTGCGTTGAGTAGACAGCGGCGTGTCGTCGAACCAGCACAGGTCGGCTTCCAGCTTCTTCGCAGGCTCCGGCGCCGCTTCGCGCAGCACGAAGGTGTCGCCGCGCGACACGTCGACGTCTTCCGCCAGACGGATCGTCACGGTCTGGCCGGCAAACGCGCGGTCCACCGCGGCCGTGCCGCCCGTTACCGGCGCAATGATCTCCGCAACCGTCGCTTCGCGGTTCGCCGGCAACACGACGATCGTGTCGCCCACCTTTACCTCGCCCGCTTCGACACGGCCCATGTAGCCGCGGAAGTCGTCGGCCTGATTGCCGTCCTGGCGCGCCACCCATTGCACCGGAAAGCGCAGTGCCTGACCCGTCGGAACATCGACCGGCAACGCTTCGAGCAGATCGAGCAACGGCTCGCCTGCATACCACGGCATGCTTTCGCTAGCCGTTACGATGTTGTCGCCCTTCAGCGCCGACACCGGCACGAAGCGCACGTCGCTCAGACCCAGTTGACGCGCGAGCTCGACATACGCATCGCGAATCTCGTTGAAACGCGTTTCGCTGTAGTCGACGAGATCCATCTTGTTGATCGCAACAATCGCGTGCTGCAGACCGAGCAGCTTCACGATCGCGCTATGACGCTTGGTTTGCGGCAGCAGTTGCGCAACACCGTCGACGAACGTCACTCGCGTTGCGTCGACCAGGATGATCGCCGCATGCGCGGTCGAAGCGCCCGTCACCATGTTGCGCGTGTACTGCTCGTGGCCCGGCGTGTCGGCAATGATGAACTTGCGCTTGGCCGTCGCAAAGTAACGGTAGGCAACGTCGATCGTGATGCCCTGCTCGCGTTCGGCTTCGAGGCCGTCCGTCAGCAGCGACAAATCGATTTCGTCGCCAACGGTACGCTTATTCTTTGCCCGCGACAGTGCCGAGAGCTGGTCGCTCAATACCGCCTTGCTGTCGTACAACAGGCGGCCGATCAACGTGCTCTTGCCGTCGTCGACGCTACCCGCAGTAATGAAACGCAACACGCCGAGGTCTTCTGGTTGGTGAATACCGCTCATGATTGTCTTACCCTCGTCGTGTGCTTAGAAATAACCTTGCTTCTTACGCTGTTCCATCGCGGCTTCGGAGACCTGATCGTCCATCCGCGTCGCGCCGCGTTCCGTGATTTCCGTCACGGCCGTTTCGGCGATGATCTTCTCGAGATCGTCGGCATCGCTTTCCACCGGGCACGTGCAGCTGATATCGCCCACCGTACGGAAACGCACCAGCGCGGTTTCGCTGGTTTCACCCTCACGCATCGGCGTGAGCGGCGTAACCGGAACGAGCAGGCCGTTACGGCGCACGATCTCGCGCTGATGCGCGTAATAGATCGACGGCAGTTCGAGCTGTTCGCGAGCGATGTATTGCCACACGTCGAGCTCGGTCCAGTTCGAAATCGGAAACACGCGCAGATGTTCGCCGTTGTGCAGACGCGCGTTATACAGGCTCCACAGTTCCGGGCGCTGCGCCTTCGGATCCCATTGGCCGAATTCGTCGCGGAACGAGAAGATCCGCTCTTTGGCACGGGCCTTTTCTTCGTCGCGGCGCGCGCCGCCAATCAGCGCGGTGTACTCATGTTCAGCGATCGTTTCGAGCAGCGTCACGGCTTGCGCGGCGTTGCGCGAATCCAGTTCGCGGCGCAGACGCACCGTACCGCGCTTGATCGAATCTTCGACGTGACCCACCACCAGTTCAGCACCGATCTCTTTGGCACGGCGATCGCGGAAGTCGATCACTTCTTCGTAGTTGTGGCCGGTGTCGATATGCACGAGCGGGAACGGCAACACGGTCTTGCGATTCGCGCCAATGCCAAACGCCTTCAGTGCGAGGTGCAGCACCACCACCGAGTCCTTGCCGCCCGAAAACAACAACGCGGGCTTGCGGCATTCGGCGACCAGTTCGCGCAGGATATGAATCGACTCGGCCTCAAGCCAGTCGAGGTGATCCATTCGGGTTGCCGTATTGGTCAGCGGTGCATTCACAGTGGAATCGAGCGTGGTGCTCATGTTGGGTCCTTCGTAGATTCGTCCGGGCCGGCAATTGCCGGCTCGGGCAGAAGTATTCAAATCGGTATGTGCGGCGCTCAAGCCAAAAACCAAGGCCTGAGCCGCCTGAATGCTTTATGCCGAGGCGTTCTCGCTGCTGTGGACCGGGATCGGCGTAATCGTCGTGATATGCAGACCACATTCCTTCGTATCGCGCGACTCCCACCACCAGCGGCCTGCCCGGCTGTCTTCACCAGGGCGAATCGCGCGGGTACAAGGCTCGCAGCCGATGCTCGGGTAACCGCGCGCATGCAGCGGATTGACCGGCACATCCAATGCTTTCAGATAATCCCATACTTCGGCTTCGGTCCAGTCCGTCAGCGGATTGAACTTGGCGATATTGCGCGCCGCATCGAATTCTTCCTCGTGCAGTTCGGCACGCGTCACCGACTGCTCGCGACGCTGACCCGTCACCCACGCGCTGACGTCCGACAACGCGCGGTTCAGCGGTTCGACCTTGCGGATCTCACAGCAGCGCTTGCGCAAATCGACGCTTTCATAGAACGCATTCAGGCCATGCGAGCCGACATATTCTTCCACCGCGGCAGCCTGCGGGTGAAACTGCTCGATATCGTAACCGTAGCGCTCTTTCACGCGATCGATCATGCCAAGCGTTTCCGCGTGCAGGCGTCCCGTGTTCAACGAGAAGATGCCGATCTTCACGCCACGCGACAGAATCGCGTGCGTGAGCAGCATGTCTTCCGCCGCAAGGCTGCTGGCAAGCTTCACGTTGGCGTGACGCGCGGCGATCGAATCCAGCAGCGCATCGAGACGCTCGACCTTCGCTGCGAGTTCCGGCGTGAACAATGGTTGTGCGGAACTCATGCCGAAGCCTTTGCCAGTTCGCCCGCTTCACGGCGGCGAAACAGCGGCGACGAGTTCACCGCGCCCTGATAGTTGAAGCTGAATTCGTCGAACGCCTTCAGCGCGTCGTTGAAGTCTTTGTCGGCGCGCAACGCGTAGGCGTCGAAGCCGCAGCGGAACATGAACGCCAGTTGATCGCGCAGCACGTCGCCGATCGCGCGGAGTTCGCCCTTGTAGCCGTAGCGCTCGCGCAGCAGGCGGCCGATGCTATAGCCGCGGCCGTCGCGGAACACCGGGAAATCCACGGCGATCAGCGCGATCGTGTCGAAGTCGCCGACGATATCCGCCGGTTCGCTATCCGGCGCGAGCCAGACGCCAATTTCAGCGGTGCTTCGTGAAGCAATCAGCGCAGCGCGCTCGGCTTGCCACAGCGCGAGCGGCACCAGCACCTTGCCGGCCGGCAACGCATCGACCGCCGGCAGCGTGCCATCTTCAGCGGCGCGCACCACCGTCCAGTCATCGTTGACGATCGCGCGGTTCTTGATAATAGAAGCCATCTGTTCAGTATCCTTGTCGCGATTACGCGTGAGCCGGTTGACGCGAGGCGTACACCCGTTCCTTGAACGGAGCCATGCCGATGCGGTTGTACGTTTCGATGAAGCGCTCGCCCTCAAAGCGATTTTCCACGAACGTATCGATCACCTTGCTCATCACGTCCGGCATTTCTTCCGCCGAAAACGACGGGCCGATCACGCGGCCAAGATGCGCGCCCGTGGCGCCCGTGCCCTGCTCGCCGCCAAGCGTCACCTGATACCACTCCGAGCCGTCCTTATCGACGCCCAGGATGCCGATGTTGCCGACGTGGTGGTGACCGCACGCATTGATACAACCCGAGATGTTCAGCGACACGTCGCCGAGGTCGTACACGTAGTCGAGGTCGTTGAAACGCTCCTGAATCGCCAGCGCGATCGGAATCGACTTCGCATTCGCGAGCGAGCAGAAATCGCCGCCCGGGCAGGCGATGATATCGGTCAGCAAACCGATGTTCGGCGTCGCGAAACCTTGCGCCTTGGCCTTTTCCCACAGCGCGAACAGGTCGCGCTTTTTCACGTTCGCGAGAATCAGGTTCTGTTCGTGCGACACGCGGATTTCGCCGAGCGAGTATTCGTCGGCCCAATCCGCAACCGCTTCCATCTGCGCATCCGTTGCGTCACCCGGAGCGATCGTGGTCGGCTTCAGCGACAACGTGACAGACGCATAACCCGCCACCTTGTGCGGACGCACATTGCGCTCGACCCAACGCGCGAAAGCGCGGTTTTCCAGCAAATGCTTTTCGAACGACGCATCCGTGTCGGCCAGCTTTTCATACACCGGCGGCTGGAAGTATTGCGACACGCGATCGACTTCCGCTTGCGTGAGCGTCGACGGACCGTCTTTCAGGTGCTGCCATTCTTCTTCGACCTGCGCCGAGAATTTCTCCGGGCTCAGCGCCTTCACGAGAATCTTGATACGCGCCTTGTACATGTTGTCGCGGCGGCCATAGCGGTTGTACACACGCAATACGGCTTCGCAGTAAGTCAGCAGATGTTGCCAGGGCAAATCGCGGCGGATGATCGCGCCGATGATCGGGGTACGGCCCATGCCGCCGCCGGCCAGAATATCGACCACCAGCTCGCCCTGCTCGTTCTTCTTCAGATACACGCCCATGTCGTGGATCTGCACGGCAGCGCGGTCTTCCTTCGAACCCGACACGGCGATCTTGAACTTACGCGGCAGCCACGCGAATTCCGGGTGGAACGTCGACCACTGGCGCAGGATTTCTGCCCAGGGGCGCGGATCGACCACTTCGTCCGGCGCCACGCCGGCGAACTGGTCGGCCGTGATGTTGCGGATACAGTTGCCCGAAGTCTGGATACCGTGCATCTGCACAGCCGCGAGCTTGCGCAGGATTTCCGGCGTTTCTTCGAGCTTGATCCAGTTGTACTGGATGTTCGAGCGCGTCGAGAAGTGGCCGTAGCCGCGGTCGTGCACGCGCGCGATCTCGGCCAGCACGCGCATCTGGTCGCTGCGCAGGTTGCCGTAAGGAATCGCGATACGGTGCATGTACGCGTGGCGCTGCATGTACAAACCGTTCTGCAGTCGCAGCGGACGGAACTCCTCTTCGCTCAATTCGCCCGACAGACGGCGGCGAACCTGATCGGCGTATTGCTCGACCCGTTCGTCGACGATGGTCTGGTCGTACTGATCGTATTGGTACATTCGGGGACCCCAATTTTTTGCGTGACACACAGCGTTCCGGGGGCCGGCCGCCCGTTACACCGCGCCTGGATATCTCTATTTGTCAGCTCAGCCGAGCGAGGGTTTAGACCCATCGCTCATTTGCTTATGACAAATACAGATATCCATATTGAAAAAGATGGACAGATCGTAATAAACTCGCCTTATATTTCAAACGACTAAAAAATTCTTTTGATATGCGGAGAGGTTATATATGAACCTGCATCAATTCCGCTTCGTCCGCGAGGCTGTGCGGCAGAATTTCAACCTGACCGAAGCGGCCAAAGCCCTGTTTACAAGCCAGCCGGGCGTCTCCAAGGCGATCATCGAGCTGGAAGACGAGCTGGGCGTCGAAATCTTCACGCGGCACGGCAAGCGCGTGCGCTCGCTGACCGAGCCGGGGCGCATCATTCTGCAGTCGGTAGAGCGGATTTTGCAGGAAGTCGAGAGTCTGAAGCGGGTCGGTAAAGATTACGCGGCGCAGGATCAGGGCAATCTGGTGATCGCCGCCACCCACACTCAGGCGCGCTATTCACTTCCGGCCGCCATCGCCGAATTCAAGAAGCGCTTCCCGAAAGTTCACCTTTCAATCCTGCAAGGCAGCCCGACACAGGTCGCCGAGATGGTGATCCACGACCAGGCCGATCTGGCCATCGCCACCGAAGCAATCGCCAACTATAAGGAACTCGTCTCGCTGCCGTGCTTCCAGTGGCATCACGTCGCCGTGATGCAGCCGGACCATCCGCTGCTCGACCGCAAACTTTTGTCGTTGGATGATCTGACCCAATATCCGCTGATTACCTACGACAATGCGTTCGCCGGGCGCACCAAGATCAACGAGGCGTTCCGCCTGCGCGGCTTGCATCCGGACATCGTGCTGGAGGCAATCGACGCCGACGTGATCAAGACCTATGTGGAACTGGGGCTGGGTGTCGGCATCATGGCGGATATCGCCTTCAACGCCGAGCGCGACCGCCATCTGCGCGCGATGCCGGTGGGCCACCTGTTCGGCAGCAATGTGACGCGCGTCGCGCTGAAACAGGGCGCGTATCTGCGCAGCTATGTGTATACGCTCGTCGAACTGCTCTCGCCGAGCATGAACCGCAAGCTGATCGAACAGGCGCTCAACGGCGAACACGAGACCTACGAACTTTGAACTGACCACGCTTCCCGCTACGGAGACTCTTGATGACGTCGCATAAAAACAAACTTCGCGGCCTGGCCGCTCTCGGCGCGCTCTTGCTCGCCACTGCGGCACACGCCGATATCAAGGTCGGCATCGACCTGTCGAGCACCGGCCCTGCCGCCGTGATCGGCATTACCAGCAAGAACGCGATGCTGATGTGGCCGGCCACGATCGCCGGCCAGAAAGCCGACTATATTTTCCTCGACGACGGCTCCGACCCGGGCGCGGCGGTGCGCAACATCCACAAGCTGATCAACGAGGATCACGTCGACGTGATCGTCGGCCCGAACATCACACCCGCGGCAATGGCGGCGCTCGATCCGGCCGCCGAGAGCCAGACGCCGATGATCACGCTAGTCGGCTCCGCAAGCGTGGTCGAACCGCAGGAAGGCAAGAAGGTGTGGGCCTACAAGATGGCGCAAACCGATAGCGCGATGGCCGACGTGATGACGCGTTACATGTCGAACCACAACGTGAAGACGGTGGGCTTCATCGGTTTCGCCGACGGCTACGGCGAAAGCTGGCTCAACGAGTTCAGCAAATTCGCAGCCTTGCGGCATATCCAACTGGTAGCGACAGAGCGCTACAACCGCACCGACGCCAGCGTCACCGGCCAGATCCTCAAGCTGATGGCCGCCAAACCGGACGCGATCCTGATCGCCGGGGCCGGCACGCCGACCGTGCTGCCGCAGCGCACGCTGATCGAGCGCGGCTACAAAGGCCCGATCTATCAGACGCACGGCATCGCCACGCCTGAGTTCATCAAGCTGGGCGGCAAGGACGTGGAAGGCACGCTGTTCCCGACCCAGCCGGTCGTGGTGGCGCGCACGCTGCCGGCCGACCATCCGGCGAAGAAGGCGGCACTCGCTTTCACCAACGAATACGAAGCGAAGTACGGCCCGGGCAGCGTCACGCAGTTCGCAGGCGATGCGGCAGGCGTCTATCCGCGGCTACAGGATGCGGTCGCGCGGGCGTTGAAGACGGCGCAACCGGGCACGCCGGCTTTCCGCGTGGCCTTGCGCGACGAACTGGAGCACGCGCATGAGCTGGTCGTCCCGAACGGGGTGGTCAATACGAGCCCGAAAGACCACGTCGGTCTGGATCAGCGCGCGAGCGTGATGGGCATCATCAAGAATGGCAAGTTCGTCTACCTGAGTCAGTAAGCAGCGCATGCGCGCGGCGTTTTGCCCTTACTGGCGGGCCGCGCGCGACGCTCGCGCCAACACCACCGCCCGTCCGGGCGAGTCACATTTGAGTCAATGCGCATGCCGTTTGATCGGGCACACCGATCGAGCGGCGCGAACCTTGCAGGCAACGTGTACCATGCTGACGGCCAGCTTTCAGTGAGCGCTGGCAACGGCTAATTTCGCCGATTCCGTGCAAGCGCGCGGCGCCTTGTAACCGCAGGGGCGCCGTCGCTCGCCAGCCCGTGATGTCCGTCAGACCGCGCATGCTAAAAACCAGAAAACGCATCATCATCGCCGCCGTTATAGCCGTCGTGATCCTGGCTATCGCGATCGGTCATGCCATCAGGAAGCGCAGCGGCGCCGACGCCGCCAGCGTCGAAGCGCCCTCTTCCGTCGTCGAATTCGCACCTGACGACCTCACCACCGTGAGCCGCCGCACGCTCTCCGAAACGCTGCCGTTGACCGGGTCGCTACGCGCCGTCACGCAAGCCGCGGTGAAATCGAAAGTGGCCGGCTCGGTGCTCAACGTGATGGTGCGCGAAGGCGATTCGGTCAAGACCGGCCAGATTCTCGCGAAAATCGATGCCCGCGACTATGTCGCCCGCGCCGAGCAGACGCGCGGCCAGATGGCGGCGATGGCCGGCCAGCTCGACATTGCCAGACAGACGCTCGACAACAACCGCGTGCTGGTCGAAAAAGGCTTCATTTCGAAAAATGCCTTCGACACCGCGCAAAGCCAGTATCAGATCGCCCGCGCGAATCTCGACGCGGCGAAAGCCGCGCTGGCGTCGTCGAATCTGTCGTTGGACGACACCGTCGTGCGCTCGCCGCTCGACGGACAGATCGCCTCGCGCACGGTTGAACCGGGCGAGAAGGTTGCCGTCGATACCAAGCTGTTCGACGTGGTCGATCTGCGCACGCTCGAACTCGAAGCACCGGTGCCGGTCGGCGAGATCGGCCGCGTGCGGGTCGGCCAGCCGATCCAGATCACTTTTGACGGCATCGACACGCCCATCCAGGGTTCGATCACGCGCATCAATCCGGCAGCCCAGGCCGGTTCGCGTTCGATCATGGTGTATGTGCAAGTCGCCAATCCATCGGGCACGCTGCGGGTCGGCATGTTCGGCACCGGCACGATCTCGGTCGGCAGCCGGCAGAATGCGCTGGTTGTTCCGGCCACCGCCATCCGCACGGACGGCACGCGCCACACGGTCTATGCGCTCGTCAACGGCAAGCTGGTCGAGCAAACGGTAGAGACTGGCGTAACCGGCGATGCTGACGGGAGTACCTGGACCGAGATCGTCGGCGGCGCATTGACGCCTGGCCAGCAGATCGTGCAGAACAATCTCGGCTCATTGCGGATCGGCAGCACCGTGCATGTGGTGCAGCCCGCCCAGCCCGCCCGGCCAGGGCAGACCTCCCCGCTGGCGGCCAGCACGCCGGGCGCAAGCAGCGCACGCTGACCGGAGTCCTTGCCCATGTGGTTCACCCGCATCAGCATCGGCAACCCGGTGCTCGCCACGATGATGATGATGGCGTTGCTCGTCATCGGGCTGTTCTCTTATCAGCGGCTCAAGGTCGACCAGTTCCCGGACATCGCGTTCCCGGTCGTGGTCGTGCAGACCGCGTATCCGGGAGCCTCGCCGGAATCGGTCGAGTCGGACGTCACGCGCAAGATCGAAGAAGCGGTCAACACGATTAGCGGCATCGACGAAATCACCTCGCGTTCATACGACGCGCAGTCGGTCGTGATCGTGCAATTCGATCTTTCCGTGGATGCCGTGCAAGCCGCTCAGGACGTGCGCGACAAGATCGCGCTGATTCGCCCCGATCTGCGCGACGGCGTGAAAGACCCGCGCGTGCTGCGCTACGACCCGTCGGACATGCCGATCATCACCGTGGCGATTTCGAACGCGCCGGGCGCGTCGCTGTCCACACGCGATCTCACCACGGTCGCCGATCAGATCGTACGCAAGCGGCTCGAAACCGTGCGCGGCGTCGGCTCGGTGTCGCTGGTGGGCGGCGTAAAGCGGCAGGTGCAGATCGACGTGAATCCGCAGAAGCTGCAGGCGCTGTCGATCGGCGTCGATCAGGTGATCCGTGCCGTGCAGAACGAGAACCAGGAGATTCCGGCCGGCCCGCTCACATCGAGCAACATCGAACAGACCGTACAGGTCAAAGGCCGCTTCGAGAAACCGGACGACTTCAAACGTATCATCGTCGCGCGACGCGGTGCGCAGTCGGCGATTCCGACCGCCACCTCCGCCACTCAGCCCGTCACGCTCGATCAGGTCGCCGATGTCGTGGACGGTCAGCAGGACCCGGACAGCATGGCCTTGCTCAACGGGCAGCGCGCGCTATTTCTGTCGATCATCAAGGCGCAAGGCGAAAACACCGTGGACGTCGCGCACGGCGTGCGTGACGCTGTCGCCCTGCTGCAACCGCAACTGCCGCCAGGCGTCAAACTCGACATCACCGACGATTCGTCGATCAACATCGAAGAAAGCGTCAACGAAGTGAAGCGCACGCTCCTTGAGGGCGCTCTACTGACCGTGCTGATCGTGTTCCTGTTTCTCGGCTCGTGGCGCAGCACGGTGATCACCGGCCTCACCCTGCCGATCGCGCTGATCGGCACCTTCGCGGTGATGTACGCGTGCGGCTTCACGATCAACGTGATTACGCTGATGGCGTTGTCTTTGTGCGTCGGCTTGCTGATCGACGATGCGATCGTGGTGCGCGAAAACATCGTGCGGCACGTGCAGCTCGGCGCGGACCACCGCACCGCCGCGCTCGACGGCACCAGGGAAATCGCGCTCGCCGTGCTGGCGACCACCTTTTCGATCGTCGCCGTATTTCTGCCGGTGGGCTTCATGGGCGGCATCATCGGCCGCTTCTTCCATCAGTTCGGCATCACGGTGGCGGCTGCCGTGCTGATCTCGATGTTCGTATCGTTCACGCTCGATCCGATGCTGTCCTCCATCTGGCCGGACCCGGATCTGCACGACGCGGACACGGGCCGCAAGGGCTATCGCTACGGACGCGTCATAGAACGCTCGCTGCATCTGTTCGACAAGCAGATCGACCGGCTCACCGCGTTCTACCAGCGTCTGCTCGGCTGGTCGCTGAAGCACCGCGCGATCACGCTGGCCGTAGCGGCGGCCACGTTCTTCGGCAGCCTGTTTCTGGTGCCGTTCGTCGGCACCGAGTTCGTGCCGAATGCGGACTTCTCCGAAACGCAGATCGGCTTGAACACACCGGTGGGTACCTCGCTTGAGGCCACCTCGGAAAAAGTGAAGCAGGTGCAGGCAATTCTCGCCACCTACCCCGAAGTGCGCTTCAGTTACGCCACAGTCAACTCGGGCAATACGCAAGGCAAGAACACCGCGCTGATCACCGTGCGCCTGAAGGACCGGCGCGACCGCACGCGCGGCATGGCCGAATTGAACGGCGCGTTTCGCGCGCGGCTCGCCTCGGTGGCGGGCGTATCGATCACCGAAATCGGCATGCCGGACGGCGCCGGCAGCACGAAAGCAATCCAGTTGAGCTTGCAGGGCGACAACATCGACGAACTGCGCCGGCTCTCGGATGCGGCTCAGGCGCGGATTGCAAAGATCCCGGGGCTAGTCGATCTCGATTCGAGTCTCAAGGCGGATAAGCCGATTGTCGCGATCAACGTGAAACGCGAGCTGGCATCCGACCTCGGCGTGGGCGTGGCCGATATCGGCACCGCGTTGCGGCCGCTGCTCTCCGGCGACGCGATCAGCACATGGCGCGCGCCCGACGATCAGGACTACGACGTCAGCGTGCGCTTACCGCGCGCACAGCGCGAAGACGTTGCCGATCTGGCGAGGCTGATGATCGCCACCAACCGGACGGACTCGAACGGCGCGCCCGTGCTGGTGCCGCTGCGGCAGATCGCGGATATCGTCAAGACGACCGGCCCCGATGTGTTGAACCGGCGCGACCTGCGGCGCGAGGTGATGCTGTCGGCGAACGTGAATGGCCGCTCGGCTGGCGACGTGGCTTCGGACGTCGCGAAGACACTCGACGCGATGCATTTGCCGGCGGGCTACCACTATCGATTCGAAGGCTCGACCAAGAGCATGAACGAGTCGTTCGTCTACGCGGTGGAGGCACTAGCGCTCGCGGTGATCTTCATCTACATGATTCTCGCGTCGCAGTTCGCCAGCTTCGCGCAGCCGCTCGCCATTATGGCGTCGCTGCCGCTCACCCTGATTGGCGTGCTGATCGCGCTGCTGCTGTTCGGTAGCACGCTGAACATGTTCTCGATCATCGGCTTCGTGATGCTGATGGGTCTCGTGACGAAGAATGCAATTTTGCTGATCGATTTCGCGAACCAGGCGCGGCGCGGCACCCTGCTCGACGCATCTGGCAAGGGCCGCATGATGGAGCGGCGAGAAGCGCTGCTCGAAGCGGCACGTGTGCGCCTGCGGCCGATTCTGATGACCACGCTGGCGATGATCTTCGGCATGCTGCCGCTGGCGGCGGCGCTCGGCGAAGGTGGGGAGCAACGCGGGCCGCTCGGGCAGACGGTGATCGGCGGCGTGATTACGTCGTCGATTCTGACGCTGGTGGTCGTGCCGGTGGTCTACACGGTGCTGGAGGACTGGGCGGACTGGCTGCGACGCAAGTTCAAACGCAAGGCGTACACCGTGAGGGATCGGGTGTAACGGCTAAGTCCGCGCAATTTAGCAATTTCGCGTGCAGTGCGCGAAGTTGCTACAGTAGAAGTCTTTCCCCGACCAGCCGTCCCCCATCATGCGCACCACCCGAGCCATCCACGCCGTCGAGCGGCTGAAAACCCGCAGCGGCAATCCGCAGTTCGCCGCGATCAGCCTGTCCGGCGGCCTGTTTTATCTGGTCGACAAATCGAGCGGCACGGACAAGAAAGTCTCCGATCCGCTGACGCTCGACGACTTCGTCAAATTCGTCGACGGTTTTGGACCGCCCAAGCCGCGTAAGGCAAGCAAGCTCGATATTGCGTTCGAAGCGCAGCTCAAGAAGAGCAAGGGCAGCTAGGCAGCGCCCCCCATTTGACGACCGAAGATCTCCGCTCCATGACCAAGACAAGCACCAAGTCTGTCAGCATTGCACCGGACCACAATCAACCCACCCTGTCGAAGGGCCAGAAAGCGTTCAACACGCTGATCAAACAGATCGAAAAGCGGCGTGCCAGTTTGAGCGCGTGGGAAGAGTTCGCGCCCGCGTTCCAGCAAAAGTACGTGAATGAACTGCTGCCGCTGACGCAGAAAATGCAACATTTGCGTGCGCGGATGGCGCACCTTCTCGACGAACAGAGCAACCAGAAACGTATCACCCAGACCGAACGGCGCACTCTTTCTGCATTCATTGTCGATCTGGCGGCGAGGTGTCTCGGGGAAGAAGATAGCGACGAGCTGAAAGCGCTATACAACCGCCACAGCGGGTCCGACTACGACGACGAAAGAGCGTCCGAGTTAGACGAAATGAAATCGATGCTGGAGACGGTATTAGGCGTCGAACTGGACGACATCGACATGAACTCGCCCGATGAAGTTCTGGATCGCCTGCAGGCGCATATCGAACAGGACGACGCTGCGCAAGCGGCGGAACATCAGGCGCGTCAGGCGCAACGCGCCCCAAAAAAGAAGACGGCAAAGCAAATAGCGGCCGAAGCACGCCGCGAGGAAGAAGAAGCGCAATTGAGCCGCTCGATTCGCGAGGTGTATCGAAAGCTGGCCAGCGCGCTGCATCCCGATCGCGAAAGCGATCCAGAGGAACGCAAACGAAAAACCGTCCTGATGCAACGAGTCAACGAAGCCTACGGCAAGAACAACTTGCTGCATTTGCTCGAATTGCAGCTGGAACTTGAGCACATCGACCAGAACGCGATCGATAACCTGAGCGAAGACCGGCTCAGGCATTACAACAAGATACTAAAGGAGCAGGTCGGCGAACTCGACGACGAAATTATGTTTGTCGAAATGGCGTCCAAGGAACGCTACGGGCTCGACCCGATGGCGTCCATCACGCCGAAGAACGTCATGCACGGGTTGACGGAGGACGTTTTTATGCTGCAGGAACAGATCCGCTCGCTCGAGTACGATCTAGTGGAGTTCCAGGACCTGGGCACGCTCAAGGCCTGGTTGAAAATCAGGCGCCGTTGAAATTGAATGGCTCCCTTCCCTGCAGGGCGTGCGCGCCACGTGCCCACAGTCAACCGGGCTCTATGGGGCGCCACTGACCCTCGGCTGCGCTGCTCGCCAACACCGCGTCGATGAAACGCAGGCCCGCTACACCGTCATCCACCGTTGTGAGCAGCAGGCTTTCAGCGGGCAACGGTTGACCCGCATTCAACGCTTCGATCTGTAACGCCGCATCCTTGTACAACTGCGCGAACGCTTCCAGATAACCCTCAGGATGCCCCTGTGGCACACGCGTCGCATGCGCCGCGACCGCGCTTTTCACACGTCCGCGCGTCAGGCGCCCGGCCGTTCCGCCCAGCGGCGTGAACCACAATTCGTTCGGATTCTCCTGATCGAAAGCGAGACTCGCTTTCGTTCCATACACCCGCAGACGCAGCGCATTCTCCGCGCCGCTCGCCACCTGGCTCGCCCATAGCATGCCGCGCGCGCCGTTCGAATAGCGCAGCATCGTCTGCACGTGGTCGTCGATACGGCGTCCCGGCACGAACGCGTGCAACTCGGCGGATAGCGATGACGGCGTCATCCCCGTGATGAAGGCAGCGAGCTGATACGCATGCGTGCCGATGTCGCCGAGACAGCCGGCAGGGCCCGCTAAAGACGGATCAGTGCGCCAGCCCGCCTGTTTGTTCGTGCCGCTCGTTTCTATCGGTTCAGCCAGCCAGTCCTGCGCGTATTCGACTTGCACCACGCGTATTTCGCCGAGTGCACCGTTTTCGACGAGTTCACGAGCATGGCGTACCAACGGGTAACCGGAATACGTATGCGTCAACGCGAAAAGCTTGTTCTTCTCGCGAGCGAGCTTTGCCAGTGCCTCGCCCTCCGCCAACGAAATGGCCAGCGGTTTGTCGCAGATCACATGGATGCCCGCTTCGAGAAAAGCCGTCGCCACCGGTGCATGCAGATGATTCGGCGTGACGATCGCGACCGCGTCGATACCGTCATCGCGCGCGGCCTCGGCGTGCGCCATTTCGCCCCAGTCTGCATAGCTGCGTGCGATACCAGCTTCGGCAGCGCTCGCTTGCGCGCGTTGCGGATCGGACGACAACGCGCCCGCCACCAGTTCGAACCGGTCGTCGAGCCGCGCCGCGATTCGATGCACCGCGCCGATAAACGCGCCCTGCCCGCCGCCCACCATGCCGAGCCTGAGTCTTCGTTGTGGCATCTCTCTCACTCCTTAGCGATCTGCTTCTGCCGCTTCATGCTTCACGGCCCGCGCGCCTTCAGATCACAGTCAAATGCCAAGCACACGCTTTAGCTGCGCCGCATCCACACCGCTGCCCGCGAAATCATCGAATGCATGGTCGGCCACGCGAATGATGTGTCGGCGAATGAACTCCGCGCCTTCACGCGCCCCATCCTGAGGATGCTTCAACGCGCACTCCCATTCCAGCACGGCCCAGCCGGGAAAATCGTATTGCGCCATCTTCGAGAAGATCGCGCCGAAATCGATCTGCCCGTCGCCAAGGGAGCGGAAACGCCCCGCGCGTTCGACCCAGCCACTATAGCCGCCATACACGCCCTGCTTACCGTTCGGACGAAACTCCGCATCCTTCACATGGAACGCCTTGATGCGCTCGTGAAAGATGTCGATGAAGGCGAGGTAATCAAGTTGCTGCAGCATGAAATGGCTCGGGTCGTAGAGGATGTTAGCGCGCGGGTGTTGCTTCACCGCATCCAGAAAACGCTCGAAGGTCACGCCGTCGTGCAGATCCTCGCCCGGGTGCAGTTCATAGCACACGTCGACGCCGGCTTCGTCGAACGCATCGAGAATCGGCGTCCAGCGGCGCGCGAGTTCGTCGAAGGCGGCTTCTATCAATCCTGCCGGACGCTGCGGCCACGGATAGAGGTACGGCCACGCCAGCGCGCCGGAAAACGACACGTGGGTGTTCAACCCCAAACGTTGCGACGCCTTGGCCGCCAGTTTCATCTGATCGACCGCCCACTGCGTGCGTGCAGCAGGATTGCCCCGCACATGCTGCGCCGCAAAGCCGTCGAACAACGTGTCATAGGCCGGATGCACCGCGACGAGTTGCCCTTGCAAGTGCGTCGAGAGTTCGGTGATGGTCACGCCCGCGTCTTCCGCGATCTCGCGCAGCTCGTCGCAATAGGTCTGGCTCGCAGCCGCCTGCTCGAGATCGATCAGACGCGTATCGCATGGCACCTGAATCCCCTTGAAGCCGAGGCTCGCCGCCCAACCCGCCAGATGCGCGAGGTTATCGAACGGCACCTCGTCGCCCATGAACTGAGCGAGGAAAATCGCCGGCCCTTTGATGGTTTTCATCGTACGGTTCCTCGAACTAGGGCGCGCCTGTCACGCTGGGACTGAGGCATGACAGACACGCAGCGGACGCCCGCAATCAGAACGGCGAGTCAGGAAAGTAGAACTGCTGCGCGTTTTCCTTCGTGATAAGCACCGACGGAATGATCGTGGTCGGCGGCAGTTTTTCGCCCTTCAGGCGCGCCTCGGCGGTGAGCTTGATTGCGTCGTAGATGAATTTCGGCGAGTACGACACGTCGGCCTTGATCATCGGCGCGCCATCCATCACGTTCTTCACCATACCCTTCGAACCCGCCCCGCCGAATACGATCTTGATGTCGGTTCGCTTGGCCTGCTCGATCGCCTTGAGCACGCCGACCGCCATGTCGTCGTCAGCGGCCCAGACCGCGTCGATATGCTTGAAGCGCGTGAGATAGTCTTGCATCACCTTGAACGCGTCGTCGCGATTCCAGTTCGCGTACTTGGCGTCGAGGATTTTCATCTGCGGATAGTTCTTGATCACGTTCGTGAAGGCGGTCCAGCGTTCATTGTCGAGCGTGGTCGGAATGCCGCGCAGCGCGACGATGTCGCCCTTGCCGTCGAGTGCTTTCGCCAGATACTCGGCGGGAATCTTGCCGAACGCGGTGTTGTCGCCGGCAACGTAGGCATCCTGCGCGCTCGTATCCGTCAGACCGCGATCCACCACCGTTACATACACGCCTTTCTTCTTCACCTGCGCGACCGGTTGCGTGAGCGAGGCCGACTCGAACGGGAAAATCACCAGTGCGTTGATCTTGTTCACCGTCACCAGATCCTGCAACTGGTTCGCCTGTTCGGGCGCGCCCGCCGCGGTCTTCACGATCACTTTCAGATCGGGATGGGCTTTCTCCAGATCGGCTTTCGCCTTGTTCGCCCACCAGACGATGCCACCTGTGAAGCCATGGTCGGCCGTTGGAATCGCGACGCCCAGCGTGACCTTCTCATCGGCACGCGCGGCGCCTGTCGTGCCCAGTATCCCCAACGCCAGCATGCCGGCGCCGACCGCTCGAATGATCTGCTTCATGGTTGTGTCTCCGTTGTGAGGCGTTCATGCGCCCCGATTCTCGAACTTGCCGTTGTATCCGTTGAAGCCCAACGCCTGCACTTACCGCCGTCCGCGCTGCACGAACGCGACGAAGATAATCACGACACCCTGCACCGCCGCGTTCAGATACACGCTGATGATGCTGGTCAGATTCAGAATGTTGGCGATCACCGAAAGCAGGATCGCGCCGATCACCGTGCCGATCACACGCCCTTCGCCGCCCTTGAGCGCCGTGCCGCCTACCACCACCGACGCAATCGCTTCCAGTTCCCAAAGCAGGCCGGTGGTCGGCGTGGCGGAACCGAGCCGCGGTACATACAGCACCGTCGCCACGCCGACGCAGATGCCGAGCAATACGTACGTGACGATCTTCACGGTATCGACGCGAATCGCCGCATAGCGCGCGACCTGTTCGTTCGACCCGATTGCCTGCACGTGGCGGCCGAACGCAGTGCGGTTGAGGATCAACGCGCCGCCCGCCGCGACAACCAGGAACACCCAGATCGGTACCGGTACGCCAAACAGACTGGCGTAATAAACCGGGCCGTACAAGTCAGATAACGAGTTATCCAAAGTCAGCGCGCCGCCATCCGCGAGCCACGTCAGCACCGCGCGAAAAATGCCCAGCGTGCCCAGCGTGACGATGAACGGCTCAATGCGTCCTTTGGTGATCAACAGCCCGTGCGCGCAGCCGAACAAACCGCCGAGCACCAGCGCGAACACGATGCCGAGGGTGAGGATCAGCAAAGGGGCAAGCGTATGACCGCCGACACCGGCGGCAAGTCCGTTCATCAGCCAGATCATGCTGCCCGCGATCAGCGCCGCCATCGACCCGACCGACAGATCGATGCCGCCCGAAATGATCACAAAGGTCATGCCGACCGCGATGATGCCGATGAACGACGTGCGCGTGAGCACGTTCATCATGTTGTCGAGCGTCGCGAAATCGCGGTTGAGCAGCGTGCCGACAATGCACAGCGCGATCAGCCCGACCAGCGGCCCGAGCGCGTACAGACGGTGCGCGAAGCGCAGCGCGCGGCCGGATTGGACGGCTTCAGTGGGTGCCGGTCGCATGGGCGATCAACTCCTCTTCGGTCAGATGCTCGAGCGTGAGCGTGGTTTGCAGGCGTCCCGCGCGCATCACGGCTACGCGATGGCACAGGCCGATCAGTTCGATCAGTTCGGATGAAATGACGACTACCGCGCGGCCCTGCGCGGCCAGACGATGAATCAGAAAATAGATGTCGCGTTTCGCGCCGACATCGACGCCGCGCGTCGGTTCGTCCAGCACGATCACGTTCGGATCGGGTTGCAGGAATTTGGCGAGCGCGAGCTTTTGCTGATTGCCGCCGGAGAGCATGCGCGCGCGGCTCGACAGATCGCCGGTGCGAATGCCGAAGTCGCTCACCGCCTTCGTCAATGCCGTGCGCCCCGCTTTCATGTCGAGCAATGGGTGCGCGTAGCGTTCGAGCGTCATTAGCGTGACGTTGTCCTGCAAGCTCAGATTCACATGCAGGCCTTTGCCTTTGCGGTCTTCGCTCATATAGGTAAGACCGTGGCGCATCGCGTCGCGAGGGTTTTTCAGATCGGCGCGGCGGCCGGCTATCTCGATGCGCCCCGCCGTGCGTTTGCGCAGGCCGAGGATCGCTTCGAACGCTTCGGTGCGGCCCGCGCCGACGAGGCCGGCGAAACCCAACACTTCACCTGCGCGGACGTCGAAGCTCAGGTCTTCAACCCAGTCTGGTACAGCAAGGCCCTCTACCTTTAGCGCAATCGGCGCGTCGAGAGGCACGGTGATCTTGTCGGGGAACATATCGGACACGTCGCGCCCGACCATCAAATTCGCCATCTGCTGCCGCGCGAGTCCCGCGGTTTCACCGCGCGCGACAAAGCGGCCGTCGCGCATCACGATCACTTCGTCGGTAATACGCTCGACTTCATCGAGCTTGTGCGAGATGTAGATGAGGGTTACGCCGTCGGCTTTGAGCTTCGCCATCAAGGTGAAGAGACGCTCGGTCTCGGCGGGTGTGAGCGTGGCGGTCGGTTCATCCATGATCAGCAAACGCGCGCGCCGCGACAGCGCCTTGGCGATCTCCACCATCTGCTTTTCCGCGACGATCAGCTCGCGCACTTTCGTATCCGGCGCTTTCTCGAGACCGACCTGCGCCAGAAAACGTGCTGCCTCGGCGCGCATGGCGGCATCGTCGACGAACCAGCCGCGCTTTTTTTCATGGCCGAGATACATGTTCTGCGCGATCGTCAGATGCTCGGCAAGATTGAACTCCTGGTGAATCAGCACGATGCCTTGCGCTTCCGCGTCGCGGGAACCGGCGAACTGCTGCGCGTGGCCGTCAACCAGCACGCTGCCCGAGCTTGCCGTTTCGTAGCCGGCAAGGATCTTCATCAGCGTCGATTTGCCCGCGCCATTCTCGCCGAGCAACCCATAGATGCGCCCCGGCGTCAGTTCAAAGCTCACGCCATGCAGCACGCGCACCGGGCCAAAGTCTTTGCGGATATCGTCGAAGCGAACGGCGAGACTCATGACTTATGCGCTCCTGCGGATCACGAGCCGATGCGGCAACAGCACGCCCGGCACACTCGCCAACGGATTCGCGAGCCGCTGCAGCAGCAGGCGCGCGGCGGTTTCGCCCAGTTCACGCATCGGCTGGGCGATGGTGGTCAGCGGTGGATCGATCTGCGCCGCGAGCGAAATATCGTCGAAACCGACTACCGCGACGTCGTCCGGGACGCGCTTGCCGACGTTGCGCAAACCGTGAATCACGCCGATCGCCAGCGTGTCGGAAACGGCAAAGATCGCGCTCGGCGCTTGAGGCTGCTCCATCAGCATGGCCGCAGCCGACGCACCCGCCTCGTAGTCGAGACTGTTCAGATTCATGCGCCAACTGTCATCCGGCGTGATGCCCGCTTCGGTCAACGCATCCAGATAGCCCTGCTGACGCTGCCGGGCGTACAGATAGTCGACATCCGAATTGATCAGCCCAATGCGCCGATGGCCGCGCGCAAGCAGATGCCGTACCGCGTCGCCCGCCGCCCGGTAGTTGTCGATGCCGACGTACGGCACGCCCATCGCCGGATCGAACTCGCAGCACGCGACCCAGGGCAGCGCGCTGGATGCCTCGCCGAGCGCCTGCTGGATGGTGGCGGGATCGAGGCAGATCGCACCGTCGGCGCGGCGGCGGCGCAGCAGGTCGAAGTAGCTGCGTTCGCGGCCCGGATCGGCGCCGGTGTCGCACAGCAGCACGAAGTAGCCGTGCTGGCGCGCGACGCTGTCGATGCCGCGCACGATCTCCGCGTAGAACGGGTTGCCGACGTCCGGCACCATGGTCAGCAGCAGACGGCTTTCGGCGGTGCGCAGGTTGCGCGCGAGTTCGTTGACGCGATAGCCGCTGGCGTCGACCGCCGCCAGGACCTTGTCGCGCGTGGCGGGCCGGACGTTGTCGTGGCCATTCAGCACGCGCGACACCGTCGCCACCGAGACGCCCGCCTGCTCTGCCACCTGCGAAATCGACAGTCCCTCGGCCGGACCCGGTGGCTGAGCCACGGGCCGTGGGCGCCTCGCCGACGACGTCGACGACTTCGCGGGGGCCGCTTTGGACACCGATTTCGACACCGATCTGGACACGTGAATTCGCCGCAAAATGTAATCGATTACATTTTTGGACGATGAAAGCCGGAATCGCAAGGACGGATCACTAGGGATTAACACGGAGGATCCAAGAAGGACAAACTAAGGAGAAACGAAGGACAACGGGGCACAAACGCAATGGCAAGCGCCGCCCGAGGGTGCGGCCCAGCGGCGCACTGCCCGCGAGGGCGTGGGTTTGCGCCGCCATTTGGTACAATCCCGCAGTTACCCTGCCGTGGCCCGCTGCGCCCTGAGTTACACCCGGAGCTTTACCCCGGAGTTGTGCTGTAAGGCCGCCGGTCAGTGGCAAAAAATCGCAAACTCGCCAAACCACACTGCCGAATCCACCATGAACATCGAGCAAGCGCGTTTCAACATGATCGAACAGCAGATCCGCCCCTGGGAAGTGCTCGACCAGGACGTGCTGAATCTGCTCTCGATCGTCAAGCGTGAAAACTTCGTCCCTACCGTCTACCGCGATCTGGCCTTCGTCGACTTCGAAGTGCCGCTGCCGGCCGGCCAGCATATGCTGGCGCCGCGCGTCGAAGCACGCGTGTTGCAGGAACTGGCGGTGAAGAAACACGAAAGCGTGCTCGAAATCGGCGCCGGCTCGGGTTACATGGCCGCCCTGCTCGCGCACCGCGCGCAGCACGTGCTGACGGTCGACATCGAACCGGAACTGGCGGAACTGGCAAAGAACAACCTGATCGCCAACGGCGTGCTGAACGCCGAAGTCGCCACCGGCGACGCCTCGCGCGGCTGGGCGAGCGCGGCGCCCTACGACGTGATCTGCGTATCGGGTGGCCTGCCGGTGCTGCCGCAGGAAATCCTCGAACACCTGAAGATTGGCGGCCGTCTGGCGGCATTCGTCGGCACCGCGCCGGTCATGAAGGCACAGGTCATCACGCGTATCGACGAGAAGCAGTACCGCATCGCCGACGTGTTCGAGACTTATGTCGAGCCGCTGATCAACGCCGTGCAGCCGCCGCGCTTCAAGTTCTAACTCACCTGTTTATCCGTGCGGCCGGCGCGTCGCCGTCCTTTGAACTGGATGTCCTGCTGATGCAAAATCTGACCGCTCCCGCGCTCGCCGAATGGCTCGCCGATCAATCGCGCCCCGCGCCCGTGCTGCTCGACGTGCGCGAACCGTGGGAAATCCAGACGGCGTCGATCGCCGGCGCCGTGTCGATCCCGATGCGTGAGATTCCCGCACGCAGCGAAGAGCTCGACGACGACGCGCAAATCGTCTGCGTGTGCCATCACGGCGCGCGCAGCGCCCAGGTCGCGATGTTCCTCGAATCGCGCGGCCATACCAACGTCTTCAATCTGCAGGGCGGAATCGACGCGTGGTCGCGCCAGGTAGACCCGTCCGTTCCCACCTATTGATCGCACGCTCGGCATGACGCGCCCGCGGGTGCCGGTCCTCGCGGTCTCTTTGGCGCTTCATTGCGCAGCACTCGCGTTTTTCCCGCTCACCGCGCACGCCGTCGGCCTCTCCCAGCTTTACGACGAGGCACTTTCGAACGACGCGCAGCTGCAAAGCGCGCGCGCGGCGCTCGCCGCCCAAAGCGAAGAGTTGCCCCTCGCCCGCGCCAAACTGCTGCCGCAAGTCTCCGCTTCGCTCACCGCGAACCGCCAAAGCACCGATTTTGGCGGCGGCTTTCCTGCTTCCTATGGCAATAGCAACGGTTACGTGATTTCACTCACGCAGCCGCTGATTCACGTCGATAGCTGGTACGGCTATGCACAGGGCAAGCTCGCGGTGGATTCGGCGCAAGCGTCGTTTGCGCAGGCCCGCCAGGATTTGATCGTGCGGCTTGGTCAGGCTTACTTCGACGCGCTCGCGTCCCAGGACAGCCTCGCGATCGTGCGCTCGCAAAAAGCGTCGATCGCGCAGCAGCTCGAATCGGCCAGGCGTTCATTCGAAGTCGGTAACACGACGATCACCGACACCAACGAAGCGCAGGCCAAATACGATCAGGCGATCTCGCAGGAAATTGCCGCGCAGAACGATCTTGCGGTGAAGCTGGCCGCGTTGCAGCAGATTGTCGGACATGCGGTCGAGCGTGTGGATGGACTCGTCTCCGGCGCACCGCTGCCGCCGCCCATGCCCGCCGACATCAACCTGTGGGTCGATGCGGCCACCGACGCGAATTACCAGGTCGTGCTGAAGCAGATCGCGCTGGATAGCGCACAGCGCGAGACGTCGAAGGCCAAGGCCGGACATCTGCCGACCGTCGACCTGGTAGCGAGCCGTTCGCGCAGCAGTCTCGGCGCGGCCGGCGCGGGTAACTTTGGCGGCAATTTTGGTGGCGGCTTCGGCAGCGGCGCGAATACGCCCGCGCCTGGCACGCCGGCGCTCGCCGCGGAACTGGGCAACTTGGGGTCGTCGTACACAAACAGCACGATCGGCGTGCAGGTCACGATCCCGATCTTTGCCGGTGGCGCGACGCAAAGCCGCGTTCGCCAGACGCTCGCGCTCGAAGACCAGGCCTCCGCCGATCTCGATACGGCCCGGCGCAATGCCGCGCTCTCGGCACGGCAAGCTTTTCTCGGCGTGGTGAGCGGGCTTGCGCAAGTGCGCGCGCTGCAGACCGCCGAGCGATCGGCGAATACCTCGCTCGAATCGAACCTGCTCGGGTATCAGGTCGGTGTGCGGATCAATATCGACGTGCTCAATGCGCAGGATCAATTGTTCTCGGCGCGCCGTGATCTGGCGAAGGCGCGCTATGACACGCTGATCAATGGTCTGAAGCTGAAGGCGTCCACCGCGAATCTCACCGATCAGGACGTGTTGCAATTGAGCGCACTGCTGTCGCCGGTCGACGATGGCTCGCTGACCGCGTTGCCGCAGGTGCCGACGGTACCGCATCCAGGTGTTGCGGCTAAGGGCGCTGCCGGGAAGCTCGGGCGGCGCGCGATGCCGAACGCGGCGACGGCCCAGTAACGCAAGACAGTTTCCGCATCGCCCACACCTCCTTTCGTTGTGCGCTTTCTCGGCGCCACCGCAGAAATTTCGTACGGTTTGCTGATCATTGCACAGGCACCATGCTCCGACTATTTTGTGGAGCAGTGCAATGAGACTTCTGAAGATCGCAATGCTGGCCGCAATGCTGTTGCCGCTCACATCGCACGCAACGCTGGGCGGAGCGCCGAGCGCCAGTCCGTCCTCTCCGATCATGCTGCGCGCTACGCCGCAGTCTGCCGCGAGTGCCAGCACGGGCTCAGCCAACACCCCCTCCACCGCGCCCTATACGACGCGCGAATCGCGCGACGCCAACGGCGTCACGATCCGCGAATACGTACTGCCCAGTAATGTCGTGTTCGCCGTCAGGTGGGAAGGACCGATACGCCCGGACATGACGGCGTTGCTCGGCAGCTATTTCCCCAACTACGTCAGCGCCGGCGAGAGCCGCGCGCGCGGCACCGGTCCTTTGATCGAAGGTAACGGTGATTTCCGCATCGAATCGGCTGGCCGGCTGGGGCATTTCTTCGGCATCGCATATCTGCCGCGCCTGATGCCGGCTCATGTGCTCGCGAAAGATCTGCAGTGAACCAACGAGCCGATTTCACGGAAAACACAAACATGAAAATATTCAGCAAAGCGCTCTGGGTTGTCGCAGCGATTTCCAGTGTGGCGCTCGCCGCATGCAGCGGCGGAGGCGGGGGAAACAACAGCCAGGGTGGCAATTCCATCGGCTGGAATGCCACCCCGGACTGGATAGACAAACCAGGAGGGTCCGGCAGTTCTGGCGGCAAACCCGATCCGGCCACGCCATCCGGCGACAAGAACAATACGGTAGCGATTCGCGTCGACAACTCGATGGGCACCATCAACATGCTTTCCGCGACGATCACCGTATGCGTGCCAGGCACGCAAGGCGCCAGCCAGTGCACGACGATCGACCGCATGCTGGTCGATACCGGCTCGGTGGGCGTACGCGTTATGGCCAGCGCAATGCCCACGCTCGGCTCGCGGTTGCTCACCCAGGTCGGCGCTGTCGACGACGCGAGCGGCACGGCCCCGATCGCCGAATGCATGCCGTTCGGTTCGGGTACGACCTGGGGCTCGGTGAAACGCGCCGACGTCACGATCGGCAGCCGTACGGCAAGCAATATCCCCATCCAGTTGATTGGCGACGGCGCCTATACCATCCCGTCGGACTGCGTGGCGCACGGCGGCCCGGACCTCAGCACCGTCGAACGACTTGGCGCCAATGGGATTCTCGGCATCGGCTACGGAACACGTGATTCGAAAGACGCGCTGACCACCGCGCTGCCCGGAAATTACTACTATTGCACCGGGGCCAACGCATGCTTCAACACGCGCATGCTGGCGACCAAAGAGGTGATGAACCCTGTCGCCGCTTTCCCGAGCGATAACAACGGCACGATCATCCGCCTGCCCAAGCTGCCTGTGGGAGGCCAGACGAGTGTCGTCGGCGAACTCACATTCGGTATCGGCACGCAGTCAAACAATGCGTTGCCGTCCAACGTGAATGTTCTGGCATTGGATGAGTACGGCGAATTTACGACTCAATACCAAGGCCAGGTGCTGAGCTGGAGCGCACTCGACAGTGGCACCAACGCCTTCGCATTCCAGGACGATTCGATTCCCACTACGTCGAGCTGGTACACGCCGTCAACCGCACTGAACCTGGCAGCCACGATGGAAGCCACCAACGGCAAGGGGACGCCCGTCAACGCGCCATTTACGATCGACAACGCCGCCCGCGTGTGGGCAAATGGAAACGCCGCTTACGACAACGTCGGCTGGTATCAGTCCAGCTCAAAGATGTTCCTGTGGGGCCTGCCCTTCTTCTACGGACGCAGTGTCTACACGACCGTGGGCAACGGCACGATAGGTAAGCAGAGCGGACCGTTCGTCGCGTTTTAACCGCTGCTGCGTCAAATGGGAGGCGATACCGCAAGGCGTTGTCTCCCTGCCTCGGCGGGAGGCTAACGAGTTGCGAAGTCGGCGTTTCCTACTCCATGTTAGGAATTGTCCGGCACTCTCATTGCGGGCCCGCAGGCACCTTGCTCCGACCTGTTTTTGGAGCAATGTAATGAAATTTGTAAAGATCGTGCTGGCCGCAGCGGCCATGTTGCCGCTCGCGTCATATGCGGCGTTGGGCGGAACACCGGGTGCGGGGTCGGCCCCGAAGTCCTTGCTCCAATCGGCAGCGCCTGCCCCCTCTTCCGCATCCACCGCGGCTTATACCGTGCGTGAATCGCATGACACCGACGGCGTCAGGATTCGCGAATACGTGCTGCCTACCAATGTCGTGTTTGCTGTCACCTGGCAAGGGCCTGTGCGCCCCGACATGGTCGCGCTCCTCGGCAGCTACTTTCCGAACGCAGTCGCCGCGGGTTCGGGACGCGCGCGCGGCACCGGTCCGTTGATCGAACGCAACGGCGACTTTCAGATCGAGTCCGCGGGCCGGGCGGGAAACTTCTTCGGCAAGGCCGTTTTGCCGCGCCTCGTCCCTGCGAATGTCCGTGCTGACGATCTGCAGTAACACGGTGCATCGATCTCACGGAACACAAGAAACATGAAGAATCTCAACAAGAAACTTTGCTTCGCGTTGCTAACGGCCAGCCTGACTCTTTCGGCCTGCGGTGGTGGTGGCGACGGCGACTCGAACGCGACGAAAAACAACGACAAGCCGGCAACACCGACGCCGAGCCCAACGCCGTCGCCGGCCCCTGCGCCTAGCCCGACTCCGAGCCCGAGCCCCGCGCCGACTCCGACTCCGACTCCGACACCAACTCCGACTCCTACTCCGACTCCTACTCCGACACCAACCCCAACACCAACACCAACACCAACACCAACCCCGACTCCGACTCCGACTCCGACTCCGACTCCGACTCCAACGCCAACGCCAACGCCAACGCCAACTCCGACTCCGACTCCGACTCCGACTCCAGTCACCGACGTAAACACCGCGCCGATCGTCATCGATCGCACAATGCCCGGCGCCTCGGTCAACATGCCCTACGTTAGCGTCGCCATATGCAGCCCCGGCGTGCAAGATGCCAACCAATGCGTAACCGTCGATCACATGCTGCTCGATACTGGATCGGCGGGTGTACGCGTAATGGCCAGTGCACTGGGGTCGGCACTCGCCGGCCGATTGCCGGCGCAGACGGGAGCCTCCAACGATCCGACCGGAGGTGCCCCAATCGCCCAATGCACGACATTCGGGGCCGGCTACACGTGGGGGTCGATCAAACGTGCCGACGTAACGATCGGTGGCAAGACGGCAGGCAATCTCCCAATCCAGGTGATTGGGGACGCTGCGTATCCCAATGTCCCGTCAGATTGCGCTTCGCGCGGCATCAGCAATATCGGTAGCACGGTAGCCGCACTCGGCGCCAACGGCGTGGTCGGCATCAGCCCTTCGCGGACCGACTATCCGGCCGCGGCACAATCCGCTTTGTCGGCCACCTACTACTATTGTCCGTCCACGGGTTCATGTACCGGCGCGCGGGTGCCGCTCGACACGCAGGTCATGAATCCGGTCGCCAACTTCACGTCGGACAACAACGGCACAATCGTGCGCCTGCCCGCATTGCCAGCAGGTGGCCAGGCAACGGCAACAGGTGAACTGGTTTTCGGCATTGGTACCCGGCAAAACAACGCGCTCCCGCCGACGGCAAACGTTCTGAAGGTGGATAACAGCGGTGCCTTCACCACTGTCTATCAGGGGCGCACACTCACCAGCTATGTCGATAGCGGAACCCCGATACTCTGGTTTCCGGATACGACGACGCCACTAAGATGGGACGACTTTTACGTGCCGCCGACCACGCTCGACCTGTCAGCCACATGGTATTCCGTTGACTATTCGGCCACCAGGAAAACCGGTACGGTTCTGACGGTGCCGTTCTCGATCGCCAACTCGTCGAACCTGCTGGCGAGCCAGTACGCTGCCTATGGCAACCTCGGCAGATTCTGGTCCGAATGGACCTTCCTCTGGGGTTTGCCGTTCTTCTATGGACGAGACCTTTATACCGCGCTCAGTAACGCCAAAGTCGGCGCGCAAACCGGACCGTTTATCGCGTTCTGACCTTCGGCAACAAATGCGCGTGACACATGGGGCCGGTGCCTTGCAGCGCCGGCCTTTTTCACGTCACAACAGCCAACTTTTGCAGCACTGGTTCTTGCCACTCCGGGCACACCACGGACATGCCATTCTCAAGTTCAAAGATCGGCGCCGTCTCGCCAGTACCCGCGGCGCGTACTTGAACTGAAGGTTCGCCGTAAACGGCATCCAGAACGCAGCCATATTGGATAGTTCGAAGCTGGCCTGCTCAACGCACGTCACCTCTCCTCAAGCGCTCATTCTCCAACGCAGACCGACCGCAACACATGCACAAAGGCGCGGCGGCCATGCACCGCCGACGCCCGCTGTCCGACAGGCACGCTTCGTTGCGGCGCGAGACGCACCCGAACGAAGCGCACACCCCGCTTGTGCACCAATTTCGCGCCAGATTACGCATAACTGACGTCGTGCATCCCCCGCGCCGCAGCGCGCATTCCGCCGACTGCCAGTCGAAATGACCGCATGGCATGTGCCTTGCAGTACACAAGCGGCAAGTCATGCGGGATAGGCCCTGCTGTCTGAAATCGACGCCCATAAACATTCACCATCCATGGCAAGGGGAAATACATGAAACGTCGCAGTCTGTTGAAGTTCGGCTCCATGTCGGGCGCACTGGCGCTTGCTGGTCAGGTTCCGTTTGCTCACGCGCAATCGGGCAGCGGGCCGATCAAGGTAGGCGTTCTGCACTCCTTGTCGGGCACGATGGCAATCTCGGAGACCTCGCTCAAAGACACCGCGCTGATGACCATAGCGGACATCAACAAGAACGGCGGCGTCATGGGCCGCCAACTGCAACCGGTGGTCGTGGACCCGGCGTCGAACTGGCCGCTGTTCGCCGAAAAAGCGCGTCAACTGCTCACGCAGGAAAAGTGCGCTGTCGTATTCGGTTGCTGGACCTCGGTGTCACGCAAGTCGGTACTGCCGGTATTCGAAGAACTGAACGGCCTGCTGTTCTACCCGGTGCAATACGAAGGCGAGGAAATGTCGCGCAACGTGTTCTACACGGGCGCCGCGCCGAATCAGCAAGCGATTCCCGCAACCGAATATCTGATGAGCGCGGAAGGTGGTGGCGCCAAGCGCTTCTTCCTGCTGGGCACCGATTACGTCTACCCCCGCACGACCAACAAGATCCTGCGCGCGTTCCTCAAGTCGAAAGGCGTGCAGGAAGCCGATATCCAGGAGGTCTACACGCCGTTCGGCCACAGCGACTATCAGACCATCGTCGCGAACATCAAGACCTTCTCGCAAGGCGGCAAGACCGCGGTGATCTCGACCGTCAACGGCGACTCGAACGTGCCGTTCTACAAGGAACTGGGCAACCAGGGGCTGAAGGCGACGGATGTGCCGGTGGTCGCCTTCTCGGTCGGCGAAGAAGAACTGCGCGGCATCGATACGAAACCGCTGGTCGGCAATCTGGCCGCGTGGAATTACTTCATGTCCTTGCGCAATCCGGAAAACACCAAGTTCAAGGCGATGTTCGAAAAATGGGTCAAGGATAACAACCTGCCCGGCGGCGATAAACGCGTGACCAACGATCCGATGGAGGCTACTTTCGTCGGTATCCATATGTGGAAGCAGGCCGTCGAGAAAGCGAAGAGCGCGGACGTCGACAAGGTGCGCGTAGCGATGATCGGCCAGACCTTCAACGCGCCGTCCGGTTTCGTACTGACGATGGACGGCAATCACCATCTGCACAAGCCGGTGATGATTGGCGAAGTGCGTGCCGACGGCCAGTTCAACGTGGTGTGGCGCACCAAGACCGCGGTTCGCGCACAACCGTGGAGTCCGTTCATCGCCGGCAATTCGAGCAAGCCGGACGTAGTCAGCTCGATTCCTGCATTCCTGAAGCGCTCGCGCGTTGCCTGATTCTGAATCAGACAGGATGACGCAGTAAGTAGCAGCAAGTAATACGACGGCGCGGTGGCAGCGGCTCTTCAGCACGATGCCGCGCCGCCCTGCCGTTTTTATTCAAAGGCCATCATGGCGTTTTCATTCCTGACTGCCGCACGACGCAGCGCGCGAGAGATCATCGGCAGCTTGGCGATCGTGCTTCTCGCCGGCGCTCCGCTTGCCGCTTTCGCGTTGACTCCGGCCGACGTCGCACCACTCGCCGGCGATGACTTCGACGCGAAATCCGCGGCCATCGACAAGCTGATCGCCAACCACGACAAAGAATCGCTCGCTGTCCTCAAAGCGCTCTCCGAGGACAGCGCGCTCGCCACCGATTCCGGCGAGGTGCTGCTGCAAGACGGCGACACGGCGCGCGATGCCATCACGGGCAAAACAGTCGCCGCGGGCGACGCGCAACCTGTCACCCTGAACAACCTGCTGCGCTCGAAAGTAGCCGGCGCGCTCTCGGGATTGCAACTCGATTCGCCCGACGCCGCCACGCGCGGTGCCGCCATTACGGCGTTGCTGCAAAACCCGGATCCGTCGATCAAGCCGCTCGTCGATGCGGCACGCGCGAAGGAAACTGATCCGGCGCTCAAGAAACGCCTGGACACGCTGTGGGCGATGACCGCGTTGCACGACGCTGACCCGGCCAAGCGCCTCGAAGCCGTCCAACTGGTCGCCGCGCGGCACGATCTCGACATGAACGAACTACTGCGTCCGCTCGTCGCGAAGAAGCCGGACGGCAGCTTCAACGAAACGGACAGCCGGGTGCGCGCCGCCGCGCAAAGCGGTATCGACGAACTCGATTCGATCCAGCGGCGCAGCCAGATCGCCGGTACGCTGTTCGCCGGCCTGTCGCTCGGCAGCGTGCTGCTGCTCGCCGCATTAGGCCTCGCGATCACGTACGGGCTGATCGGCGTGATCAACATGGCGCACGGCGAATTCCTGATGATCGGCGCGTACGCCACCTATGTCGTGCAGAACCTGTTCCAGCGTTTTGCGCCCGGCGCGTTCGACTGGTATCCGCTGCTTGCTGTGCCGGCCTCATTCGCCGCAGCCGGGCTGGTCGGCATCGTGCTCGAACGGCTGGTGTTGAAGCACTTATATGGACGCCCGCTCGAAACCCTGCTGACCACATTCGGCGTGAGCCTGATTCTGATTCAGGCAACGCGCATGCTGTTCGGCGCGCAGAACGTCCAGGTGATCAACCCCGCGTGGATGAGCGGCGGCGTGACCGTGCTGCCCAATCTGATCCTGCCGTACAACCGGCTGGCGATTCTGGCGTTTTCGCTGATCGTCGTCGGGATTGCGTGGGCGGTGCTCACCAAAACCCGCCTGGGTCTGTTCGTGCGAGCCGTCACACAGAACCGGCGGATGGCGGCATGCGTCGGCGTAAAAACCGCGCGAGTCGATTCGTACGCGTTCGCATTCGGCGCGGGCATTGCAGGCCTCGGTGGCTGCGCGCTCTCGCAGATCGGCAACGTGGGGCCGGACCTCGGCCAGAGCTACATCATCGATTCATTCATGGCCGTGGTGCTTGGCGGCGTCGGCCAGCTTGCAGGCACGGTGATCGGCGGCTTCGGGCTCGGGCTGGTCAGCAAGGCGATCGAGCCGTTCTGGGGTGCGGTGCTCGCCAAGATCGCCGTGCTCGTGCTGATCGTGTTGTTCATCCAGAAGCGTCCGCAGGGCATGTTTGCTCTCAAGGGCCGCAGCGCGGAGGCATGACATGACATCGGCAAGCTCATCCGCCACGCCGTCAACGCACACTGGCTCAACGAGCGGTCGCGCTGCTGCCGGGCACGACGCACAGTCCGGCTTCGCGCTCGGCTTGCCGCCACGCCCCGCATTGCTGTCGCGAAGTGCGTGGCTCGCGCTGATCGCGTTGATCATCGTGTTCGGTCTCGGTGTACCGTTCGCCACCCTGGTGGTCCCGGAGACGAGCGCGTTCCATCTATCCGCGTATGCGATGACGATCACCGGCAAGTTCATGTGCTACGCGATTGCGGCGCTGGCGCTCGACCTTGTGTGGGGCTACTGCGGCATTCTGAGCCTCGGACACGCGTTGTTCTTTGCATTGGGCGGCTACGCGATCGGCATGTACCTGATGCGTTCGATCGGCCACGACGGCAAGTACGGCAGCGATCTGCCTGACTTCATGGTGTTTCTCGACTGGCACCAGCTGCCATGGTACTGGCAGGGGACACAGCATCTCGGTTATGCGCTGCTGCTGGTGGTGCTGGTGCCCGCCGTTGTTGCGTGGGTGTTCGGCTTCTTCACGTTCCGTTCTCGGGTGAAGGGTGTGTACCTGTCGATCATCACGCAGGCGATGACATTCGCCGCCATGCTGCTGTTCTACCGCAACGAAACGGGCTTCGGCGGCAACAACGGCTTTACCGACTTCAAGCGCATCGGCGGTTTTCCGATTACGCACCCGGGCACGCGCACTGCGCTGCTGTTGATCACGTTCGTGGTATTGATCCTGGCGTTTATCGGCGCACGCGCGATCGTCACATCGAAACTCGGCCGCGTGGTCACTGCGGTGCGCGACGGCGAAACGCGCCTGATGTTCCTCGGCTACAGCCCGCTCGCGTACAAGCTTTTCGTGTGGACCGTCTCCGCCGTTTTGTGCGGCATTGCCGGTGCGCTGTACGTGCCGCAGGTCGGCATCATCAACCCGGGCGAGATGTCGCCGGGCAACTCGATCGAGATGGCGATCTGGGTTGCGGTGGGCGGACGCGGCACGTTGATCGGACCGATCATCGGTGCATTCGCGGTGAATGGCGCGAAGAGTTTTTTTACGGCGAACTTCCCTGAATACTGGCTGTTCTTTCTTGGTTTGATCTTCGTGCTGGTCCCGTTGTTGTTGCCGAACGGCATCATGGGGCTGATTGAGATGGTCACGCGCAAGAGGAATCGCTCATGAACGAAAACCCGATGGTTCCTGATCTTGCGTTACCTGAAGAGCCTGCCGAACGCTCGTTGAGCGGCGTCGCGAGTATGGGGCACGCCGTGGTGCCAGGCGAGATCGATGTTTCGCATGGGACGATTCTGTACCTTGAAGACGTGACCGTGAGTTTCGACGGGTTTCGCGCGTTGAATGCGTTGAGCCTTGCGATCGATGCGGGCGAGCTGCGTTGCATTATCGGGCCGAATGGCGCTGGCAAGACAACGATGATGGATGTCATCACGGGGAAGACGGAGCCGGATTCCGGCAAGGTTTTTCTGGGGCAGTCGATCGATCTGACGCGGATGAACGAGCCGTCTATTGCCCGTGCCGGGATTGGGCGGAAGTTTCAGAAGCCTACGGTTTTTGAGCAACATCCTGTGTGGGAGAACCTTGAGTTGGCGATGAAGGCTGACAAGGGGTGGTGGGCTTCCTTGCGTGCACGGTTGGATCGTGAGGCGCAGGCGCGGATTGAAGAGACGTTGGCGTTGATTGGGTTGGAGAGCGAGGCTCGGCGGCTCGCTGGCGAGTTATCGCATGGGCAGAAGCAACGGCTTGAGATTGGGATGTTGCTGATGCAGCAGCCGGCGCTGCTTTTGCTTGATGAGCCTGCGGCTGGTATGACTGATGACGAGACCATGCAGTTGGCTGAGTTGCTTAATCACCTGCGTGGGACGTGTTCGATGATGGTTGTTGAACATGATATGGAGTTTGTTGCTGCGTTGTCGGGGGACGCCGGGAAGGTGACGGTGATGGCCGAAGGACGGGTTCTTGCGCATGGCACTTTGGATGAGGTTAAGCGTGATGAGATGGTGGTTGAGTCTTATCTTGGGCGGTAATGGTGTGGGTTGGTTTGCCTTGACGGCGGGTTGTTTGTTTGTGGGTTTATGACTTTGGTTCTTTGGCCTTTCCTTGATTTGTTAGTGGTCTATTAGCGTTGCCCCTGTGCGGGGCGGCACCTACTTTTCTTTGCCTGCCGCAAAGAAAAGTAGGCAAAAGAAAGCGGCTCAAACCGCTAATTCTTAAGCGGGTCCCCCGCGCAGCCACGGTAGTGGTGCATCTGGAATCCGTGCCCCCGCACACTCCGCGCCGTTGACAAAGGACTCATCAGCTCCCACTCCGCACTACGTGCGTCGCGGACGGGTCTGCCAGGGAAACCAGCGGCTTCGCTTCGCGCAGCGGGAACCATCGGCTTCGTCTCGGCGAGGCAGCAATGCGCAAGCAACGCGGCATTCTGGAGGTGCATCACTTCAGATACGACGCGGCGCGAAGCGCGGCGGGTGGTGTTCTGAACTGGGCGTCGGCGCGCGCAGCGCCGCCGGAGGTATGACTGCTTTGTCACTGAGGCGGAATGTGCGAGAAGGCAGATTCCAGATGCACCACTACCGCGGCTGTGCGGGGGACCCGCTTATGAGCTAGCGGTTTGAGCCGCTTTCTTTTGCCTACTTTTCTTTGCGGCAGGCAAAGAAAAGTAGGTGCCCCCCCGCACAGGGGGAACGCTAATAGACCGATAAGAAAGCAAGGAAAGGCCAAAAGACCAAACCCCAAACCAGAACAGAAACGGAAACAGAAACGAAACCCGCCAAACAGGCTCCCCTTTAGGACCCTAAAAAAATGCTAGAAGTAGAAAACCTGAACCAGTACTACGGCGGCAGCCACATCCTCCGCGATGTAAAACTCACCGTGCCGGACGGCAAACTAACCGTCCTGCTAGGCCGCAACGGCGTAGGCAAAACAACGCTGCTCCGATGCCTGATGGGCGTCGTCCAAACCAGAAGCGGCTCCATCGCCTGGCGCGGCGCCCCCATCACCAAACTCCCCACCTATTCCCGCGTGGAGAAAGGCCTCGCCTACGTCCCGCAAGGCCGCGACATCTTCCCCCGCCTGACAGTAGAAGAAAATCTGCTAGTCGGCGCAGCCAGCAAAAAAGCCCCCAAAAAAATCCCGGACCGCATCTACGAATTATTCCCAGTCCTCAAGGATATGCGCAGCCGCCGCGGCGGCGACCTCTCCGGCGGTCAGCAACAACAACTCGCAATCGGCCGCGCGCTAATGAGCGACCCGCAATTGCTGATCCTCGACGAACCCACCGAAGGTATCCAACCCTCGATCATCCAGGACATCGGCCGCACACTGCGCCAACTGGTCGAAGAAATGGGCATGACCGTACTGCTCGTCGAACAGTATTACGACTTCGCCAAGGAAATTGCCGATCGGTACTGGGTCATGAGCCGCGGTGAAATCGTCGCCGGCGGCGAAGGAGCCAACATGGATACCGATGGCGTACGCGCACTGATCGCCGTCTGACGCGTGCGAGCAGCGCAGCGTGCTATCCTCGCCGCATTCTGTAGCAACGCGACCAGCCGTTGCCTCGCGCGCGCTGACACGCTTCGCGTTGACCCGGCTGCCAGCGCGTCACTTGCTGCATCCTTTACGCGCCGCCCGCCCATTCGCACTTCCATCCGTATGTCGCTTCACGAAAACCACGTCGCACTCGCCACCGCGCAAAACACCACGCACTCGCAATGGCGCGCGCGCCTCGAACTCGGCTTCGTCAAAGACGGCGAGCGGACCACGCTCAAACATCGGCGGCATGACGGTCCGTTGCGCATACAAAGGCCGCTTTACCCGGAAGGCCATGCGATTTGTCATGCAGTTATCGTGCATCCGCCGGGCGGAATCGCAGGCGGCGATCATCTCGACATCGATGTGACCGTGGGCGACGGCGCGCATGCCGTCGTCACCACGCCTGGCGCGACCAAGTGGTACAAGTCCAATGGCCGTGCCGCACGGCAAAATATTGCAGTGCGTGTCGGCCCGCAGGCAAAGCTCGACTGGCTGCCGCAGAACAATATCGTTTTCGATCACGCCAATGCGATGCTGGATTTTTCGCTGACGCTGGATGAAGGCGCAACCGCAATTGGGTGGGATGCCACGCAGCTTGGGCGGCAAGCGGCCGGCGAGCGATGGTCGGCCGGGCATCTGCGCGCGGTATCACGAATCGTTGGCGCGAATGGCGAGGCGCTGTGGCTCGAACGCGCAAGCCTTGCGGCGGAGGATTCATTGCGGGACGCGGCCCAGGGGCTAGCCGGATTTCCCGCTTACGGGACGCTGTGGGCGGTGGGGACAGCCTGCAATGATGCACTCGCTGAGGCGCTCACTGCCGAGTTGCCGTTCGATGATTCATTGCGGGTCGCCGCTTCCTGTGTCACGGATGGCGTGTTGCTCGTGCGAGCGGTCTCGCGGTCCATGGAAATGCTGCAGCGGGCTTTGACACAGTGCTGGCTTCAGTTGAGACCTGTTGTGCACGGAGTCGAGGCCGTACCACTGCGAATCTGGTCGACGTGACTGCAACGGTCATCCGCATCATTCATTCCTGTTTCAGTGCACATCTACACAACATCTCCTCGTTGACCGTCACGTGAGCTCACGTCATGACGGTCACGCTTGCCGCTTGCCCTGACCGGCTTCACCAGCTTACGCAGGGTATGTGAATCACCCCGCCCCAAGCCTTCCAGCGAATCACCAGCAATCCCCCCAGTTTCACTGAAATTTCCGCAACAAAAGCAGACATGGCTGTTCACTAGCCATATTAAGCTCGCATGCGCTAACTAATAGCTCAATCAAGAAAAATACCATCGGCGTAACCGATCGCCAAAGGTGGAGACCGGCTCGATCAGCACACCCACGTGCGCGACTGCAGCCAACAGAAAAACAGGGGCCATCCTTCTTCCTGCGGTGCGAAGGACATTACCAATAATGAAAAAAAGATTTGCTAGAGCGTGGCCGGATTTTCGGCGTGCGCAACTCGATCACGCCACGACATCAAGGGCAAAAAATTTAAGAGCGGCGTTGCTGGCTGCAACGTACCTGTCGTTATCACTCGCGCTAACGGCATGCGGTGGACGCAACGATGTCGATTCCGCCGATCAGTCCGTTCCCTCCGCGACAAACAACGCGGCTACAACTGCCGATGATTCGCGCTTGCCTTCGCGAACCGCCATGATCAACACGAGCGGCATGGAAGCCGGTGCGTCGAATGACCGCTTCATCGTCAAGTATCGTGACGGCACGTCTGAACGCACGTCGCCGGAGACGGTCCAGCCGCTACTCAACGCTCATGGCAAGCGCTTCGGGATGAAAGCGCGGCATTTGCGGCGCCTCGGCGTCGGTGCGGACCTTATCGCGTCGGATCGCAAATTAACCGCTGTCGAAGCCACCGCATTCATGCGCGACATTGCGTCGAATCCCGACGTGGAATATGTCGAAGCCGACGTGCCGATGCACACGACCATGACACCCAATGACCCTGACTATGCCCCCCGGCAATGGGCCCTTCAGCAGCGCGGAAACATGAGCAATTGGGCCGCGGGTATTCGACCTGAGCAGGCATGGGACATCAGCAACGGCTCGGGCGTGGTGATTGCCATGCTCGATAACGGCGTGACACCGCACAGCGATCTCGATGCCAACATCCTGCCCGGTTACGACTTTACGGCAAGCAATCGCGGCGGCAACGGTTCGAATCCCGGTCTCGCGGAGGGAACTTGCGGCGTCACATGGCATGGCACCCACGTCGCCGGCATCCTCGCCGCGTTGACCAACAACGGCAAGGGCATGGCCGGCACGGCATGGGGTGCGAAGGTCGTACCGGTTCGGGTCCTCAACGGATGCGGGAGCGGTTTGATGTCGGATGTGGCAGACGGCATCACGTGGGCGGCTGGAGGGACCGTTTCCGGCGTCCCGGCGAATCCGTTTCCGGCGAGGGTCCTCAATCTCAGTCTGGGGGGCAACGGCAATTGCAGTATCACTTATCAGCAGGCAATCGATGACGCAACAGGCAGAGGCGCCTCGGTCGTGGTCGCGGCCGGCAACGACAATCTGAACGCGGGCTTCTATCAACCCGGCAATTGCCAGGGCGTCATCGTCGCATCGAGCCTCATGCCGGACGGCACGCGCGGCAACTCCGCGAACTACGGGCCCGTTGTGGACCTCGCCGCCCCCGGCGAAAACATCTGGTCCACCTGGGCCGGCGGCGGCCGCACACCGACTTCGGAGTCGTACACCTTCCTGAGCGGAACTTCGATGGCCGCTCCGTTCGTTTCCGGCGTGATTGCGCTCGCCCAGGCGGCCGCGCCGAAGCCGCTGACACCGCCCGAGGTCCGCAGTCTGCTCATGCAGAACGCCCGAGCTTTCGTTCCGGGGTCCCAGGCATTCCCATTGGGCGCGGGAATGCTCGACGCCGCCGCAACGGTCGAAGCAGCCAGATCCGGCAAGATACCGGCGGCGGCGGATTTCCGTTGCGTACAGAAGAAAAGCAATGTCATGCAGTTGGACTGCCAGGATCTTTCCACCAGTCGGGGCGGCCCCACCCTCGTGTCGCGAACCTGGAAGCTCGGCGACAATCCTGAGGTTACGGTGACGGACGCTCGTCATTGGGACAATCTGAATATCGAATACGCCGGCAACTACGATATGTCGTTAAAGGTCACCGATAGTAGCGGCGCAACAAGCAAGGTCGTACGCAGACTGGCGGTTTATGCGCCGCCCGTCCAGACGTTGCGACCCGATCAGGCCATCAGGTTCTCGGCCAACAGCTACGAGGTGTCGTTTTATTCGATTACGGTTCCGGCCGGCGCGAAGAGCCTGACGACCGCGATGTCCGGCGGAGCCGGCACGGCGATCATGAGGGTGCGGCGCGATACGCCGTCCATGCTCAACCCTATCTGTGAAGGCACGATTGTCAGCGGACGAGCCCAGAATTGCGTGATTAGCAATCCGCAACCCGGAACGTACTACATTGCCTTGAGCGCTTTCACTAACGTGCAAGATGTCTCGATGGTGGCCAGCCTCGCCAACTAATCACACGAACGTGAAACCGGCGCCCTTGCGCGAACACAGGTGCAAGGGCGCTGCGTCCACTCCCTATTGGCAGACAGTACCTCTTATGAACAACAGCATCCCGTCAGTCAATCGCCCGGCCGCACTGGCGAGCATTGACGCATGCATGGCGCGCGCGGATGCCCACTTCCGCGCACGCCGCCTGGCTGAAGCAATCTACGAATATGAACAGATCCTCAAGCGGCAACCACGCCATTTGCAAGCGCTGCATCATGCCGGCATAGCCTTTTTCGAAAACGGGCAGCTCGACGAGGCCAGCAAATTCTTCGACCGCGCCTTGCATGTGGCTCCGCAGCGCGCCGACTTATGGGAACAACGTGGCTTGCTTGCCGCGTTGACCGGCGACCCGATTGCGGCCGAAGCCTTCTTCCATCGCGCGCTGGCTTTCGCGGACAGAAGCGCCACCATCTACGCGAATCTCGCGGACTGCCTGCGTTCGTCTAAACGCCTCGACGAAGCCATGACGTATTACGCGAAGTCGCTGGAGATCGAACCCGGCTCGCATCACGCCTTGCGCTCGCTCGCGTCAATCAGCCAACTGTCAGGAAGTCACGACGATGCCGCAACTTACTGGTTACGCGCGTGGGCCATCGATCCAACCCGCGCGGCAGACGGCGCCGAGCTCATACAAGCATTAGGCAAGGCGGGGCGTGCCGATCTCATCGGCACCGTTGTCTCGCAGATGCGCGAGTACTTTGCTGACAACGCCACCGCACTCAAGGAACTCTCATTCGCGCTGAATTGCGTTGATCGACCTGAAGACTCACTCGCTGTGGCAAACCAAGGTCTTCGCCTGGATCCGGCGAATGCCTGGCTGCATCACAACGCAACTTTCGCGCTCAGCATGCTCGGTGATTTTCAGCAGATGCGAACTCACTCGATCGAAGCGGCGCGGCTCATGCCCGACAACGCGACCATGCAATACAACCTGGCCACCACGCTGCTGCGTTTCGGCGATTTCGAAGAGGGGTGGAAACGATACAAGTGGCTGGACAAGCTCGCAGAAACCGAGGACGCGGCGGTCCCGGGTGTCCCTTTGTGGAAAGGGGAAAGTGTCGCCGGATGCGACTTCCTGCTGGTTGGCGAGCAAGGTCTGGGAGACGAATTGCAGTTTCTGCGATGCGCGGATTGGCTTCATCGACGAGGCGCAAACGTCGACGTCTGGATTCACGGCCCGCTTGCGGAAATTGCAGCCTGCGCCGCGGGTGTGCGCGATGTCTACGTGACGAGGCCATCCGCACATTACAACTACTGGTGCCGCATGCTGCGGATGCCGGAGTACATGCATCTGAGCATGTCGATGCTTCCCGTCGCGATGCCTTATCTCAGAGGCACGAAACACAAGCGACAGCAGTGGCAAACCCGCATCGATGCGATTTCGCCAAAGCGGCATCCCGCGCAACTGCGTGTCGGCGTGGTGTGGGCCGGCAGTCCCACGCATGGCCTCGATCGTTACCGGTCCATTTCGCTGGACTTGCTGAAGCCGCTTTTTTCCGTTCCGGACGTGATCTGGCATTCGCTGCAAAAGGGCGAACTCGAGCGGCAGAGCGAATCCTTGGCCCTCGAATTTGAGTTGCGAACGCTCGGACCGCAAATCAACGACTTCACCGACACGCTCGCGATACTCGAAACGCTCGACTTGCTGATTACGGTGGACACATCCGTGGCGCATCTCGCCGGAGCGGCAGGCTTGCCTGTATGGATGCTGATTCCCACATGCGCGGACTGGCGATGGTTGATAGACCGGACCGACAGCCCCTGGTATCCGTCAATGCGATTGTTTCGCCAGCGCACGCCGGGCGATTGGACCAGCGTGGTCGAGACCGTGCGGCAGGCATTGCAACGCCGCGCGTGCCCACGCGAAGTCGAGATCTCATAGCGGCGCGGCATTCGCGCTCAATCGCCGCGAAGCCATTCGCGCACCAGATTGGGATTAACAATGCCCCACCGGTGTGCACAGACTCGATAACTGCGCGCCCGCGCCTATCGCACCGGCATGGCACACACCTTGCGTCGGGATTCCCCACGATGCTGCCGCACCCTGACGGCAGCCGACCGCTTTCACCACCACCGCTCACCTGACATGACTCGACCGATTCTTCGTCCCGCGCGTCGCGCCTGGCTCGCCGCACTGTTGCTCTCGCCCGTCCTCGCCATCCATGCGCCCATCGCTCACGCGGATACGCTCGACAGTATCGCCAAGGCAGGTGTGCTGAAAGTCGCTGTGCCGGAAGACTATCCGCCGTTCGGTTCGGTCGGCCCGGATATGAAGCCGCAAGGTTATGACATCGATACCGCCGCGCTGCTGGCGAAGTCGATGAACGTGAAGCTCGAACTCGTGCCGGTCAACAGCGCGAACCGTATTCCGTATCTGCAGACGGGCAAGGTCGATCTGGTGATTTCGTCGCTCGGGAAAACGCCTGAGCGCGACAAGGTCATCGATTTTTCGACCGCCTATGCGCCTTACTACCAGGGCGTGTTCGGTCCCGCCGACATCAAGGTCACCGGCCCCGCCGACCTCACTGGCAAGACGGTCGGCGCCACGCGCGGCGCGCTCGAGGAAATCGGTCTCACGCAAATGGCGCCGAATGCGACCATCAAGCGCTTCGAAGATAACAACGCGACCATTGCCGCGTTCCTCTCGGGGCAGGTGCAATTGATCGCCGCCGGCAATATCGTCGCTGCGGCGATTCTCGCGAAAAATCCGCCGCGGCGCCCGGAGCCGAAGTTCGTCATCAAGAATTCGCCGTGCTTTGTCGGCATGAATAAGAACGAGCCGCGCCTGCAACAGAAGGTCAATGCGGCAATCGCGCAAGCGAAGCAGGACGGCACGCTCAACGCCATGTCGAAGAAGTGGTTCGGCGCGCCGCTGCCGGCCGATCTGTAAGCGCGTCGTTAGCCAAAGTTGATACCGTAGCTGGCTTATCCGGCATTGCACTCGTCGTGGCTTCATCCCGTGCGCAGCATGCGATCGCAGCCATGGCGCGCAGCGCCTATCATTGTCGCAGCCGGCCCAGCTCGGGACCGGCGCAACCCACCGCACACATTCAATGAAGCTGACACCTCGCGAGAAGGACAAGCTGCTGATCTTCACCGCCGCGCTGCTCGCCGAACGGCGCCGCGCTCGCGGCCTCAAACTGAATTACCCGGAAGCGATCGCGTTCATCACCGCCGCGCTGATGGAAGCGGCCCGCGACGGCAAAACGGTCGCCGAGGTCATGCATTACGGCACCACGTTGCTGACGCGCGCCGACGTGATGGAAGGCGTGCCGGAAATGATCCCCGATATCCAGGTCGAAGCCACCTTCCCCGACGGCACCAAGCTCGTCACCGTTCACCATCCGATCCCGTAACCCGTACCTCCGTACCCCGTAAAGGCAGCCTCATGATTCCCGGCGAACTCCTCATCGACGACGGCGAACACGAACTCAACGCGGGCCGCGCGACCGTCACGGTGGTCGTGTCGAATACCGGCGACCGGCCGGTGCAAATCGGCTCGCACTATCACTTCTACGAAGTGAACGAAGCGCTTTCCTTCGATCGCGAAACGGCTCGCGGCTTCCGCCTGAACATTGCGGCAGGCACCGCCGTGCGCTTCGAGCCCGGGCAGGAGCGCACCGTCGAACTGGTCGAACTGGCGGGCGAGCGCATCGTCTACGGCTTCAACGGCAAGGTCATGGGCAAGCTCTGATGCCTCTTCAGGCACTTGCTCTGGCCACCTTGCTCATCTCCGGACCCACACCATGACATTACGCATTGGCCGCCGCGCATACGCGGAAATGTTCGGCCCCACGACCGGCGACCGCGTGCGCCTCGCCGATACCGAGTTGCTGATCGAAGTCGAACGCGACTTCACAACCTACGGCGAGGAAGTGAAATTCGGCGGCGGCAAGGTGATTCGCGACGGCATGGGCCAGTCGCAACGCGTGCATGCCGATGTGGTCGACACGGTCGTGACGAATGCGGTGATTCTCGATCACTGGGGCATCGTCAAGGCCGACATCGGCATCAAGAACGGCCGCATCGCCGCAATCGGCAAAGCGGGCAACCCCGATATCCAGCCGAACGTGACGATCGCGATCGGCGCGTCCACCGAGGTGATCGCCGGCGAAGGTTTGATCGTGACGGCGGGCGGCATCGATACACACATTCACTTCATCAGCCCGCAGCAGATCGAAGAGGCGCTCGCGAGCGGCGTGACGACGATGCTCGGCGGCGGCACGGGTCCGGCTACGGGCACGAACGCGACAACCTGCACGCCGGGTCCGTGGCATCTCGAACGCATGTTGCAGGCAGCCGATGGCTATCCGATGAATCTCGGCTTTCTCGGCAAGGGCAATGTGAGCCAGCCGCAACCGGCGCTGGAGCAGATCGCCGCCGGCGCGATCGGTTTGAAGCTGCACGAAGACTGGGGCACGACGCCTGCCGCGATCGACAACTGTCTGTCCGTCGCCGACGACACCGACACGCAGGTCGCGATCCACACCGATACGCTAAACGAAGCAGGTTTCGTGGAAGCGACCGTGGCCGCGTTCAAGGGCCGCACGATTCACACGTATCACACGGAAGGCGCGGGCGGCGGCCATGCGCCGGACATCATCAAGGTGTGTGGCGAAGCGAACGTGTTGCCCTCGTCCACCAATCCGACGCGCCCGTATACCGTCAACACGCTCGAAGAACATCTCGACATGTTGATGGTGTGTCACCACCTGGACCCGTCGATTGCGGAAGATATCGCGTTTGCCGAGTCGCGCATTCGTCGCGAGACCATTGCTGCCGAAGACATCCTGCATGACCTCGGCGCGTTGTCGATGCTGTCGTCGGATTCTCAGGCGATGGGGCGCGTGGGCGAAGTGATCATCCGTACGTGGCAAACCGCGCACAAGATGAAAGTGCAACGCGGCGCGCTGCCTGAAGACAACGCGCGCCACGACAATTTCCGCGCGAAGCGTTATGTCGCCAAGTACACGATCAACCCGGCCATCACGCACGGCATCTCGCACGAAGTCGGCTCGATCGAGCCGGGCAAGTGGGCCGATCTGGTGTTCTGGGAACCCGCGTTTTTCGGCATCAAACCGTCGCTGATTCTGAAGGGCGGCATGATCGCAATGGCGCAGATGGGCGACCCGAACGCATCGATCCCGACGCCGCAACCGGTCCACTATCGCGAGATGTTCGCCACGCGTGGCGGTGCACTGGGCCGCACTTCCCTGACCTTCGTTTCGCAGATGGCAGCGGATGCGGGCGTGGGCGAACGTTATGGCCTGAACAAGCGTATCGTTGCAGTGAAGAACTGCCGCAACATCACGAAGGCCGACATGATTCACAACGCGTGGCGCCCGTCGATCAGCGTCGATCCGGAAACGTATCAGGTGATCGCCGACGGTCAGTTGCTGACGTGCGAGCCCGCCACGGTGCTGCCGATGGCGCAACGCTACTTCCTGTTCTAAGCATGCGCACTCTCGACAAACTGATCGCGCCGCATCTGAAACTGGCACCAGTGCTGGTGAAACGCGCGCCGACCTTGACGCTCACCTTCGACGACCGGCGTAAGAGCCGGCTTGCGGCCACACTCGATAACGGTGAGGAAGTCGCGCTGCTGCTGCCACGCGGCACCGTGCTGCGCGACGGCGATGTGCTGGTCGCTGACGATGGCGCTCTGGTGCGTATCGTCGCCGCGCCCGAAGCGGTGCTGGTCGTGCGCGCGAAAGATGTGTTGACGCTGACGCGCGCCGCGTATCACCTCGGCAATCGCCATACGCCCGTTGAAGTCGGCGCGGATTATCTGAAGCTCGAATACGATCCGGTGCTCGCCGATATGCTGAAGCGCATTGGAGCAAGCGTGGATCAGGTGTCGATGCCGTTCCAGCCGGAATCCGGCGCGTATGGCGGCGGTCACAAGCATGGCCACGACGAGACCTTCGCGGAAGACTATGCGCTCGCGCAGCAGGTGTTCGGCGAACACCATGGGCATGAGCACTCGCACGATCATGATCATGCGCACGGCCACTCACATGAGCACGAGCACGGCCATGACCATAGCCACGACGATCACGTCCACGACGAATCGTGCGGCCACGGGCATCATCATCACCATGCGCATCGCTGAACTCACGGCGCTGTTGCATCTGGCCTCGCCGGCGCTGCCAATCGGCGCGTTCAGCTACTCGCAGGGTCTGGAAGCCGCGATCGAAGCGCAACTCATCACCGACGCCGATTCGGCACGCGACTGGATCGCGAGCGGCTTGACCGACGTACTCGCGCGCGGCGAGCTCCCGTTCCTCGCGCATCAGATGGAACGCTGGCGCGCGCACGACGCCGACGGCCTGAGAGAAGCCAACAGCGAATTCCTGGCGAGCCGCGAGTCCGCCGAGCTCAGGCGTGAGACGGAACAGATGGGTTGGTCGCTGCGACAATTGTGCGTGTCGCTAGAATGGGGCGACGCCGACCGGCGCGCAACGCTGGCGTCGCTCAAGCCTCTCGCCCAACCCACGGCTTTCGCCTTCGCCGCCTTCGCCCACGACGCAGCGCCGGACGCCGCACTTGCCGCCTACGCCTTCAGCTGGGTGGAAAACCAGGCGGCCGCCGCACTGAAAGCGGTGCCGCTCGGCCAACTCGCGGGGCAACGCATCATCGTCGCGTTACGTGAGCCGATAGACGCCGCTGTCACGCGCGCATTGGCCACCTCACCCGACGACATCAACACCTTCGCGCCGCAACTGGGCATTCTGTCGGCGCGTCACGAGTCGCAGTATTCGCGGCTTTTTCGCTCATAAAACGATCCATCATGAACGCACCTCATCACGCCGCTCACCCTTCCACTCGCACGAAGAAACTGCCGCCGCTGCGCGTCGGCGTCGGCGGACCGGTCGGCTCGGGCAAGACCACTCTGCTCGAAATGCTCTGCAAGGCGATGCGCGAGCAGTACGACCTCGTCGCGATCACCAACGACATCTATACGAAAGAAGATCAGCGTCTATTGACCGTGGCGGGCGCATTGCCGGCAGAACGGATCATGGGCGTGGAAACGGGCGGCTGCCCGCATACGGCGATTCGTGAAGATGCATCGATCAATCTCGAAGCGGTCGACCGGATGCTGACGCGTTTTCCCGACGCGGACATCGTGTTCATCGAATCGGGCGGCGACAATCTCGCGGCGACGTTTAGCCCGGAATTGTCGGACCTGACGATCTACGTGATCGACGTGGCCGGTGGCGAGAAGATTCCGCGCAAAGGCGGCCCAGGCATCACGAAATCGGATCTGCTGATCATCAACAAGACCGATCTCGCGCCGATGGTCGGCGCGAATCTGGAGGTGATGGCCTCGGACGCGAAGAAAATGCGCGGCGAGCGCCCCTTCGTGATGTGCAATCTGAAGGCGCTCGACGGACTGGATGTGGTGGTGAAGTTTATCGAGAAGAAGGGGTTGTTGAAGGCTTAAGGCTATCGCTTCAGCCGCAAGCACATGTAGCGAATAGCCATGTCGTCCGGATTAACTGTTCCACCGCCGATTAATTGAATGGACGATGTGAGTTGAGCCATGCGAATGTCGGCAAGCTTTTTGACCGAATCGATTTGTGAGTACTGCGCATCACACTGTGTATGACGTAGCTGATCAATGTTCTGCTGTAGACTTTCGTTCTGCTGCTTGAGAACGGCAATCTGGTCATCGCGCGACTTGATTCTGCCGTCGTAAAAGTAGCTGACTACGCCGTGGTAAATCCCTAGAGCGGCTCCGACAGTTACCACTGCGGGGGCCCAGCGAATGGCGCGTTCCCAAATCAAAGGAAGTCTCTCCATTACGTCCTCTCCTCATTCGGGCAACAACGCCATCAACACATCGACTGTGCGCGCGGTCGCGCCACGATGGCGCGCGGCAAACGCCGAGGCCGCGCCGCCCATTGCCAGCCGTCGCGCCTTGTCGCTGAACAGTTCGCGCAGCGCCCGCGCCAGATCGGCCGGATCTTGCACCTGCACCGCCGCGCCCGCGGCGACGGCATCCGCGGTGGCTTGCGTGAAGTTGAACACGTGTGGCCCAATCAGCACCGGCACCCCGACCGCACAGGCCTCAATCAGATTCTGCCCGCCCAGCGGCAACAAACTCCCACCGATAAACGCCAGGTCCGAAGCGGCGTAGTAGGCGCCCAACTCGCCCATCGAATCGCCAAGCAGCACGTTCACGTCTGAAGGCAAAGCAGGCGCGCCGCCGCTGGCGGTCGCGGCCGCCGATGCCACGGTCGCCGCGGGCGCCCACGTCGAACGCCGCTCAAATCGCAGACCGGCCTTTTCGACCAACCCCGCCACTTCGTTGAACCGTTGCGGATGACGCGGCACCAGGATCAGCAATGCATTGTCGATGCCCAACGCGGCGAACGCCTGCAGCACCAGTTCCTCTTCGCCTTCACGCGTACTCGCCGCGACCCACACGGGCCGCGTGCCGATCGCCGCACGCCATGCATGGCCACGCGCCGCCAGTTCCGGCGGCGTACTCATATCGAACTTCAGATTGCCCAGCACCGCGACGTTACGGGCACCGAGTGCGGTGAGCCGCTCCGCATCCGCCGGGCTCTGCGCAAGCACGCGCGCAAAGCCGCCGAACACGTCTTTGGTCGCATGGCCGAACCTGGCCGCGCGCTTGTACGAGCGCGCCGACATCCGCGCATTGGTCAGCACGAGCGGCACATCCGCGCGACGGCATTGGTCGATCAGCGTGGGCCACACTTCGGTTTCCATGACCAGCCCAAGCGACGGCCGCCACGTCCGCAAAAATCGCTGCACCGCATGCGGCATGTCATACGGCAGATAGCTGCGCAACACGCGGTCGCCGAAAATCTGCTCGCCGGTGGCGCGGCCACTCGGCGTCATATGGGTCAGAAGAATTCGTGCGTCGGGACGCGCCTTGAGCAACGCGTCGATCAGCGGCTGCGCGGCGCGCGTCTCGCCCACCGACACCGCATGTACCCAGATCAGCGGCGCATTGTCTTCCGGCAACCGGCCGCGCGCATAGCCGAAACGCTCGGCGATATGCTCGCGATAGCCACGCTCCTTACGCGAACGAATCAGCAGGCGCAGCACGGCAAGCGGCGCGACGATCCACCAGAGCGCGTTATAAATCGCCCTCAGCATCGGCACTCCGCACGCGCAAGCGCGAATCCGACTGCAAGTGCGAGTCTCAAAGTACGAGCGACAACGACAGCGGCGCTCAAACCAGCGCCCTGCCCTTCAGGCGCTCGAGAATGCCGAGCGGCGCGCATTCCGGCTGCGCCATTGCCTTGACCGGCAGGAAGAAGGTCTGCTCCAGCATGAACTGCCCGGACATCACGGCATGCGAAGTGTGGTCGGAGAAGCACACCCACACGCTACCCGGCGGAAACGGCATGGTCTCCTGCGGACTCGACTTCTGATAGTCGAGATCGGCCTTCATGCTGTCGTGCAGATTGAGCATCAAGTGGTCGTATTCGCTGCGCGGCGATTTGGTGACGTGCAGCAGATTCAGCAGCCACGCCGAACCCGGCATTTGCGGCTTGATGCGCGGCAGGAAGCGTTTGGCCATGTCCTCGAACGGCTCGCCGACGCGCCATACACGCGGCTCACCATGCGGATTGACGTTGGTGAACACGCGCAGAATGCGCTCACCGTAATTCGGCCGCGACGGAAATGCGTCAACGTGCAAGCGGCTATCGTCCTTACGCCATGAGGTCTCGCGCCCTTGCACCTGATGCAGCCGCAAGCTCGTTGGCGCGACGCGCAACTTGCCGTTGTATTCCGGGAACAGCCCGTCGACGAGCGTGCGCGCATTGGACTGATAACGCGCGATCAATGCGCGCACCGCCGATTGCGTGACCGCGTCACCAGCCACGCCGTGCAAGGCGCCGCCATTCGGCTCGAGACTGATGTTCTTGCGGCTCGGATCGGCCAGTGCGGGATCGAGCAAGGCCTGTTCGCCGCCTTCAATGGCAAAGCGCAAATTCGGGAAATACAGCACTTTGCCGCGTTCCACGCCGGCTAGCAGCGTCTCGCGCGGCACGGACAGATTGCGCCCGTGCCAGTCTGCGTTCGCTACTTCGATGATCTGGGTTTCGTTCATGGTCGCCCTTGAAAACGGATGCCGCGTAAGGCGAAGCACGCCGCGTTACAGCCTTACAGCAGGCCGAAACCGGCCAGCGCGGACTTGACTTCCTGCAGCGTGGGCGGCTTGCCGGCCGTGCCGAGGTTAACGACGTTCGGCGACCAGTAACCGCCAGTACGCCACGCGGTGGCGAAATTGTACAACTCGACCGTCGGCCGCTTCAGCGCCGCCGCGATGTGCACTAGACCTGTGTCAACGCCGACGGCGGCGGCGGCGCCTTCGATCAGCCCGACCACGGCCGGCAGCGACAGCCTGGGCGGAACAATGGCCGCGCCGCCGAATTCCTTCGCCAGACGCTCGCTGGTGGCGCGCTCTTCCTCGCTGCCCCACGGCAGCACGATCGACGCACCGCGCCGCACCAGAGACTGGCCCAGTTCGATCCACGCGGTGTCGGGCCACTGCTTGTCGGCGCGCGAGGTGGCATGCACGAACACCACATAAGGCACCGGCAGGTTCAGATTCGCCTCCGACAAAGCCAGCGCCGCGCGCCCGGTGTCGATGCCGAAATCGATGTCGTCGGTGGGCTGCGGCTGCGGGTCGTCCAGCGCCGCGGCCACCAGTTGACGCGTCCGCTCGACCACATGGGTACGCGGCTCGATCGGCACGCGCTTGTCGTAGAAGAAGCGCACCGGCCATTCGAAGCCCGCGCCGTCGGTGCGGTTGGCAAGGCCGACCAGCGGTCCGCGCGCCATGCTCGCGACCCACGCGGTCTTGATGAGCCCCTGGCAGTCGATCACGAGATCGTAATTCTCAGCCGCGAGCGCGCGCCGAAACGCACCGATCTCGCGCCAGTTGTCGACCGAGAGAATGCGTTTGCGCCAGCGTCGCAGCGACACGGGAATCGCCCGCCGCACGCCGCTGACGAGCTCCACGAGCCCCACGAAGCTTTCTTCGACGAGCCAGTCGATCTGCGCCTCGGGATGGCGGCGTCGAATATCGGCGATCACCGGCATGTTGTGAACGACGTCGCCCAATGACGACACCCTCACGATTAGTATCTTTTGCACGCTCAAGTGTGGGAAAACCGGCTATCCGGCCCGAAAAATCGGTGAAAGGACCGCAATTCTATCGCGACAGAGCTAAATGGCATGAAAAAACGCGGCGCGGTAAGTGAAACCCGCGCCGCGTTCGACAGCGGCCGCGATTCACGAAGAACCGCGCCGCCGCTGAAGCTCTTAAAACGGCAGCTTCGCGTCCGGCTTCTCAGCCATGATCACGCGGCGGAAGTCTTCCTGGATACGCCTGAGCGCTTCATCGCTATCCGCTTCGAAACGCATCACCACCACCGGCGTGGTGTTCGACGAGCGCGCAAGGCCAAAGCCGTCCGGGTACTCGACACGCAGGCCGTCGATCTTCACGACGTCGTCCGCGCCGGTGAACGTGGCGTTTTGCTGCAACCGCGCGATCAGTTCGAAGTTTTCGCCTTCTTCGAGCTTCAACTGCAATTCCGGCGTGGAATTCGAGTTCGGCAGCGAGTTCAGCAGCTTGCTCGGGTCGGCCACCCGCGTGAGGATTTCCAGCAGACGCGCGCCCGTGTACAGGCCGTCGTCAAATCCGTACCAACGGTCCTTGAAGAACACGTGGCCGCTCATTTCGCCGGCCAGCGGCGCGCCGGTTTCGCGCAGCTTCGCCTTGACCAGCGAGTGCCCGGTCTTCCACATCAACGGTTCACCGCCCTTGTCCTTGACCCATTTCGCAAGATTGCGCGTGCACTTCACGTCGTAAATGATCTGCGCACCCTTGTTGCGCGACAGCACTTCTTCAGCGAACAGCATCAGCTGACGGTCCGGGTAAATGATCTGGCCGTCTTTGGTGACAACGCCGAGGCGGTCGCCGTCGCCGTCGAACGCGAAACCGATTTCAGCGTCCGTTTCCTTCAGCGCGCGGATCACGTCCTGCAGGTTCTCGGGGTGAGCCGGGTCCGGGTGATGGTTCGGGAAGTTGCCGTCGATCTCGGTGAACAGTTCGACCAGTTCGCAGCCGAGCTTCTTGAAGAGCTTCGGCGCGAGGCCGCCGGCCACGCCGTTGCCGGTGTCGACCACGATCTTGATCGGGCGGGCGAGCTTGATGTCGCTCGTGATGCGATCCAGATAGGCGTCGGCGATGTCGTACTCGGTGTACGTGCCGCTACCGTCAGAAAAGTTTTCGTCGACGATACGCTGATGCAGCGCGAGGATCTGCTCGCCGTAAATGGCCGCACCGCGCAGAACCATCTTGAAGCCATTGTAGTCGGGCGGATTGTGGCTGCCCGTCACGACGATGCACGAATCGACACGGCGTTCGCCACCGTCGAGTTGCAACGGCACGCTGGCCGCGAAGTAGCCGACCGGCGTCGGCACCATGCCGACGTTGACCACGTCGACACCGGCCGCACGCAGGCCGTCCGACAGCGCCTGAACCAGCTCGGGGCCCGAGAGCCGCCCGTCACGCGCGACCACCACGGCGTCGCCGCCTTGCGCCCGCACTTCGCTGCCGAACGCGCGGCCGATCGAACGCGCTGCATCAGCGTCCAGCGTCTTGCCGATTACGCCGCGAATGTCATACGCCTTGAAAATGGATTTGGAGATCATGTTGGCTCACTTGCGTGCAATGGAAAATTTTGACCGGCACATCGCCGAGGGATCGGTAAAACTACCTGTGAAACCGAACGATGCGCGCTGGCCGGAAGCGATCCGGTTCCAACTTATAATTGCGCCTTTCGGACATGCCCTAATAGACACTCATTCTAATGCTTAGACGCCCTGCTTTTGCAATGTTGCCGCGACTGCCGGCCAGGTTGCCTGTTACATATCGTGCCCTGGCGCACGTTGGGTCTCCGGCACGAGACGGGCAACCGGTGCAATGCGCGCAACCGCATGGGCGAGTGTCCGCCGGATGTTGACGCTCAAGCGCTTCGCCAATCCCGACGTTACGCGCGCCTTTGCCAATATCGTCTGGCTCGGGCTGGAACGGCTCACGCAGATCGGCGTGGCGATCGTGATCAGCGGCATGCTGGCGCGCTACTTCGGGCCGGACACCTTCGGCAAATGGCAGTACGCGAACACGCTGCTGCTGGTGCTTTCGCCGATCACGTGGGTGTGCGGCGCGGAGATTCTGGTTCCCACCATCGTCAACCGGCCGCCAGCGGAACTGGGCACCGTGCTCGGCAGCGCCTTCGCGCTGCGTTTCTCGGTTTCAGTTGCGGCGCTGCTGCTCACGTGGCTCGGCATCGCCCTGCACTTCTTCGACCCGCTGGTGGGCGCCATGCTCGCCGGTCTCGCGGTCACCATGCTGTTTCGCGAGCCGTTCGTCGGCGTGATCAACGCGTGGCTGCAAAGCATGACGTACAGCAAGCCGCAGTTGCTCACCAGCATGAGCACCGCGGTGCTGAAGGCCGGTTTCGTCTATCTGCTGGTGCGTGCGGCGGCCACGCCCGCGCGCTTTGGCTGGCTGTGGGCGGCCGAATCGGCAGTGATCGGCGCGGTTCTGCTGATCTATTACATGCGCCGGCACGGCGGCCAGCTTGGCTGGCGACTCGATCGCTCGCTCTTCAGGCACTTCGCGACCGCGGGCACGGTATTCTGGCTCGGCCTGATCTGTATGTATCTGTTCCTGAAACTGGACAGACTGATGCTCGAACGGGCGATTTCCTTCGCCGACCTCGGGCGCTATTCCGCCGCGCAGCAGTTGAACGAAAACTGGATCACGCTCGCGCTGATGCTCGCGCAGACGATCGCGCCCGCCTTTGTCTACCGCGTGCAGGACGCCGCGCAGTTGCGCCGCAACGTGTGGCGGCTCACGGCCATGACCGCCGCGCTGATGGTGAGCGGTGCGCTCGTGCTGGATCTGCTGGCCGGCTTCATCATCCGCCGCGTGTTCGGACCGGATTTTGAAGGCGCGATAGAGATTTTCCGCTGGGCTGTGTGGCTTTCCGTACCGGCCGGCATCGAAGCGATCGGCAATCTGATCGTGCTGAAATATCAGGCCAAGTTCGTCTTGCTCTCCAAATGGCTACTGGCGCTGGCCGTCGCGTTTGTCGTCAATCTGCTGGCGATTCCGCGGCTGGGCGCTTACGGCGCGCTGGTGGGTCTCGCCGCCGGCTATCTCGCTGCCGCGTCGGTTAATCTTTATTACATTCGTTTCAAATTGCGCCCATGACGAATTCATCCGCCGCCGCGCAGTGTTCCCTCGACGACGTCGCCGTCCTGATGCCCGCGTACAACGGCCAGGCCGACGTCGATCTGACGCTGGCCTCGTTCAGCGAAAGCACGCTGGTCCATGTACTGATCGTCGACGACGGCAGCACGCCGCCGATCGTCGCCCCGGCACTCGCCAACATGAAGATCGACGTGTTGCGCATGCCGCAGAACGGCGGCATCGAACGTGCGCTGCAGACCGGCATCGACGCGCTCGCGCAGCGCGGTTTTCGCTATGCCGCCCGCATCGACGCGGGCGACCGCAGCGTGCCGCAGCGGCTCGCCCGGCAACGCGCGTTCATGGAGTCGCATCCGCAAGTGGCCGGCCTCGGCATGTGGACACAGGTCGTCACGCGTGAAGGCAAACCGCTGTTCATGCTGACGCCGCCCGCCGAGCCGGAGCAGATCCGGCGTCTGCGCTTCTTCCGGTCGTGCCTCGCGCACCCGTCGATGATGTTGCGCATCGACGCGGTCCGTGCGGTCGGCAACTATCGCGCGGCATATCCTAGCGCCGAGGACCTCGACCTGTTCGTACGCCTGATGGAACGCTACGACTGTGCGAATCTGCCGGAACTCGGCCTCTATTACGAATTGAACGAAGGCGGTATTAGCGCCACCAAACGGCGTCGCCAGGTCAGCTCGACGCTGCGGCTGCAACTACGCTACTTCAACGTCGCCAACCCGTACGACTGGCTGGGCCTCGCCAAAAATCTGCTGCACCTGGTAACGCCCTACCGTGCCTTGCAGCAGGTCAAGCGCAGGCTGCTTGCACCGCACGCGAGCCATTGATGTCATTGATGCCCTTGCCGCCATTCATCCCGTCACCCACCGTCGAGCCCGTCCCCGCATGAAGCCTGCCCTGAAATCGACGCCCGCACTGCGCATTACACTGGTCTGTAACACCGCCTGGGCAATCTATACGTATCGGCAAGGGCTGATCCGCATGCTGGTCGGGCGGGGCGTCGACGTTACGGTGCTCGCGCCGCATGACCGCACGTTCAAGCTGCTCACCGCGATGGGCTGCCGCTGCATCGAGCTGCCGGTGGCGTCCAAGGGCACCAGTCCGCGTGAAGACCTGCGCACGCTTTTGGCGTTGTATCGTTTGTATCGAAGCATCCGCCCGCACGTCGTGTTCCACTACACGATCAAACCGAACATTTACGGCTCGATCGCCGCGAAACTGGCGGGCGTGCAGTCGGTGGCGGTGACCACCGGGCTCGGCTACGTGTTCATCCAGCAAAGTCGTGCGGCGCAGGTCGCCAAGAAACTGTACCGTTTCGCGTTCCATTTCCCGCGCGAAATCTGGTTTCTGAACCGCGACGACCAGGCTGCGTTTGTCGAGCAGAATTTGTTGGTGCATCCTGAGCGTGCGCGTCTGCTGCACGGCGAAGGCGTCGATCTCGAACAGTTCGCCTTCACGCCGCTGCCGGAGCGGGCGGAATTCAAGTTCGTGCTGATCGGGCGGCTTCTGTGGGACAAGGGTGTCGGCGAATATGTCGAAGCCGCCCGGCGCCTACGCGAGCGCTATCCCCAAGCCCGCTTCCAGTTGCTCGGGCCGGTCGGCGTCGACAACCCTAGCGCGATCACACGCGAAGAAGTGGCCGCGTGGGAGCAGGAAGGCATCATCGAGTACCTGGGCGAGGCACATGACGTACGGCCCTTTATCGCCAATGCGGACTGCGTCGTCCTGCCGTCCTATCGCGAAGGCGTGCCTCGCACGCTGATGGAAGCCTCCGCGATGGGCCGGCCGATTGTGACCACGGACGTGCCCGGCTGCCGCGAAGTGGTGGCGGACGGCGTCAATGGCTTGCTGTGTGAAGTGCGCAATGCAGAGAGTCTCGCGGCGAAACTGGCGCAAATGCTCGATATGAGCAGTGCCGGGCGCCGCGCAATGGCAGAACGCGGTCGACAGAAAGTCGCGCAAGAGTTCGACGAACGCGTCGTCGTCGAAACATATAAAGACCTGGTGCAAAAAATGACGGGCGTTTTACTTTAACGGAGTAGCAGAATGACCACGAAGGGTACGATTCTGGTAACGGGCGGTGCAGGATTTATCGGCTCGCACACATGTGTCGAACTGCTGAACGGCGGTTACGACGTCGTGGTAATCGACAATCTCGTGAACAGCAACCGCGAATCGCTGCGGCGCGTAGAAAAGATCACCGGCAAGCCCGTGACCTTTTACGAAGCCGACGCCCGCGACGAAGCAGCGCTCAATCGCATTTTCGACGCCCACCCGATCACCGGCGCGATCCACTTTGCCGCGCTCAAGGCGGTGGGCGAATCGGTCGCCAAGCCTGTCGAGTACTACAGCAATAACGTCGGCAGTCTGCTGGCGCTGCTTGGCGTGATGCGCGATCGCAAGGTGAAGCAGTTCGTGTTCAGTTCTTCCGCAACAGTGTACGGCGTGCCGAAAAGTTCGCCGATCGACGAATCGTTTCCGCTGTCGGCCACCAATCCTTATGGGCAGTCGAAGCTGATCGCCGAGCAGGTTTTGCGCGATCTGGAAGTGGCAGATCCTTCCTGGCGAATTGCGACTTTGCGCTATTTCAACCCGGTTGGCGCGCATGAGAGCGGCCTGATTGGAGAAGACCCGGCCGGTATCCCCAATAATCTGATGCCATATGTGGCACAGGTCGCAGTAGGCAAACTGGAAAAGCTGCGTGTATTCGGTGGCGACTACGAGACGCCGGACGGCACCGGCGTGCGCGACTATATTCACGTTGTGGACCTCGCGCGCGGGCATCTGGCCGCACTGGATGCGCTGGTCAGGCGCGACGCCAGCTTCGTCGTGAATCTCGGCACGGGCCAGGGGTATAGCGTGATCGACGTCGTCAAGGCGTTCGAGAAAGCCGCGGGCCGGCCCGTGCCCTACGAGATCGTGGCTCGCCGCCCTGGCGACGTAGCTTCGTGTTTTGCGGACCCCACCGCCGCGCTGGAAGTCATTGGCTGGCGTGCAGAATATGGGATCGAGAGGATGTGCGCGGATCACTGGCGGTGGCAGTCGACCAATCCGCACGGCTTCGCCTGAATGTAGTAAAGGTCGACAGCGCAACGAGTTGCCTCGCAGGGACTCAACCGCTGTCGATCAGCCAGATCTTGCACCGCTTGTGTTCCATGTCGAACAGTCTCCACGAAGTCTGCTGTGCTCATCGGCACAGCTCGCCAATTCCAGAAAGAAAATCGGCTCGATATTGAGCGCTGTCGTTTGACGTAAATCTCCGCAATTAGCGAACTTTCCCGCCTTTATATGTCGATCTCTCTCATTTCGAGTCCGGCCGGATTCTAATCGTCAAGGATCGTCAATTCAGGTTAATTCCGCCACTCGAGCGCTTTGATTCGCTTCCTTTTTGCGGATAGAACCTAATTCATTCCTACCATATTGAGAATGCTTTCTTAATCACTTCGTACGCCTATCTATTTATGCATTTTAAGTGTGCGCCATCACACAGAGTCATTGGCGCCGTGAAGACAAGATCAAACCGCAGGGGTGCATCCATCTAGCCGAATCATTTCATCACGAATACCAGAATCTCGCCCACGGGAACAGACACATGAAAGACATCGTTCATATCACGGAAGCCTTCGGAGGGGGGGTTCTGTCGATGCTAGTCGAGCTTTCCAATCGCGCAGCAGAGGCTGGCGCAAATGTGTCAGTCATTTATTCATTACGGCGGGAAACCCCAAAAGATTTTGCGCGTCTGTTTCATCCAAAGGTCAAGATGACATACGTCTCGATGTGCAGGGAGATCAACGTCAAGAAAGACTGGTCGAGCCTGCGCGCATTGGTTCAGAACCTGCGCGATCGCAATCCCGAAGTCATCCATCTCCATTCGTCGAAAGCAGGCGCGCTCGGGCGCGCGGCGGCCAAAATAGCATCCCCTCACGCCAAAGTACTTTATTCGCCACACGGCCCCGCCTTCCTGCGGCGCGATGTGTCGGCCACCAAGCAATTCGCGTATTTGAGCTTCGAGCGCCTCGCCAACTATATCGGCGGAACGATCGTCGCGTGCTCGCGCAGCGAGTTGCACGAGATCAAGGGCCGCGTTCATGCGCGCGCCGCAATCATGATCGAAAACGGCGTAGACGTTCGTGAGATCCCTGTTCAATGCAAACGAAGCGACGGCCGCGTGGTGATCGGCATGACAGGGCGCGCGTCCTTCCAGAAGAACCACGAGGTATTCATTCAACTGGCGAATGAACTCCGCGATCCGGCCGTCAGCTTTGTCTGGATAGGCGGGAATGCGGAAGACGTGCCCGCGCCCTATCAGGGCGATGCCGTTACATGCAGCGGCTGGGTCACCCGCGAGCGTGCATTGGACCTGATGTCCCAGCTCGACGTCTACGTGCAGACCTCCCGTTGGGAAGGCATGCCTCTCGCGCTGATCGAAGCGCAGGTGGCAGGAATTCCCGCAGTAGTGACCAACGTAGTGGGTAATCGCGACGTCGTCATTCACGGCGTGACCGGCTTTGTCGCGTCAAACACCGAGGAAATGGCCGTCTATCTCGACCTCCTGCGCAACAACTGGTCGCTGCGGCAGCAAATGGGCGCGGCAGCGAGAAAGCGCGCTGTGGAGCGCTTTTCCATGGACGCGATTTTCCGGGAATGGCAACAGCTCTACGGACTCGCCGATGAGCGCCCCGCCACCAAAGAGCCCTTGATCGCCGACATCGCGCTTCCTTATGAAGTCAATCGCTAAGCCTGTCCTCCGGGGAGACAACGGTGTGAAGAATATGGCCTCGACCACCCCGACGTTCATCTACAACGGCCGCTTCGCAACGCAGAAGACGACCGGCGTACAACGTGTGGCGCGCGAACTGATCGCCGCGCTCGGTCACTTGCCCGACAACGGCGAAGTCACCGTCGTTGTGCCGCCACAGCCTGGGCTCCAGTCCGTCGGCAATACGAACACCGTCAAGATCGGATTCGGCAAGGGCGTGTTCTGGGAGCAGCTCGTTCTGCCGTTCTTCGCCGGCCGGCATCGGATTGTCAATCTCAGCAACTCGGCTTCTATCTTTCGCTTCAATCAGGTCATCTACATGCACGACGCGGCGGTGTTCGATACACCGGCCCACTTCTCGTGGCGTTTTCGCGCATGGTACCGGTTGATGTTCTGGATTCTTGCGCGCACTTCAAGTTGCGTCGTCACCAATTCGAACTTCTCGCGGCAGCGTCTCGCTCATCACTGTGGAGTACCCGCAACGCGAATCAGTGTCGTTCCACTTGGCGCGGATCATCTGGATGCAACCGTACCCGATACCAGTGTGCTGCACGAGCATGGCCTGACGTCGAAACGTTTCGTGCTCGCGGTGAGCAGCATGAACCCGACCAAGAACTTCGGACGGATACTGGAGGCCTTTCGTCAACTGGACGACCCGACGATCGATCTGGTGATTGTCGGGATGAAAAACACCAGCGTATTTGGCAATGTTCAGGACGTGCAAGGCGCCGCACCGAACGTCAAAGCAGTCGGCTATATCAGCGACGAGAAGCTGAAAGCGCTTTATCAGCACGCGCACTGTTTCGTCTATCCGTCGATCTATGAGGGATTCGGGATTCCGCCGCTCGAGGCGATGCGCAGCGGCTGCCCGGTTATCGTGGCCCGATCGGCCGCATTGCCGGAAACCTGCGGGGACGCCGCACTCTATTGCGATCCCTACTCGTCAGAAGATATTGCGGAGCAACTACGCACGCTACTGCGCTCGCCCGAGTTGAGGAAAACTTTAATAGAACGGGGTCTGGCGCACGCGGCCGAGTATCGCTGGGGTGCAAGCGCGGAGATGCTCTCTCAGGTCATCGATCGATCCCGGCGCGGGGCGTAACGCGATCGTTGCTCTTGCAACGCTCTATCAGCTTTTCAAATCAGGGGCCACGGTGGTCGGCGTATCCGTAAGCCACATTTCGTCCTAAGGGGAGCTTCAGTGAGGTTAGGCATCTATTGCGATTCGGGCGTCAACGGCGGCCACGAGGAAATGCTCAAACGGCTTATTCATGCCCTTGTGAAGTGCCCGGGCATTGTCAGCCTGCACATTCTCGTGCCGACCGGGAATGAAGCCATGTCCCTGTTTGCCAAAAACATTGCCGGGCGGCACCGTCAGGTCACCGCCATTTCATTGCCGTTTACCTCAGAGCAGATTCACCGCAACCCTCTTGCACTGCTGTCGGCCACATGGCGAACCGCAGCGCTTCTGCGCGGGCTTCATCTGTCGAAACTCGTGATCGCCCAGGGAACAATCGTATCCGCACTCGCCGGCCTGATCGCCGCGCGCTTGACCCGAACAATCGCCGTCAGCTACATCCCGCTGGTGGATGACGAAGCGGGAGCGGGAGCGCCCGCGACGGAGCGTATCAAGTTTCTGGTCAAACGCGTGCTCTACCAGTTGCCGCAGCAGTACATCACGCTCAACGACCATCTACGCGGCAAACTGGTAAAACTGGCGCCGGCAACACCTACCGCGATTCTGGAAAACTGCGTCGACGACAAGTTCAGCAATACCGCACTCACCCGCGACGCGGCGCGCAGCCTGCTTTCTTTGCCGCAAAGCGGAAAGTTTATTTGCACCCATATTGGCCGGATTCACTTTCAGCACAAGCGGCAGAACTTCCTGCTCGCAGCCATTGAGCGCAACCCGGATCGGTTTATCAATTCGCTTGTGCTGATCGTAGGTGACGGCCCGGACGCGGCGAAATTGTTGCAAGCCGTGCAAGCCAGCGAGGTCCTGTCTCGTTGCGTGAGGATCATCGGTCCGCAATCCGACGTGCTGCCTTACATCGTAGCGAGCGATGTAATCGTGTTGCCTTCGGGCTATGAAGGCGTGCCGCTTGTGATGATCGAGGCCATCCTGGCGGGCCGCCCGATCGTGGCCTCACAGGTATCGGCACTAGGCTCGTACCTGCCGGCGGAATTGCTGTTTCCGGTTCACGATCAGGACGCGTTCGTCGAAAGAATCTTTGCCGCGCAGACCTATCCGCTCGCCGAACTGACTGCCTCTTTCCGGCTGCGGTTTTCCCGCGAAGCGTTCGACGCTCAGGCGCAGCGCGTACTATTGCAGCCCGTGCCGCAGCGCTGCTTTACGGACCATCTTAAGCACAATCCCTCGGATCTCGGCACAAAGTAGCGATCGATCGAGCAGGAACGTCACACCGAACACCGCCGCACCGAGTGTGACTTCCGCGATCAGCCTGAGGACGTGCCCCGTCGACGACGCGTCAAGCAATTCCGAGGCGACCAGCACGCTTGCCACCATGGGCAGCGTCATTCTCAGCGGCACAAAACAGGCGTTGAAAAACTCTGCGAGGCTCGGACCGAGCACGCGCTTCAGCATGAAGTGATACATCGGCATGATCGTGATCGCTTCGACCGTGACCAGCGAAATCGCGACGCCAAGCGCACCGCCCAGAGAGGCACCGAGAATGATGGCGGGCAACATCACCGTCGTTTTTATCAGGTTGAACCAGAAGCTCACGCGAATGTTCGCTGTCGCCATCATCAAGGAGGCGACCGGATTGCCGAGGCAACGAAACGCGCCCACGAGGCACAACACCCGCAATACCGGCGTCGCCCAGAGCCATTTTTCGCCGAACATGCACACGACAAAATCCGGCGCCACGACCATCAGCCCGAACACGAGCGGAAAGTTGAACATGGCGATAAAGCCCGTCAGCTTGTAGTAGTTTTGACGAAGCTTTGCCGTATCGTCCTGAATGATCGAGAAGACAGGAAAGAGCACGCGCGTAAAGAACGGATTCAGTCGCGCCGGAAAATTGACCGCGCAGTTGAGCGCCAGGTTGTAGCCGCCAAGTGTCGCCGCCCCGAGTACGCGGCCCGCCACGATGCCGCCGAAATTACCGTTGAGGTAATTCACCATCGAGTCCATGGCCTGGAAGACACCGAAGCTCAGATACGACCTCGTCTCCGACAACCTGAAACGCAAGCCTGGCTTATGCAGTTTGCGCCCGTTCAGATTGAGCAGCGTCACGCGGCAGACCGCGGCAGTCAACGCACCGATAACCGGCGAGTAAGCGCCAAAGCCGCGCAACGCGGCCACCAGCGTCGTGATGAATAACACCATGCTCGACGCTACCTCGATCTTCGAGAGCATGTCGAACATGAGCTCGCGCGCCATGAGCGATTGATACAGCAAACCATGAGGTGAGACGAAAAACATCAGCGCGGCAAGGGCAACCAGCGTCTTCAGTTCGGGCTCGGAGAAAAACCAGGCCGCCACGCCGCTGCCGGCCAGCAGAAGTCCGCCAAGCACCGCACCGAACATTACATTGAGCCAGTACAGCGATGTCAGCTCATTCGCCGCCACATTCTTACGCTGCACAATCGCTGTACTCAACCCCATATCGAGGAACATATCGGCCAGCGTCGTCACCAATGAAACCATACTCGCCAAACCCAGCTCGCCCGGTTTCAGCAGGTGCGCGAGTATTGCCACCTGCAGAAACTGGACGCTGACGATCGAGATCATTGATGCTGCCGACCACTTCGCTCCCGAAATCGCCTTCTCACGTAATGACATTGTTTTCCTTGCTGTCCGGGATACGCTTAATAGCGCCGGGCGCCGTTTAGCGCATAGTCATCACGTTCGCCGTATCGCGACGGAAGAAAGCCGTTGAAAATATGGCCGCCCACTTTTGCACCGACGTTGGCTAGCCGCTGGAGTGCTTCTTCGACCTGGCGGGAACCGGTGTAGTCGGCACGCGACACGAGCAGCACCAGGTCGCAACCCTGAGCGGCGATCGACACGGCGTCGCTCACCGGCAGAACGGGAGGCGAGTCGATGACCACGTAATCGTAGCGCTCACGAAGCGTGGTCAGCATATCCCGGAACGCCGGACTGCTGAGAAGCTCCGCAGGGTTCGCAGGATACGGATTACCGGCGCCCAGAATGGACAGATGGCTGCCTTCATTGCGCACAATCGCATCCTCGAGCTGCGCAGTTCCCTTGAGCACCTCGGCCAGTCCGGGCCTGTCTTCTTCCTCCCAGAGATGGCTCAATTTGCCTTGCCGCATATCGCCGTCTATCAGCAGAACGGATGCCGCAGTCTGCGAAAGCAGGTACGCGAAGTTAGACGAGACAAAGCTCTTGCCTACGCCTTGAGTAGGTCCGGTAAACAGCACCACCTTGTTCGTCGATCCGTCGCCATTCCCAGCCAGCAAGGTTCTCACGCTGCTCGGCAATGCGCGCAACGCTTCGACACTCGGATCTCCGGGACTGCTCACCGCCAGCAACTTGACCGGCTCGGCGCGACGGCTTCGCGAATCGATATCGCCACGAATCTGGGCTCTCGAGCGCGCCACGACGGCGAGACGCGGCAAGTCGGAGATCGTGTTAATTTCCTGCGGCGTACGGAGTTCCTTACGGTTGAGCGACACGAGATGCACGGCGAGCGTGCCGCCAAACAATCCGGCCAGGATCGAACCGAGCAGAATGATCGTCTTGCGCGGCCAGGACGGCTTTTCCGACGCAATGGCCCAATCCATGACGCTCACACCGGATGCGGTACTCGCGGCCGCCACTTCCAATTGGTTCACGTTGGCGAGCACACCAATGTAAAGCTGCTTCTTGATGCCGGCGTCGCTGGAAAGCCGCACATATTCACGCTGCGTGGCGGGCATATTCTTCGTTGCTTCCGTATTCTGCGCGATGTCGTGGTTCACCTGATCCAATTGCTGGACCAGCCCTCGAATCACGGGGCTATCCGGACCGAATGTCTGCCGCTTGTCGTCATACTCGAGCCGCAAAGCCCGCTGTCTCTCGGCAAGCGAAGTCATGCTCGTGATAAGCGCCGAGCCCTGCTGCTCCATATCGATCGCCTGATGCTGGGTGCGGAAGTCGCTAAAGCGGTCTTCCGCCTCATGCATATCCGCCTGCAATTGAGGCAGGCGCGCCCGCAGTGTTTCCAGTTTCATGCGTGCCTGAGCCGCGCGGTCGTCGATATTGCGTTTGATAAACGCCTGCACGATTGCGTTGACCATCGACTGGGCGGCAAGCGGAGAGCTGGTTTGATAGCTCAATCTCAGCATCGACGAGTCCCGTACCGACGAGTTCTGGCTCGATACGGTAGTCTTCATCTGACTGGTGATGTTCTCGTAGGCTGTTTGCGTGGACACCCTGGAAAGGGTAAATTCCACGCCCGGTCGTGCGCGCAGAACGTCGATTTTTATTTTCCCGGGCCCACTTCCTTCGTCTGTCGTGACCTGGAACGGCACTGTCTCCCCAACATGGCCTTGCGCCAGCTGATGACTGTCCTTGTCATACAAAGTCCAACTGCCTCCCTCACCCGTCACCACCCGAAACTTGTCGCCGAAGGCCGCGCCCGGTATCTCGAAGATGGCGGGTTTCAATTGCTCGCCGCCCCATGCATAGCCGCTCAATCCGAGGAACGGACGCTGCAGTTCGGTGGCGGCCGCGTGACGGGATGCGAGGAAGCGCCCAATCAGCGGAAAGTGACTATCAGTCTGCACGTTTATATCGGCACCAGTTTGCGCGATGGCTTCGTCGACGATGGTGCGCGACGTGAGAACATCGGTCTCGTCGTCGGCGGACTGGTCTGCCGACGTCGTTCCGGACACATCGGAGAGCGCGCTGACCGACGCACCGGGTTTAATTTGAACGCGCAGCAATGCATCAGCCCGGTATTGCGGCGTGGCAAGCAAAATATAGATGCCGCCGGCAAGGCAACACGCGCCGAGAATGGCGGCGAACAGTAACTTGTGCCGGGCGATATTCCGCCACAGGCCAGTTAGCCCGTCGTTCTGGGCAGGAAAAACACCCACTGCCGATTGTCCGTAGAATGAACTCATTTCATTTCCCGCGATAAAAGACGAAGGTGAACCCGTTAACACACCAGCTTCCAGCGTTCGAATAGGCCTGTCTGGAACTGCCGAGAAACTCTCTGCCACATCGCACGGTGGCGTTGCCGCTTAAACAGTGACGAAGATCGGACCACGCGTTTCGGGGACTGCAAGCACGCCATTCGCAGGCGCTTTTAACACTCGTCCATACATGTCGGTGATCGTCGCACGCTCAGGCAAATGCGAAGCGTCCAAGTTAAGTACATTTCGGTCGCCATAGGCCCACACGACATATTTGCTTGCGCCCGTAGTGGTCGCTAACTTCAGGACGACATATTTTCCGCTCTCGTCGATAAAGTACTTTGCACTGGCAATGTTTGCCGTAAATGAAAACAGATACTTCGATGCGTTATAGGCCGGCAGCTTGTTATTGTTTGCATCCAGCAAGCCGAAATTGTGTTCGCGATTCATCGGATCTTTGCCGTCATCGCGCATGTCGTAATAGGCCGTGAGTCCCACACCCGCGATCCAGTCAACCAGAAATCGCCGAACGGTATATTTGGCCTGTAGCGCAAGCGCCCTGGGCGAATGGCCGTCGTCAATTTTGGCGACATACACATAGCCATAACTCGGGTAAGACCATTCCGTCGTCCAGATTGCGGGTGAGTTCTTGTAGCCCGCCAGATCCTTACGCAATGTCCGGTAATCCGAAAATACCGTCTCCGGATACTGCTGACGGTACGCATGCACACTGACTGCATCCGGTCCGCGCAGCGTTGTGCTCGAAATGTCACCGACCGACTGCACGAATCCCAGATCCATTTCCTGCACGCCGCCCGTGGCAATCATTGCCTTGGGGTTGGCCGCCCGAGCCGCCTTCACCGCCGTTATCAGCAAATTGCGGTATGCCGACGGCGACGGCGGGGCGAGCCAGTACACCGCATCGTTCTCTTCGTTCCACACTTCGAATTTGACGTCGGCACCGCTGTACCGACGTACCGACTCGGAAACATAGCTGTAGAACGCTTTCAGCTGATTCGTCGTAGTTGGCGGCTGGTCCGGACTGAACACATAGTGCTTGTAGCCGAGGATAAAGAGCGCGCCGAGTTTTCGCTGCGCGAGATTGGCGACGAGCGCGTCGAATTTCTCGAAGTGCCAGCCGTCAGGCGCCTGCACGGCCTCCCAGAACAAATCCGTGCGGATGAACGAGAAGCCCACATCTTTAACCGCATCCAGCAGGCGCGTATCCTCGATGTCGTGGATCGCCACACCGGTGTTAGCCCGCGATGCCGCGAATGACGGCAGATCGACGTACGATCTCTCGTTCGTTTGCGCCGGGTCATCCAGAACAACGAGCGGCGGCGCCTGTACGGCAAAGGCGCGAATAGCCAGTGCACCCGCGAGCGCAAGGACGAGACCCACGCACCCTACGACTGCAATGCCAATCCGACCGAAACGCCTGCTTCGTTGCGCCTTCATCTACTGCCCCCAAGCCGGCGTAGCGGGAATTCCACGTGCCGTCGTTATTTGTCCTGCTACGACTGCTCCGTCATAGCGTCGACTTTCTGTCCCGCAAGCTCATCATCACGCGGGGATTCAAACGGAAGCGTTGCTCCTGCGTGTTCAGCCAGAGCGATTTCGCCGCGACGCCGAAGAACAGCAGGCAACCCAGCGATTCAAAAATGTCCGTGGTGATGCCGCTGATCAACAGAAACAGCAACATCGTCCATGCAAGCCTATCTTTGGATTCACTAAAGAACAGTAGTCTTGCCAACAGAACGATGAAGATAAGCATGCCGAATACGCCGAAGTTCGCGATTGCATAGAGCGCGGCGTTGTCGGCATAGCCAATATTGAAGCCGAAGTTCTGGTGATAGTAGGTCGTCGCCGCGCCAAAACCGCCGGGACCGATTCCGAACCAGATGAGATTCTCCCGGAGCATGCCCTGCAGCAGCAGCGGCCACGTGTTCTCGAATCGGTCCTGAAACGAAGCGAGCGCGCCGCCCCCAATGATCGAATGATTGATTGCCGCCGTGATGGCAAACGACGCAAGCGGCAGCAGGAGCACAGACGCCGCAGCCCAGGCGGCCGCTTTTCTGATCGTGTCGAGCTTTCCGAATCGCTCGATGCACAACACGACCGCCAGCGCAACGAGCGATGTCTTATTGGTCGTGGCCCAGATGGAGAGCCCCGCCACTGCAAGCATCAGCGTCGCGAATGCGAGTGACCGGAACCTCGGTATCAGCCACGTCGAGAGCAGGCCAATCATGAGTCCGGTGGCGGCGCTGTCGCGCCCGAAGCCCGGTAAGCGCGGTATTTCTCCGACGAAGTTCGAGTTCGTAACGTGCACAGCGGTCCCGTCCACCATCGTGCTTGCCCCGACCCAGGGCAAAGGCGTGAAGTAACCGAAATAATTCACCAGCACGCCTAACATGCAAATCGCCGCGACGATCACGAAGGCCGCCCGGGCTAGCGGACGGCCGAGTATCTCGATCGCTTCAGGCGGTGCCAGAATCGCGAAGAACATGGGCAATACGGTCCACCCCCAGAAGGCCACTGCGCTTGCACTGATGCCGTTGAAAAGCGACACGCACGCCTGCATGGCGAGGTACAGGAAAACGAGCAGGTGGCTCACCTTGGGGCGATACGAAAGGAACAGCACAACGCACGCGGCCATCATCAGCTTGGGCAGATAGATGGCCTGTGGCGCCCCCGCGAGCGAGGTGTAGTAGCGGATCGCGCCGGACATGACATCGCTTAAGACGCCGATGAAAAAGGTGAATACCCAAAGTGCGCCCATCACGCGTTCCCCGCATCTATCGGCATTGGGTGTTCGCTATGCCCGAGTGCCGACGCGTCGTGAACGGCGGCATTCGTGAACCTTCGGATCACGTTGTGAGTAATCTGCGAAACGATCGCGTGACTGGTCGCGCCGCTGTCGCCCAGAACGCGCGGCCAGTCGGTCGTACCGCCATTGAAAACCCATCCCTGATTGAGCCCGTCACCCAGCTCCGGCCTGAACATGCCCATCGCGCCGACGCCGCCTATTTCCCACCCCACCAGCCGCGACGTATCGGCAAGCGTAACGAATCCGTTCGGAGCGGGCGGTACGCCGTCGACTTCGTAGCCGACCAGATGGTCTTCGGCACCGAACGTCTGCCCATTCTTTAGGCCTGTCCCATCGAATGCCCAATGATCGGCGTGCTGCACGGTAAAGCCCACCGGTTCGCGGCCGGTTCTCACCCATTTCCGCCTGAACCGGCTCCAGATACCGTACGATCCGCCACCATAGCCGTAACTCAAGCCGATCAGATTGCTCTCGTTGAAATCCGGCCATTGGTCGGCGAGCCGGTTCATTTCCTTGATGTTCTGCAGGTCCCCACTCGTGCCGAAATCAATCGGCCGATAACAGGTGTTACCGCTGAACACGGCCAGATTGCCGCCGCCGGCTATGAAGCGCGAGACGTGGTCGCGCATCTCCTGGGTCCAGTATTCATGGTGACCGACGCTCAGCATGCAGCGATACTTGCTGAGATCGAGGTCCGTCCCACGATGCAGATCCACGTCGGTATAAAAATCGCACGCAAGCTGTTGTGTGTACAACCAGCGGATGAACTTGGCATCCCAGTGAGTGAAGTGCTGCCTGGGCGAGCGCCTATCGTATGGATCTTCGGCATGACCGATCTGAATACCGAGTCCGCCGCCTGGTCGAAGAAGACTCACCTTCAACGCCGGGCGCGTGCGGTAAATGGGATCCCCATAAAAACAGCCGCCTCCCATCGAGTTGTAAGCGTGATAGGTGGCGATCGGCACTATGTACGCGATGGATGCTGCCGGCGAACGCGGCCGGATCACGACCAGCGCCATGCTGTCGCTATCCGGCGGCCCGGCGAAGACCGGCAGACGCGCGGCACAACGACGCCCCAGATCCGTCAGCGGCTCGCCGTTCTTGTCGACTTCGTAAGCAATCGCCGCATAAGCTCCGCTTTCCAGCGCGTGAGTCTGCGGCTTGACTGTGATCGTCGGCCATTGCCAGTCGCTGTCGAATCGAACCGGTTTGCGCTCGCGCGACGATTCGAATACGTAGTTGCCGTTGATGAGTTTCGCCGTCACGTCCCGCGTCGTCACCGCCGTCACGCCGCACACGCTGATCAACGACTCCTCGCCCCGTTGCTGATAGATCGCAATGGAGAACCGGCTGCGCGGCTGCACAGCCAGGTCCAGATTGTCTGTGGCAGTAAACGAAGTTTGAAGTGGGTAGAGTTGCATGCCTCGCGCGCCTCGAAAAGTCACTTATCGGTCGCTGGCTCAGGGACGATCGTCCAGACGACTTGAATCGACACGGCTCGGCGCTGCTACGGCTGGCCGCAACTCCATGCCCAGCGTGCGCTTGATCAACCCCTTCATCTGAAACACGCGACGGTTGACCGATATCTGCGTACGAAAGCGCAACTCGGGTAACTGCTCCTTATGTTTCACCGCGAAGCTTCGGTACTTCGCGGCGGTCTCCTCCACCAGCTTCATGGCCTGGGGAAGCACGGACGCATCGACGCGAGAAGCGAGAAAACACTGATTGGCGAAGAACTTTCTGAACAGTGCGAGCCAGTAGACCCGCTCATCTTCCGCCTCGCTTTTCTTAAGTGCATCCTCGGCAAAGAGCGCCACGCATTCCACTGAAAATAGCGTGGTGGTTTGCGTAATGCTGCCCGCGCGCCGGCGATAGTAATAGAGGCGATCGCGAATGCCGTACAACGTCTGGGCGCGCTTGTACACCAACGGAATAGCAAAAGCGTCTTCGTACACGCGACCGACGGGGAATTCGATACCGTCCCACAGCTCGCGGCGATACACGCGCGAGCCGGAATGAACCTGACATATGCGCGCAAATTCGAGCAGGGTCGTCATGCTGTTGGTACGCAGCCCGGTCGATGCGCCGTCCACCATCGTTAGTGCGCCCACTACGCGCCCGCTGGAATTCACCATCCCGACATTGAATTCGATGATGTCCGCGGTGTCCGCATCGAGCAGCGGCATGATGATGTCCGAAAAATTCGGCGCCCATTCATCGTCAGAATCGAGAAAACCGATGTAGCGGGAGGTTGCACGCGCTATCGCGGTGTTACGGGCAGCGCTGACGCCGCGGTTCTCCTGATGAATCACCGTGATGCTGTGTCCCCTCGCTTCTTCCTTGACCTGAAGAATTTCCTTCAACGTGCCATCGGTCGAGCCATCGTCGACTACGATGAACTCGATCTCTTCCGATCGTGGTTGAGCGATCGCCGATCTGAGCGCTACGCCAATGTAGTGCTCGACGTTGAAGGCCGGGATTACCACGGACAAAATCGTCTCGCCGCTGCGTCTATCCACTGATTTCATAGGATGGGTGAGCCTTAAAAATCGTCGTCGATTCGTTTTATGCGGACCACGCGAATATTTCGGTACGCCCCCTGTACGACTGCATATTGCGGTGCGGCGACGAGATCGTAAGTTCGGAAGCACACAGTGCAGGCACATACCGTCGGGCGGAATCGACCGGAACACGGATGCAAAGCGCAGACGATTGCCGGCGATGCTGAAATGTGACGTATCGCACCGACCCAAAATTACCGGTTCGCTACCGTCATCAAGTTGGAAATGCGCGTGTCAGTGGGCAGGCAGAAAGGGGACTTAGGTGCTTAACGTACCTAATGTACCTAACGTACTTGGCGTGCTTGCGTCAAACCAGTAGCAGTCCGACACCTCAATCAGGAGGCTTCACCTATGCCAGCGCCAAAAGTAAGCGTTCTGCTGCCCATGTACAACGTCGAACCTTACGTTGAAGCCTGCTTGATGTCGCTTCTAGCGCAAACCTCTTCGGACTTCGAGATCATTGCGGTCGACGATTGCAGCCCGGACAGGTCAGGCGAGATTGCGAACCGCATTCTGAATGCGCAGAACAAGGTGCCGTGGAAGTTGGTGGTCAACGAGCGCAACCAGGGGTTGGCCGAAACACGCCGAATTGCGGCCATGCAGGCCGTTGGCGACTATGTGCTATGCGTTGACAGTGACGACTATGTCGAACCGAATCTGATAGAGAGAGTAATCGAAGAAGCGGTCAAACATGACGCCGATGTGGTGATGTTCGCCGCGACGAACGTCAATGCAGACGGGTCGGTGAATTACCAGATCGACAGTGAAGACAAGGTGATCAGCGGCGTCGAGGCCGTTGAGGGGATCATGGACCTGAAGCTGCAGGCCTACTGCTGGAACAAACTGGTGCGGCGCTCCATCTTTGCAGACGTGCACCACCCGAGCGGACTCATCTACGAAGATATCTGCGTATCGGTCCAGACCTTGGGCAAATCCAGAACGGTCCGGCTTATACCTGACCGTTTGTACTTCTATGTGCTTCGCGATTCGGGAATCTCGACGCGCTTCAATCCAAAGATCCTCGATCTTTTTGCCATCATGGATCTGGTGGAGAAGACCACGGCTTCACTTCCGATCAAGAACCGGGAGCGGCGTCTCTTCAGGCTGAAGTACATCTATGGCTTCAGAACCATTGCGTTTCAGGTGGCAATGAGAGCACCCACGTACCGACTGGCCAGCCCCATTCTCGAGACTGTCGCCGAGCGCTTGCATCCTCAGCATCTTTATCGCATGTATGCGGATAGCCGTCCGAAGCTGTCGTTCGTGATGTGCCTGCTCAAGATACATCCGAGAATCTTCTACAGCTTCGTCCGGCGCTTTTCCGTACGCTAGGACCTCTGCGACAAGTCATGCTGAGGCCGGTTGCGCGCGCCACGCGCAACCGCCTCATTTACTTGCTTAAGGTACCGGCGAAGCTGCAACCGCCGCTTTGATCGTCGCGTAGATCGGCTTCTGAGTCGCACTGCTGGTCATGATGCCGTAGTTCCCGGTCGGATCGTCGTACAGTTCGTACCAGTTGAAACCGATCACGTTGTACGTAGCCTTGGCTGCGACGAGCTCAGGAATCGTCTTGTTGATATACGTCTGCGCCTGTGCCGTGGAGAAGTCGGTGTTCACGCCGATTTCCGTGAACATGATCGGCAGGTTGTACGCGTCATGCAGGGACTTCAGAACGTTGTAGTTCGTGCCCGTCACACCCCACGTATTCTCCGGATCGCCGCCGTCGGAGTACCAGTGCAACTGGATAATGTCCGTCTTCACCACCGGGTGTCCGGTCGAGCCATCCGGCTGCGTACCCGTCAGCATGCCCTTGTACCAACCCAGATGCAGGAAGCCCGATGAGGCGGTGTTGATGATTTTGGTCGTGCCGGTGGTGTCGACCGAACGCCAGCCGTCGTAATAGCCGCGCAGCGCGCCGCGCCAGATCGGCCACGTGTTGTTGTCGTAGTCCGACACGTTCGCACCGTCGTTAGCGACCGGTTGGTTGTGGCTATCGAGATCGTATTCATTGCCGAATTCGACCGCCGGAATGCCCTTGAACTTGGTCGCTGCGTACGCTGCCATCGAGTATGCGTAGGCGTAAGCGCTCGCCTCAGTGGGCGTTTGGCCGTTCAGCGAGGGATCGTCCCACGGATAGGCGTCGATCATCGGCATGACCGTGATCTTCGAGCCCATGCCCGGGATAACCGTATTCGCGACCGTATCGATCTGATCGTAGCCGTGGATGTCCTGGCGCGTTCCCGTCAAGCCAAGATCCGTGAGTGTCGCTGCCTGGGTGGCGAGCGGAACCGACGTGTAGATGCCGCCGTAGTTGTAGTGCTGATTGACGCCGAAGAACGGAATCGCCGCAGACTTCGTGGTGCCGGCCGTGCTGGATGCCGCGGTGGAAGTCGTCGTGGAACCGGAAGTGCTGCCCGAGGTGGAGCCCGAAGTAGAAGCAGGACGCGGATCAGCCGATGCTACCCAGTTGCTGTTCTGCCAGACCCACCATTGGTTGTCGACGTTCTGCTGATACATCTTGCCGGCGTACCACAGCAACAGCGTGACGTTCATCGTAAAGCCGGCCTTCTGACCCGCGCGATAGGCCACGCCACTCTTCACGGTCCAGACAGCGCCCGATGCATCGTTGATCGAGGTAGACGGGGGAATTGCGGTGCCGCTGACTGACGCCGGATGCTTGGCGACGTTCACTACGGTGGTCGGATCGACGGCGTTGGCAGCAACACCCGCGGGGTCGCTACCGCCACCACCGCCACCACATGCCGCAAAAATTGGCACAACTAAGTAGATGGAATAATTGATTAAATTTCGTAGTTTCATCTTTGTGACTCTGAGCTTTTAGCGGCCTAAAACCAGAAAAAAGTTCGCCCCGGCGTCCTCGGGGGAAGCCATCGACGACTGGTTCAGGATGAAAGAAGGCAGGACGGCTTGTGCACCCGGCAAAACTGGGCACAACTTCACAACATGCGTACCGCCTAGGCAGAACCTACCGCTGTTCTGTCCGATAAGGTGAGGCAATGTTACACAGATGAAACGTTTTTCTCGAGTTTTGAACCGTAACAACGTGTAACGTCTGACTAATAGGCGGTAAGTTTCACTTTTATATTATTAATATAAAATCAAATCGTCTAATTTGACCGGTCCGGCGCGGATCCGTGGAAACCCGCACCAGGCCTAGCTCTGAGCGCCTTTGAACGGCGCGAAATGACTTGCCGTGGAACAACACCGAGTCAATAAATCAAGCAATTTTTAAATCTATTTCGTTGTGCGACAGAGACGATTTTTTATTGGGGTTATATTCAATTGAAACTATTTCTTTAGCTGTTGTTGACGGGTCGTCGAGTCGAAACACGGCGACGGCATCACGCAATGCAACCGCGTGCTCTTCGAGCGACTTTGCCGCTGCCGCAGCTTCTTCCACGAGCGCCGCGTTGTGCTGCGTGACTTCGTCGATCTGTGCGACAGCCTTGTTGACCTGTTCGATCCCGTCGCTCTGTTCGAGCGCTGACGCTTCGATCTCGTTCATGACACCCGTGACGCGTTGAACCGCGTCCATCGCTTCATGAATTGTCTTCTGCGCATCGGACACGAGCGATGCCCCCTGCTCCACTTTCGCGGCCGATTCGCCGATCAACTCCTTGATCTCCTTCGCCGCCGAGCCGGACCGCTGTGCGAGGCTACGCACTTCCGAGGCAACCACTGCAAAGCCTCGCCCCTGCTCCCCCGCACGCGCTGCTTCGACGGCCGCGTTCAAGGCCAGGATGTTAGTCTGAAACGCGATGCCTTCGATCATGCCGATGATCTCGGCCACTTTCCTCGACGATGCGCTGATTCCATCCATTGTCTCGGTGACACGCGACACCACAGCACCACCACGCGTCACCGTATCCAACGCACCCTGCGCCAACCGGTTTGCCTGCTTCGCGTTATCCGCGTTCTGCTTCACCGTCGCCGAAAGCTGTTCCATGCTTGCCGCGGTTTGCTGAAGCGCGGCGGCCTGCTGTTCGGTGCGCGACGACAGATCGGCGTTGCCCGACGCAATCTCGTTCGCACCTTGAGTGATTGCCGTCGTGCTGCCGCGCACCTTGGCCACCGTCTCGACCAGGCCGTCGCGCATCTTCGTCAGCGCACCGAGCAACTGGCCCATCTCGTTGCGCGACTTGCTTCTGATGCTGATCGTCAGATCGCCGGCTGCGATTCGCTCGAAATGTTTGATGGTTGCATTGACCGGCTTGATCACCGCCGCCGACAAGCCGACCCGCGCCATCACGCCGATCACCAAGGCAATCGCGCCGATGCCGGCGAACAGCAGCGTCGCCATCTGGAAGCGCTGCGCAGCGGTCTCGGCCTGCTGGCGCTGGCTATCCATTTGCACACGCTGGAGGGTGTCGATGGACTTCGAATAGGCCGCGTAAAAGGCATTCGCCGTCTCACCCTGGATGTTGCGGAAGGTGTTGAAGTCGAAGTCGGTCAGCGCCTTGAACTCGGGTTCAATTGCTTTATCGACAAGCGCACTGCGTGCCTGCTCGACGGATTGCGCGAGCTTCTTCTCCGCCTCGCTTGCGAACGGACCCGCCATGTAGCTGCTGAAGTCCTTGTTCGATTCGACCAGCACCTTATGCGCAGCCGGCAACAACTCATCCGTTTGCTTGCCGACGCTGAAGAGCGTCTGATAGGAGCCGAGCGCGAGCTGCACTTGCAGCAGTTTCTCGGAGCTCGCCTTCAGATGTGACAGAGCCACTGCGCTGTGCTGCGTTTCATCGAGGCTGCTATTCGCCAGCTTCAATGCGCCGTAGCCGACGCCGATCACAATCAGCAGGAAAGCAACGAACACGCTGATCACGAGCGTCAGGCCGCCGCGAATGGTGATGTTATTAAGCATTGGGTCTCCGGAACGTCCTAATGATCGGCGGCGAACCCCACGAGTCGCTGGCGATCAACTTTTTCGCCTGCAACTTACACGTCGCCGCATCCAGGTTAACGGCCTTCCGCGAGCCTCGTTAAATAGGTGAAATCCATGACGGGCATGGGTTTGCGGGCAGTCGCAACCTCACTATCTGGGATTTTCCGCATAATCGGAGCAAACCCTGCTTTTCAGGACGGCATGCGTTTCGTTTGTATAATTCGGCGTCTCCGCTCAGGCCCACTTTCATGCTTAGTTTTGCGCTCGGCTTTCTCGTTTCACTGCTGATCACATTGTTGATCGTGCGCTATGCGCATCTGCATGAGAAATTCTCAACCGATTCCGATCTGGCCGGGGTGCAGAAATTCCATGTACGGCCGGTGCCGCGCATTGGTGGCGCCGGGATTCTGATCGGCTTGATCGTCTCCGCGGTGCAATTGCATCATGCCTATCCTGCCGTGTCCGGCGGCATCCTCGGGCTGATCGCATGCGGCATGCCGGCATTCGGCTCCGGTCTGGTCGAGGATCTCACCAAGCGCGTATCGCCACTTGCACGGCTCGTCTGCACGATGGCCGCCGCCGCCCTCGCCTATTTCCTGCTGGATATCGCGGTCACGCGCATCAGCGTGCCGCCGCTCGACTTTCTGCTCTCGTATGCTGTGATCTCCTGCGCGGTCACGGTGCTGGCCGTCGCGGCGCTCGCCAACGCGATCAATATCATTGACGGCTTCAACGGCCTTGCATCGATGGTCGCGTTCATGATGTTCGCGTCACTCGCTTATGTCGCGTTCCAGGTGTCCGATCCGATCGTGCTGTCGGCGTCGTTCATGATGATGGGCGCGGTGCTTGGCTTCTTCATCTGGAATTTTCCGGCCGGGCTGATTTTTCTCGGTGATGGTGGAGCGTATTTCATCGGCTTCATGCTGGCCGAGCTGTCGATCATGCTCGTGATGCGCAATCGCGATGTGTCGGCGTGGTATCCGGTGCTGCTTTTCATGTACCCGATCTTCGAGACCTGCTTCTCGATCTACCGGAAGAAATTCATTCGCGGGATATCGCCCGGGATTCCCGATGGCGTGCATCTGCATATGCTGGTTTATAAGCGGTTGATGCGCTGGGCGGTGGGTGCCCAAACCGCTCGTGAACTGACGCGGCGGAACTCGCTGACGTCGCCTTACTTGTGGCTGCTATGCCTGATCGCCGTCGTTCCGGCGACGTTGTTCTGGCGGCATACGCTGCATCTGTTCTGTTTTGTGGTGGTGTTTGCGGCGACTTATGTGTGGCTTTATATGAGTATCGTACGGTTCAAGTCGCCGCGGTGGATGGTGGTGAGGAAGGGGAAGCGGTAATACAAAAAAGGCGCTCGAAAGCGCCTTTTTTGCATGACAAAGCGAGAAATTCCCGTCGCAAGTGCGATCTAGGAAGCCCGCGTGATTGGCGTAACATTGCCGACGCTACGCAGCGGCGGTGCATTGGCCGGCTGATATTCCGGCACCCAGCGGCGCAGGTCGCGACGCACTTCATCGTCGCTTAACACGCGATGCTGCATGAGCCAGGGCAACAACTTGTCCAGCAGATCATCCGACACTTCACGCGCGCGTGCCGTCCGCAACTTGGGATGCGGCGTGCGCGTCGTCGTTTCGTCGCAAGCCAACAATTCTTCGTAGAGCTTTTCGCCAGGCCGCAGACCGGTAAACACGATCCGGATCTGCTCCTCGCTAAAGCCGTACAAGCGAATCAAATCGCGCGCCAAGTCGACGATCTTCACCGGCTCGCCCATGTCGAGGATGAAGATCTCGCCGCCATGCCCCATGCTAGAAGCCTGAAGCACGAGTTGCGACGCTTCCGGGATAGTCATAAAGAAGCGCGTGATCTCGGGATGCGTGACGGTGACAGGGCCACCCTTCGCGATCTGCTGCTGAAACTTTGGAATGACACTGCCGGCACTGCCAAGGACGTTTCCAAACCGAACCGTCTCGAATTGCGTGCGCGAACTGGTCTGCTGTAAGGCTTGACACGCCATTTCGGCCAGACGTTTGCTCGCGCCCATGACGTTGGTCGGATTGACTGCCTTGTCAGTCGAAATCAGCACAAAATGTTTCACATCATGACGAATTGCCGCGCGTCCCACCCGATAGGTGCCAAGCACATTGTTACGTACTGCCTGCCAAGCGTTCTGCTCTTCCATTAACGGAACATGCTTGTAGGCGGCCGCATGAAATACGATGTGCGGTGTATGACGCGACATCACCTGATCGAGAAGCAGAGAGTCCTTGGCATCGCCAATGACCGGAATCACGGACACGCCCGGAAAACGCTCGTTGACTTCTTCGGTGAGCCGATAAATTGCGAATTCGGACAGATCGTACGCAATAAGTTGAGCCGGCCGGAAGCGCAGAATCTGGCGGCACAATTCAGAGCCAATAGACCCGCCAGCGCCAGTGACCATCACTATCCTGTCATGCAGCAGCGCTTCAACGTGGGGTGTATCGATAGTGATCGGGTCACGACCCAGCAAGTCTTCGAGGTCGATCTGTCGCACGCGCGACAAGAACGCCTGGCCTTGCGTGACGTCGGTCAGCGCCGGTAGCACAAGCGCCCGGACACCCGCGCGGACACATAGCGTCGCAACGCGTCGCTGCACGTCCACGGTGGCGGAAGGAATGGCAATGATCGCGTATTCGGTTTTCAGCGTCTCAGCCAATTGCGGCAATTCGCTGATCGAACCGAGTACCTTGTAGCCGTAGATCTCGCGCCCATGCTTGGAGACATCGTCGTCGAGCAGACCGACCAGGCGCCACTCGCTCGAACGCGACAGCTCACGGGCAAGGCTCGCCCCCGCGTTGCCCGCGCCGAGCACGACGACCGGTTTACCCTTGGCAACGAGGCCACCGTACAGGTAGAACTCTTTGGTCGCACGGTACAGTGCGCGTGATCCGCCCATCGCGAGAAACAGAAATAGCGGTGACACCACCAGCACCGAGCGCGGCACGATCGGCATAGGTTGAACCAGCACCGATGCAACCATAACGACGAGCGCGCCAGCGGCGACTGCTTTCGATATACGTACAAGATCCGGCAAGCTGGCAAAGACCCACATGCCACGGTACAGGCCGAAGATGCGGAACATAATGCCGTAAGTCGGCAGAACCCAGATGAGCGAGTGGATTGCCCCGACCCGGAAGTCTTCCGGGATCAGGCCGTTGAAACGGATGATGTACGCGACCAGCCAGGCGGCGGCGACTGCGCACAAGTCAAAAAGGAAAGCGCTGAAAGATAGCCAGGTGGCCTTGCTTCTTAACATCAGCGTTATACCTCAGTTATCGGACAGTGTTGATTGGAAACGACGCCAGCGCAAATCGACAAAAGCGCCTGCTGCACAGAGGACGGCGACCCAACCGGCCAGCGCCCACGACTGGAACGTCACTGAGCGGCCAAGTGCATAAATAGCAAGCATTATGCCAGCTACCATTAGTAGATACCACGTCAAAGCTGTCCTGGCGTGCCCAATTCCGGAGCGCACCATCCGTTGATAGTAGTGCTCGCGGTGCGCTTGCCAAAATTTTTCACCTCGCAACAGCCTACGAGCAAGCGTAATTGAAGCGTCGGCTATGAAAGGCGCAAACACTACCATCGGGAACCATATGGGCCAGACTCCTCCGCGCCATCCCCAATAACCAAGTGCTCCTGCTAGAAATCCCAGTGAAATCGATCCCGCGTCGCCGAGAAAAATGCGCGCCGGATGAAAATTGAACAAGAGGAAGCCGAGCGCGGCGCCGGAGATGGCTGTGGCCGACCACGCCAGCTCTGGCGAAGGACGGTCGCTTAGCACTGCCCCAGCCGCATACCCGGCAAAGCCGAACAGCGCCATACCGCCCGCCAGGCCGTCGGCGCCATCCATGAAGTTGTAAAGATTAACCAGCCAAATCATCAAAAAGGCAAGAATTACTAAAACCCACCACGGCGCATTAGCGGGGAAAAGCACTACCAGCGCGACCACTGCGATCAGATGCGCGGTAAATCTCACTCTCGCGGGCAATCCGCGACGGTCGTCAACTTGTGAAATCGCCGCCAGAAAGGCGGTGCCGAGAGCGGCATACCAAAGGCTCGGTGCAAACAGCAGCGTGCCCACCACAGCCACCGGCACAATGCCCCAGCCGCCCACGCGTGGCGTTGGCACGACGTGCAACGAGCGGTCGTTGGGAACATCTGTGGCAAGGCGCCAGGCCATACCGGTTCGCAGCAATGTCCAGAGGATGGCTGCGCATAAGCACGCCGCGCCCAGCGCAACCAGGGTTACGGTAATCCACATGGGAAAGGTCGAAAGGTCCATCAGAATGCGCGCCCTCAATGGGTGGATCGATACCAACGGGCAGTTTCCGCCAGTCCCTCGTCGGTGGAATACGGCGGCTGCCAGCCGAGGGTCGTACGTATGCGTGCGGTGTCGAGCTGCAGGGCGCCGATAAGCCGGTCCACCTGCGCCGAACGGCCCGTCAGCCGCCCCGCAAGACGCAGCAAGGCCGGCGGAACTGGCAACAGGCGCGCGGTCTTTTGCAGGTGCTTGGCGAGCGAGCGGGCCAGTTCAGCGACGGTCGGAGACGCCGAGTCTGCAACGTGAAAACATTGGCCCGCGGCGCGCGGATCTATAGCGCAATGCATCAGAGCGTCCGCAAGGTTGTCGACGTAAATCAGGCTGCGCCGTGCGTCGACCGAGGCTAGCGGCAACGGCACCCCCTTCCAGATCGCGTCCATCAACCGCAAGAAATTGGCACGCACCTGTGGACCGTACACCAGCGGCGGGCGTACGATCACGACATCCAGGCCGCTCTGCGTTCCGTAACCAGACAACAACTGCTCAGCCGCAAGCTTCGAGCGACCATATGCGTCCTGCGGCATCGGTGTGTCGTCTTCGCTTAGCGGACGGCCAGGATCGCCTTCGGCCAGCGCCTTAACGCTGCTGACGAAGACGAAGCGGCTTACGCCATGACGTCGCGCTGCCTGCGCGACGCGCAGCGCGCCATCCACGTTGGTTGCGCGAAACGCCGCGTCCGGATCCGCAGACTCCTCGCGCATCACATGAACTCGCGCCGCGAGATGTACGACACAGTCGACTTGCAACGCAACGGGCCATGCTGCGTCGACGCCCGTGAAATCCGCACTGACGTCGATCCATTCGTTCACGTCTTTTTCAAGTTGCCCCGCACGCCTAACAAGGCCGGTGACCGTATGCCCGGCGTCAAGCAATGCGCGACAAAGCGCATGACCGACAAATCCATTAGCCCCTGTGACGAGCACGTGACTCATAGCCACTTCCAGCCAAACCGATTGAAGAATTTGTACGCCGACGCCATGAACATGCGAATGTGCGCGGTGCCTTTGCGCGCTGCGCCACCGCCGTGATGCAGTACGCGTACCGAAGGCGTGTAGACAACCCGGGTAACTTCATGCGCACGAAGACTCAAGTCATAGTCCTCGAAGTAAAGGAAATAGCGAGCATCAAAGCCTCCCAACCGTTTCAGCACAGAGGTGCGGAACAGCATGAAACAACCGCTCACGATTGGCGGATCCCAGAAGATATCGCGTGCGTTGATCTGGTCGCGCATCTCGTAGCGAGCAAGGCGGCGTGTGAAAAACCGCCGCAGCCGCGCAGGCAAAAAGCCCCGAGCGAACAGATCAAGCAACGTCGGGTAACGTCGGCATAGGAACTGCTGCTCACCGCGCTCGTCGCCGATCCAAGGCGTAATCAGCCCAGCTTCTGGATGCTGCTCAAAGAAATCGACAGCGCATTCAAGCGCGTCGGGCGCGAGATCAATATCAGGATTCAGCACGAGGTGATAGAGGCTGTTGCTGCGCTCGATCGCCAGATTGTGGCCACGGCCGTAACCCACATTCCCATGGCCAGCAATGATCGAACAGAGGACACCGCGCGCCCGAAGCCTATCCAGCGCTACGGAAACGTCAGACAGGCCGCCGTTGTCGATCAGATAAAGAGTGACCGGCAGGCCTGGCCGCGCCGCATGCAACGCGTCGCACGCGGCGCCAAGGCTAGCGAGCGTGGAAGTTAACTGTTCGATATCAGGCCGGTAGACCACCACCGATACGGACATTCCGACGGATTCGGAGTGCGGCGCGCTTTTGGCTTTCATGTGTGTAAAACTGCGTGCCTTATGGACGACACTTCGTTGTGTGGCCGCAACAAACCCGAAGTTTGCTCAAATTTCGCGGCTTCGGCAACCGGCATTTCCTTTTGTTACGGGCTCGACTTTGCCACATCGAGCCCCGTTATTTTGCCCGACCTCGAACGCTCCGCCTCAGAATTAAGTACCTTGCCAGCAAGGTTGTGCGCAATATCATGGAATAGTAAAGTATCGCCGCCAAACTCCGCGTCTTCCGTAACCAGCGGGATTAAGCCTGACTTCGACGCGTCGCCCGCTCGGTAATCCGACGTTCACTAACATGACTACAGCCCAAAGGGCAGATTGAATGCGCAGCAGACCACTTGTAGTCGATCTCGATGGCACATTAATTCGCTCAGACGTTCTGATCGAGTCGGGCTTCGCNCGCCGCCAAACTCCGCGTCTTCCGTAACCAGCGGGATTAAGCCTGACTTCGACGCGTCGCCCGCTCGGTAATCCGACGTTCACTAACATGACTACAGCCCAAAGGGCAGATTGAATGCGCAGCAGACCACTTGTAGTCGATCTCGATGGCACATTAATTCGCTCAGACGTTCTGATCGAGTCGGGCTTCGCCTATCTTAAGGCGGCGCCGCACCGCTTCTATGAGCCTCTGCTATGGTTGGCGCGCAACGGCAAGCCCGGATTGAAAGCACGCCTCGCTGACACGACGAACGTGGACGTCACCGTGTTGCCGTATGATCCGGTTGTGCTGAAATGGCTAAAAGCCGAGCAGGACGCCGGCCGTACTCTCGTGCTGGCCACAGCGAGCCATGAGCGCTATGCACAAGCAATCTCAGCTCACCTCGGCCTCTTCGACAAGACTTTTGCCACCAGCGGCAACATCAATCTTTCCGCCCATAACAAGCGCGATTTGCTTGTGGCCGAGTATGGGGAAAAAGGCTTTGACTACGCCGGCAACTCGCATGACGACGTGACAGTCTGGCAATCGGCAGATCGCGCGTACGTCGTCAATCCGGGAAATGGCGTGGAACGTGCCGCTCGTAAGATCGGCAATGTGGAACGTGTAATTGAATCACGTCCGCCCTCTGTCCGGACTTGGGCGAAATCGTTACGTCTGCACCAATGGCTAAAGAATCTCCTCATTTTTGTGCCATTACTGGCCGCGCATAAATTATCATCCCCTGATCTAGCCTTTGCAGCGCTGCTGGCATTTTTCACATTCGGCTTGTGCGCTTCGAGCGTCTATCTGCTAAACGATCTCCTCGATCTCGAAGACGACCGCCATCACCCCGTCAAACGCAAACGCCCGCTTGCCTCCGGCGCACTGCCACTTACTTGGGGCATCGGGCTCTTTCCTGTCCTACTGATAGCCTCATTTGCTTTGGCATGGATGTTCCTGCCTTGGCGGTTCTGCGTGGTTCTGCTCGGTTACTACGTCTTGACCCTTGCGTATTCGATGTTTCTCAAGCGCCAGGTGATGGTCGACGTCGTTGTGCTAGCAACGCTCTACACGATCCGTATCATCGCTGGCACGGCAGCCATCGACGGCCTTTTGACGTTTTGGCTGCTCGCATTCTCCATGTTCATTTTCTTGAGCCTTGCGCTCGTCAAACGGTACGCCGAGCTGCATTCCATGAAGGAGCGCGGGCTCGTCAAAACGCGCGGCCGCGGGTACGTAGCGAGCGATCTTTCGCTTATCTCATCCCTTGGGACGGCATCCGGCTACCTGGCTGTACTCGTTCTTGCTCTCTACATTCAGGACGCGAAGACCGCAGGCATGTATCGCCATCCGCAGGTAATCTGGCTCGCCTGCCCGCTGCTACTCTACTGGGTCAGCCGCACCTGGATCATTGCCCACCGTGGCCTGATGCACGACGATCCAATCGTTTTCGCCGCGCGAGATCGCGTGAGCCTCGCCGTCGTCGTACTTTGCGGCCTCGTCTTCTGGGCTGCGACCTAAGCGATGAATACGGTGCTGTCATGGGGGCGCTACCCGCATTTGCCGCAGGAAGTACATACTGCCGCCTGGCGCGATGGCGTACGCGCTGCGTGGGCGGATGCGAGCCGCGGACACGGCACCGCGCTCGCCTTCGGCAACGGCCGCAGCTACGGCGACAGTTGCCTCGCCGCCTCGGGTCACGTCGTGCAGACGCTACCGCTCGACCGACTCATTACGGCAGACTGGCAGACCGGCGTCTTGCGGGCGGAGCCTGGCGTCACGCTCGAACAGATTCTCAACGTCGCGATTCCGCGCGGCTGGATGCTTCCTGTGACCCCCGGCACCAAGTACGCAACCTTGGGCGGAGCGATTGCGAACGATGTTCACGGCAAGAATCACCACGTACGCGGTACCTTCGGCCGGCACGTACGCCGCTTCGCGCTCGCGCGTAGTGACGGCACGCAGTTCGAATGCACGCCAGACGAACAACCTGAATATTTTTCCGCCACAATCGGCGGACTCGGCCTGACTGGGCTAATCCTCTGGGCCGAAATCCAGCTGATGCCGATCCGCTCCAGCATGATCGACATGACGAGCATCCGCTTCGCCAATCTCGACGAATTCTTTTCGTTGTCGGAGCAACTCGACCCGCTGCACGAATACAGCGTTGCGTGGGTGGATTGCCAGAGCCGTGGTTCGGCGCTGGGTCGCGGCATTTTCATGGTCGGCGACCATGCAAATGACGGCCCCCTCGAGGTCGCGCGGCGCAAGAAGCGGACGGTGCCGTTTACGCTGCCGATTCCCGTGTTTAACCGCGCCACGTTGCGCGTGTTCAACGAGCTTTACTATCAGAAGCAGCAACGTGGCGAAGTAAGCACACAGGTCAGTTACGACACTTACTTCTATCCGTTGGATAGCCTGCTGGAATGGAATCGGATTTATGGCCGCGCCGGCTTCCAACAGTACCAGTGCGTCGTACCGCCGAACACAGCGCGCGACGCAACGCGCGCGATCCTTGATGCGATTGCCGCAAGCGGCACCGGTTCGTTTCTCGCTGTGCTCAAGCGTTGCGGCGATGTGCGCTCGCCGGGTCTTCTGTCATTTCCACGGGAAGGCACATCGCTGGCGCTCGATTTTCCGCAACGCGAGGCGCTGAACATGCGGCTCTTTACCCAACTCGATGCGATCGTGCGCGAAGCGGGCGGCCGCATCTATCCGGCCAAGGACGCCCACATGCCGGGCGCCGACTTTCGCGCCGCCTACCCTCAATGGCAGCAGCTCGAAGCGCTACGCGACCCTGCTCTGCTGTCGCGCTTCTGGGAACGAACTACTCGAACATGAAAAACATTCTTATCGTCGGCGCCACGTCGGCAATCGCAATCGCCTGCGCCCGCCAATGGGCCAAAGAAGGCGCGCGCTTCTTCCTCGTCGCCCGCAACGGCGAGCGTCTCGAACAGGTAGCGAACGATCTGACTGCGCGTGGCGCGCAACTCGCCGCCTGCTACCAACTGGACATTGATAGCCTGGAAAAGCATTCCGGCATGCTCGAACGCTGCGCGGGCGAACTCGGCGCACTCGATATCGTCCTCGTAGCGCCCGGCACCTTGCCGGATCAAGCAGCTTGTCAGGCCGATCCAGCTTTGGCTGTACGCGAATTCAATACAAACGCCGTGTCAGTAATTGCATTACTGACTCCGATCGCCAACATCCTCGAAGTCCAGAAGCGTGGCGCGCTGGCCGTGATCTCATCGGTGGCGGGCGACCGCGGCCGGCCTTCGAACTATTTGTACGGTAGTGCCAAAGCTGCGCTCTCCGCGTTCTGCGAGGGTCTCAATGCCCGGCTCTTCAAGGCCGGTGTACACGTGGTGACGATCAAGCCGGGTTTTGTCGCCACCCCGATGACTGCCGGTTTGCCGTTGCCGGCACCGCTCGTGGCAACGCCCGAGCAAGTCGCGAGCGACATCGTACGCGCCGTCGAAAAACGTAAAGACGTGCTTTATACGCGGTGGTTCTGGGCGATCATCATGATGATCATCCGGTCAGTGCCCCGTTTCCTGTTCAAGCGCGTATCGCTGTGATGCAGGGAACGCAGATGAATCGCCGAGAGACCGTGGGCAGCTATGCCCTTTTCGCGCTGGGCGTCGTTACATTCGCGACGACGGTATTCGCAGTGTGGCGGCACTTTTCCCCGGTGCCGTTCGGCGATTCATGGGATGGCACGATCGGCTTTTACATGCGCGCCATGCAAGCGCCGTGGCAGTCGTTCTTTGAGCAGCACAACGAACACCGCCTGACGTTTTCGCGCCTGATATTTTTCGCTGACGTGCGATATTTTGGCGGGAGAAATGTCCTCTCGCTGATCGCCAATCTGGTGCTCGCAGGCGCGCTCGCTGCCACCTTCTACCGCGTCACGCTCCATCACCGCGCCACGCTTTCGCGCCCGATGCGGTTTGGCCTCGCAGGCGGAGTTCTGGTATTTACGTTTTCGTGGATTCAGAACGAGAACTTCACGTGGGGCTTTCAGAGCCAGTGGTTCGCCGTTTATCTCTTCGCCCTCTTCGCCTTTCATGCGATTGAACGCACGGCTGAAGCGGAGGATCGCGATCAGCGCGCAAAGTCTCGCGGATGGTTTGCTACTGCGTTGGCAAGCGCATGGATCGCGGCCTATTCGATGTCGAGCGGTGTGCTGGTGTTGCCGGTACTGATCGTTCAGGCAATCTATCTACGACTGAAGCGGCGCGACCTGGCAGTGCTCGTTGTGTTTACCGTAGCCGTATGGTTTGCGTATTTCATCGACTGGACGAAGCCTGCCAGCAGCGGCAACCTGACCACCGGCTTGCGCGAGCATCCAATTGGCGCGCTTAGATATGTATTGCTGTATCTTGGCGCGCCGGCGTTCCACGCCCGACTCGGTCAGGTAGTTGCATACATCAGTGGGATGTGGGCTTTGGTGGTACTTGTGGCCAGTTGTGTCAAGACCGCACGGGCGCGTGAAAAGCGCCCGCAAGGCATCGCAATGTTGGCATTTGCCATATTTGTAGCGGGCAACGCAGTACTGACTGCAAGCGGGCGGCTCTGGTTCGGTATCGGAACTGCGTTGGCTTCGCGTTACACCACTGCCTCTCTGACATGCTGGCTCGCGCTGATCATCTTTATGGCGCTCAACAGCAGTACGGCGAAGCAATTTAAGCGTGTAATAATCGCGGCGGTGATCGCTACGTTGATTGTCGCGTCGGGCCAGCGCTTCGTAACCCATTCCGATAATGATGTGGTTTACTCGCGTCTCGTTGCAGGTCTCGCATTGCGCGCCCACGTCTATGATCCCGACATCACCAAGGCGGTCTATCCGTTCCCCGATGCTCTGACCAATGTCGCCAAGCAAGCCGAGGTAGCCCAGATTTCAATCTTTGCACCGGATCAACCCGATTTTCTCGTGCCCCCCGATCGCATCAGCGCCGCGGCCGCATGCGACGGAGCAATCGAGAACATATCGACCACGAGGACCCCGGGCATCTATCGTGCAACAGGATGGATCTACGACACGGCGATTCGGCGAACGGCTCGAGCCGTCGTCGTCACCGATGCCTCGGGCACAACTCTCGGCACCGGCATTACAGGCGGCGGCCGAGACGACATTCGCAAGAGGTTCGGCCGAAGTGCGGCATACAGCGGCTGGACAGCATTTTTCAAGGCGCCGGCGCCGGGGAGCATACGGATAAGCGGGCAAATTGCTGCAAATACGTACTGCGCCCTGCAAGACGAAAAAACCATGCCCGCTGCGGCCAGCACTTCGAATCAATAGCCAGCGGTGCTGCATCGATCACGTAACCAACGCCCCAGCTGCTTTTCGGATCGCCCCGAGCTTGCTTGTATCATCTAGCTCCTACGACGTTGCAAACAGCATCTAAATTCACCGAGTGAACGCATGAATCAGACCCGCATCCTTCTTCCAGGCGGCGCCGGCCTAGTCGGCCAGAATCTTGTTGCGCGACTGAAAGCGCGCGGGTATTCCAATTTGGTTGTACTCGACAAGCACAAAGCCAACCTCGAAGTGCTTCGCGAGGTCCATCCGGACGTCACGGCGATTTATGCCGACCTTGCCGAGCCGGGCGGTTGGGAACAACACTTCAAAGGCGCGGACCTTGTTGTCATGTTGCAAGCGCAGATCGGCGCACCGACCATCGAACCGTTCATTCGCAACAACATTACCGCCACGCGCAACGTGCTCGACGTGATCAAGCAATATCAGATTCCGTACACCGTGCACATCAGCTCTTCAGTTGTGAATTCGGTGGGCGAAGACTTCTATACGGACACTAAACGCGAGCAGGAAGAGATCGTGCTGGCCTCGGGTATCGAATGTGTTGTGTTGCGGCCCACACTGATGTTCGGCTGGTTCGACCGTAAGCATCTGGGCTGGCTCTCCCGCTTCATGCATCGCGTGCCGGTGTTCCCGATTCCGGGCAGCGGCCGCTATATGCGCCAACCGCTGTACGTCGGTGACTTTTGCAACGTGATCATCAGCTGCATCGAGTCCCGCATCAAAGGCCAGGCGTTCAATATCACTGGCCTCGAACAAGTCGACTACATCGATATCATTCGCCAGATCAAACGCGCAACTCGCGCACGCTGCGCGATCGTACGGATTCCGTATGGGCTCTTCTACGTGTTGCTGAAGATCTACGCCCTCTTCGACAAAAACCCGCCGTTCACCGCCGACCAGCTCAAAGCGTTGACTGCCGGGGACGAATTCGAAGTTATCGACTGGGAAGGCATCTTCAAGATCCGAGCTACGCCGTTCGCGAAGGCGATGGACGAGACCTTCAACGATCCGACGTATAGCCACATCGCACTAGAATTCTGAGCAGGAAAAACACCATGAGCACAGAGCGCATTGCAGTCCTGGGCGCCGGACCAATGGGCCTCGGCGCGGCCTATCAGCTTGTCAAGGACGGTCGCAAGCCAGTCATTTTCGAAGCCGATGATCGCGTGGGCGGGATGGCCGCATGTTTCGACTTCGGCGGCCTTTCGATCGAACGTTATTACCACTTTCACGCGATTTCCGATCACGCATTTTTTGAGGTGCTGCGCGAACTCGGTATCGAAGAGAAAATGCAGTGGCGCGAAACGAAGATGGGCTACTTCTATCAAAACCGCGTGCAACCGTGGGGTAATCCCATAGCATTGCTCAAGTTCAAAGGCCTCAGCCTGCAGGCCAAATTCCGCTATGGCTTGCACGCATTTCTGTCGACCAAGCGCAACAACTGGAAGCCGCTCGATCATGTCGAGGCAACTGGATGGATCCGCCGGTGGATCGGTGAAGAGGCGTGGGAAGTCCTTTGGCGGCGGCTCTTCGACTACAAGTTTTACGACTACGCCTATAACCTTTCCGCGGCCTGGATCTGGAGCCGCATCCGCCGTATTGGCCGGTCGCGCTACAACCTCTTTCATGAAAAGCTGGGGTATCTCGATGGTGGCTCGGATACGCTGCTTGAGGGCATGCGCAGTTACATCGAGGCCAACGGTGGAGAGTTTCGTCTTGGCACGCCCGCGCAGAAGGTCGTGATCGAGAACGATAAGGTCAAAGGCATCGAGGCCGGCGGTGCGTTCCTGCCGTTCGACAAGGTCATCAGCACTATTCCCCTTCCGTATGTGCCGCGCGTAATTCCGGATCTGCCCACCGAGATACTCGATGCATTCCGCAGCGTTAAAAACGTCGCTGTGGTGTGCATTATTGCGAAACTGAAGAAACCGGTAACCGAAAACTTCTGGCTGAACACCAACGATCCGGAGATGGATATTCCGGGCATCGTCGAATACACGAATCTGCGACCGCTGGACCATCACGTCGTCTACGTGCCGTTCTATATTCCGGGCGAACATCCGAAGTACCAGGAACCGGATTCGGAGTTCATCGACAAAGTGAAACGCTATCTGATGAAAATCAATCCGGAGCTAAAGCCGGACGATTTCCTCGACGTGCGCGCGAGCCGGTATCGCTTCGCGCAACCGATCTGCGAGCCGGGTTATCTCGACCGCCTGCCGCCGATCCAGTTACCGGTGGAGGGCCTGCTCGTGGCGGATACGTCCTACTACTACCCAGAAGATCGTGGCATCTCGGAGAGTATCGGCCTATCGCGCAAGATGGCGAAGATGGTATGACCCGGGTTCATTCACTCGCCAAGCGGACCTTCGTCTCAAAGAGCTTCCTGCTGTTCCTGTTGACCGGCGGCTTCGCCGCGGCGGTCAACTGGGGCAGCCGGATTGTGTATAACAAGTGGATTCCGTACTCGGCCGCCATTGTCGTCGCCTATATCACCGGCATGGTCACCGCGTTCATTCTGGCGAAGCTGTTCGTATTTACAAAGAGCACGCAGTCGACCGGACGCTCAGTGTTCTTCTTCACGCTTGTGAATCTGGTTGCTGTCGTGCAGACGTGGGGGGTGAGCGTTGGGCTCGCGTACTACGTGTTTCCGCAGCTGGGTTTCACGTGGCATGTGAGGGACGTTGCGCATGCGGTCGGGGTTGCGGTGCCTGTGTTCACTTCTTATGTGGGGCATAAGAAGTGGAGTTTTAAGCATTAGTCACATTGACCGGCTATAGCCGAACAGGCCAATCCAAGGATAGAACAAATGTCAATTTTTTTTTCAACCAAGCCCCACTTTCGAATTAGACGATTCGGACGCTTCCCCGATGCGGTGGCCACCGCATCGTATCGATAGCCGAACCATTCCAACCATTATTGTGCTTGCCTGCCGCTTCGTGGCGCGGCAATCTAGCGTTTGCTTAAACCGGTAAGTTCCGATAAGAAACAAGGCGCAGCGCATGCTGCGACAAATCGAGTCGGAATCCGGTCAATCGGATAATTGACGACATGCCGAACATTCGCTCCGACCTCTATGCGTTCCAATACGACATTTTCCAGCGTTACTCGCTACTTCAGCGCCTGGTCAGTGCGGCCTTCCCCTCTAGTTACGCCGATAAGCTTTCAATTTTAGACGTCGGTTGCGGGGCGTCGAAACTGAGTTCAACGTTTCTCGGTGAAAGTGTCAAGATCACTCGCGCGGACGTGAGTGACTTTGGTGAAAGTGACATTGTCGTCTTGGATCCCGGCGCTCCATTGCCGTTTCCAGATCAGTCGTTCGATGTCGTCATGGCCCTTGAGGTTCTGGAGCACGTGCCGGCAGACGGTCGCGCCGCTTTGATCGCCGAGTGCCGGCGAGTGGCTCGCCACGGCGTGATTCTTTGCTGTCCGATCGCCGACTACGGCGCGGCCGACGCCGAGAAAGTTCTGAACGAGACGGTGCGCCAGCTCGCGGACAAAGACGAAGCATTTCTGCTTGAGCATGCACAGCTTGGACTACCCACTCTCGCCGAAGTTAACGAGGCCTTGACCGGCGAAGGCTGGAATGTCGCATCGATACCCAACGCGCCCCTTGACCACTGGCTTCTGTACAGCATCGTCGATCTTATCTACGCGTACGATTTCGGCAATTCGGTACAAAAGGACGGCTTTAACGCAAAGATCAATGCCACGGCGCCGCTGCTCCAGTCCGACGGACGCCACTATAGGGAGTTCTTCATTGCGACTCGCGACAGCGCGGATACAGAGCAGATCAGGAACGCTTTAGGAAAACTGCGTGACGAAGCTCCGCGGTGCTCGGCTGACGAATCATTACTTGGATTTGCTACCTCGCTGCCCGCCTTCCGCGAAGATATGCAGCTAACACGAGAGCGAATCTTGCAACCGCTTATCGACGATCTCCGTCAAAAGGTTGCAATTCAAGATGCCCTAACACAGGAACTGCGCGTTCCGTATGGAGCCGAGTTACAGCGCGCAGTGGAGACCGCAGCTAAAGCTGCCGTTGAAATCGAATCCACGCGCAAGGCTCTTGAAGAAGCGAGTAGATCGGCCGCCGAGCTAGACAGTGAAAAAAAACGGCTTTTGGAACTGACCGCTCAACTCGAAGGTAAACTCGACGCATCAAGCAGATCAGCCGCCACCAGAGAGGCGGAGTTCGCACATATAAGCCAGGCTCTCGCAGACCTCCATAAGTGGATGCGACGCAATCCGCTTGTCGTAGTTGCACGGATTTTGAGGCGAGCTCGCCGCAGCGCGTGTTTCCGTTTGACGGGTGGCAAAGTTCAGGATGGGGACTGGCTGCTGGCATTTCGTCACAGCCTGCCGGGTCGCGCTATCTGGAGGTTGTTGCGAAAGAGCGCAGCCGTCAGGACGATTGCGGGACAAATTCGGCCCCGCCCTATCGTTGTCGCGCCGATGCCGGATGTCCCGCTGCCAGAAGCTCAGGTGCCACATAACCTCGTCGTCGGATCGCAGGAAATCGCGCCGACAAGCAGGTCCGGGTCCTATACACCGCCGGTAGGCTTACTACCCTGGTTCGACCCGTTAAACATTGAACTTGACCGGTCGCTGGCCATGCGGCCTCGGCTCAATGTGCTCGTGCCGGGGCTCGCCATGAAACACATGTCCGGCGGCCCAAACACCGCGATCAGTATCGCTTACCGCCTGGCCGCTCTCGGGGTGCCCGTTCGGTTTGTAAGCACAAACGCCCCCATCGATGCAGACTCGGCAGCGTTTTGGGCTCATGCACAGGCTCTAGCCGGCACAGCAAACCCGCTCGACAATGTAGAACTCGTTGACGCATCGGACAGAAAAATTCCATTCAAGATCGGCGAGAACGATCTCTTCATGGCAACCGCATGGTGGACGGCCCAAATGGCGAAGTACGCCATCAGGCATACGCGCCATGAGAAGTTCGTTTATCTCATCCAGGATTACGAACCGATTCTGCATCCTGCGTCAACTCAATACGCCTTGGCCGAGGAGACATATCGTCTGGACATGGTGCCAGTGGTCAACACGTCGCTACTCGCAGAGTTCCTTGTGTCTCATCAAGTGGGTCGGTTTTCCGATCCGGACTTCGCGCGCCGCACGCTTGCATTCGAACCGGCGGTCGACAAAACGCAATTCTATTTCGACGGCCAAAGCGAAAGACGGTCTGCAAAACGCCGCCTCCTTTTTTATGCACGCCCCACCAACGGTTTGCGCAACCTGTATGAAATGGGGGTTGCAGCGTTACAAAAGCTGCTAGCTGACGGGGCATTGAGCGCAGCCGAGTGGGAATTCGTCGGCATGGGAGAGAAATTCGAACCCGTGCCCCTTGGCCACGGAGGCGTTCTGGTTCCCGCTCCGTGGCTAGGATTCGAAGGATACGCCCGGCAGATGCGAGAGAGCGACGTGCTTCTATCACTTATGCTCTCCCCGCACCCGAGTTACCCGCCGCTCGAAATGGCCGCCTGCGGCAAACCCGTCGTCACGACTTGCTACGCGAACAAGACAGCCGACCGGCTTGCCCAGATCTCTGGGAACATCATTGCAGTGGACGCCACGGTTGAGTCTATCGCGGACGGTCTGGCGCAAGCCGTCCAACGATGCGAAATGGGTTCCGCTCGATCGACGGATGCGTTTGGACTTCCAGAAACTTGGGACGAGAGCCTAGCGTCGGTTATGCCGCAATTGCGTAATGCCGTCCTCGAATTGCTGGGCGCGCCAGCGGTGGCGGGCGGCGATAATAGCGTTGCGTACCCTGATCGTGTCGCCGGATCCGACCGTTGGCCCACTACCGCGTATGAAGTTATCCGCTACGCGCAGATCGCCGATCGACGCACACGCTATACCGATGCAGAGCCGGGGCTAATCAGTTTCCTCACCCCCGTTTGGAATACCGATCCAGTTTTCGTTAGGGCGCTTGCAGACTCGGTGTTTTCACAAGACTGCGAAGCAGGGTTTGAATGGATTCTTCTCGATAACGCCCCCACACGCGAGGACGTCAATTATTTGCTCGACGAGCTTGCCGCTCATCCCTGCGTGCGGCTTATCCGAGTTGAGAAGAACCTGGGCATTGTCGGGGGTCTGCGTGTTTGCCTTGAAGCGGCAAAAAATCGTTACGTGGTGCCGCTGGATGCTGACGATCTGATTGCATCGGACTGTGTTCGCGTGTTGACGTCATCTCTTAAGGCAGCCGGCTACCCCGCCCTCGCCTATACCGACGAGGATAAATGCGACGAAACGTCGTATCGCGATCCATATTACAAGCCCGACTGGGACCCAGTACTGTTTGCGCACTCTTGCTACATTTCGCATCTTTGCGCGATCGACCGCACTCTCGCGCTTCAGCATGGCGCATATACGGATCATGTACCGGAGGGCAGCCACGACTGGGATACGTTTATGCGATTCTGGCTCGCGGGGCACACGCCTTATCACGTCCCTGAGGTTCTCTACACGTGGCGGATACACGCACAATCCACGGCGGGAAACATCCATAGCAAGAGCTACATCTATTCGTCCCAGTCGCACGTAATTGGCAAACTGGTAAAACACAGTGCGCATCCGGACTGGTATAGCGTGGAGCTTTCTCCAATGTTCGACGGCACGCCGGACTGGCGTATCGTACGTAACTCGAACGCATCGAAGCCTTCGATCGCGACGGTCTTGCTAGGCGACAATCCGGCAACAATAGAGGCGTTGGGATCAAGCGGACCTTTTGGAGAAGACCCCGTTGCTCGGTTACTGCGCTCAATCGAGCAAGTACGTGCGCCGTTCGTTCATTTGCAATCGCCAGATGTCAGCGTCACAGATGGAACGTGGAAACAAGACGCTCAAATGCTTTTCGAGCTTTTCCCCGACACCGCGGTTGTAGGTGGCCGATTCAAGCTCGGGCACGAGATCGTCGCCGCCGACGTCTATTTCGGTTTCGGAAACGGATTCGATTCGCCCAACACGACACGGAACGTCGCAGACTCTGGCTATTTCTGCCAGATGTGGAAACCTCACTCGGTGAGCGCAGTTTCGGTGCAGCATTGCGTAGTCAGGACAGAACTATTGCGTGAGGTGCTTGCGGCACTAGTGGGGACCGGCATAGAGCTAGAGCACCTCGGAATCTGGCTCGGCGCAGCCGCGCGGCGGCGCAACCAACGCGTCGTATACACACCGTTCTTCCTCGCTGATAGCACGTATCGATTCACAGCGATTGCTCAAAACGAGGCCCTAGCCTTCCGTAAAGCGTTCCCGGATCTCGTCATCGACAACTCGACTCTTTCACGACGACTTGATCTGGACAGCCATCGGGCATTCAGCGGGACCTCGCTAGCAATACGGAAGGAGCAGGAAAGCAAACGTCTGGCTGATATCGAGTTGTCCTGGAACGAAACCTTCCACTCCGATCTGATCAGTCGTAGGTTAGCTTCGCCTTCAGGCGATAAGGTCGAGGCGAAGTTCGCATTGTTGACATTGCTATATAGCCGCTCACCCGCCGAGCTTTTCCGAAAGACCGCCGAGTCTGTTCTAAGTCAAACATTGCCGTTCAGCGAATGGATCATCCTTGAGAACGGCCCCATCCCGGACGATACCAGACAGATTCTTGAAGAGTTGATTGCAAGCGATTCCAGAATCCGCGCCTACAAGGCAGAGGCACTTGGAATCGTTGGCGGTCTTCGCTATTGCATCGAGCGGGCAACTGCGGATTTCATCATTCCCATGGATGCCGATGATCTCCTGACTGTCGACGCGCTGGAGTTGATGGCAGAAGCACTGAATGCTGCAGACAAGCCATCGTTTGTATTTTCAGATGAAGATATTCAGTATGACGATCGGCTCGACGACCATTTGAGGCGTGCTGATTTTGACCCGGTGCTTAATCGGGCTGACTCTTATGTATGGCACGCATGCGCGTTCCGACGCGATCGTGCGCTCGCCCTAGATGTCTATTGCGACAAAGGAGCGGAATTCTGTCACGACTGGGATTCTGTTACTCGCTTCGCGGACGCTGGCGATCGCATCGCGCATATCCCCCACGTCCTCTATCACTGGCGCGCACACGCGACCTCCTCGAGCAACAGCGGCAGCGTGAACATCGGATCGATTAACTCCGTCAAACACGTTCTCCAACGTTCGATTGACAGTCAACCGAACCCCAACCTCTATGCAGTTGATGTCTTTCCAATTGATCGAGGCGCGGAACAGTACGGCATCCTACGGTTGCCACATGATCCCCTGTCGATTGCTGGCATTAAGGTAGGCAAAGCAAATTTGGACGCTGAGGCCGCTGAATCGAAAGACTCAGTCATCCGTTGGCAAGTGCGATTCGACACAAACGCAGGCTGCGCAGAACTAGTCAGCGCTATCAACGCATTGACGGAACCGTATGTCCTCTGGATAGACGATCGATACCAACTGTCCGACGCAGCGGCTTGGGAGGCAATGCGCATCTTCGAGATGCATCCGGATGTAGCGCTTGTGAGCGGACGAGTGCTTTCAAGCTCGAACCGCGTGATCGCGTGCTGCGAACCTCAAGCGAATCTTTGGTCAGGTCGGGGTATGCGGCGCGATGATCCTGGGCCGTTTGCGCTGGCTTTGAAGCCGCAAACCGCCGTTCGCGTGCCAAACCACTTCTTTTTCTGCAGAACGGAATTACTTCAGTCGGTGTTGGCCGACTCTTATCGGGGGGCGGTAGTTGCTGATCTCGTCGCAAACGAAGTACGTAAACGGCGGCTTCGAATTGCTTACTCTCCGCTGATCGAGGCATCATCGTCGTAGCTCGGTCTGCCCCGCTTCATCTTTGGGCTGACACAACGTCGGCCCAGAGACGGACGAGAAACGCTGCGGATGACTCAATATTTCGGTAGAGGCGCGTGCAGTGCACCAACATGGACGTTCAGATCTTTGATCAAAACAAGTCCGATCGACAACAGGAGGCCTCATGCGCCGATGTCAACAATATCGCAAGCATCAAAGATAGGCTCTTATACTTTGTTTGAGGAGACTCGGTGTCGGCATCCTCGACGTATAAGACGTCGCGCTCCGATCTTAGTACGAACGGGCGATATAAGGCTCGATCCCCGGTATTGGTACGTTAGCGATATCAATCCCTAATCCGAGTTTCGGCTGCACGTTCATTATCTGAACGACCCTCAGGGAATAACTTGACCAGCTTACAGGCACTAAATCGATCAGATTGGTTCCCGACGAAGCTTGCCACTCGCTCGGACCACCTAAGCGCTCGGCCCTCAACGAGATTCGCAAAGACCGTTGCGACGCCGAGCGATATGGACACATAGACGATCAGCGCGACAACTAGAGCCGCGTTCGGACTAAATCCTGCACTAGCCGTCCAGTCGAATGCCGGTTTCGCCGTCAGGTCGATCACGTTCCCATGCGTAAGGTACAAGGGAAATGAGATGTATCCCAAGAACTTGCAGGCCCGAGTGGAGAGCGCCTTTCGCAATAGCGCGCTAAACATCACGGCCGCAAGTACGAGAACGGCACCAGCACCACGCCACAGCGGAACAGGTAGGAAGGGGAACGGCACCCACGTCGGCAGATTGAAATGGTGAAGCAGGGGTCCTAAAACGGTGTGATCTGCCATCGTCTGTAAATCTGTTCCAGTCGCTCGCAGTAGCACATTCTGAAGCTCGGGTCGAAGAGGACTTTCTGGCATCGTTCCCAAATAAAGGCCTCTTTTCAATTCTCAGTGGGTGGGTTGGCGGGTCAAGTACGGGCGCCAGCCCGGCGAAGCGAATACTTGACGTGCCTTGAAGAAGTAAGCTGAGAGAGGGCTGGTTGCGGCAGA